>JALVPX010000041.1 GCA_027031565.1 Deltaproteobacteria bacterium | reverse complement strand
TTCCAGATATGGCAGGGAGCGGGTCTTGACAGGAGGGCTGAATGTAATAACCACCCTGGACAGAAAATGGCAGGAAGAGGCCTATAAGGCCGTTCAAAGGGGCGTCAAGGAGATAATCAAACGCCACTCGAAGGACAAAGTGCTTCCTGAAACATTACAGGCTGCCTTGGTGGCAATGGAGAGCCACACAGGGGCCATAAAGGCAATGGTTGGGGGGTTGGATTTCAAGAAATCACAGTACAATCTGGCAACCCAGGCAAAAATGCAGACCGGTTCTGCGATAAAGCCTATTGTTTATGCTGCTGCCCTGGCAGCAGGCGTGGTGAGGCCTAACAGCGTGCTAGTAGATGAGCCCATATCTTTTGCAGGGGCTGAACCCGACAGCAGGTGGGAGCCGGACAACTTTGACAACATGTTCATGGGGCCCATCACCCTTAGGACCGCGCTTACATATTCGAGGAACGTGATATCCGTAAAGGTCGCAAAGCTCGTCGGCCTTAAGCGCCTGAAGACACTGGCCCTTGCATTGGGCATAAGGGAGGAGCTCCCTGACGACCTGTCTGTAGCCCTTGGTTCATGCAACATACCCCTTCTCCAGATGGTTCAGGCCTACAGCGTATTTCCAAACATGGGTGCAGTCATACGGCCCTCTCTTATTCTTGCGGTATTGGACAAAGACGGCAGACTCCTTGAAAGGCTTGATCCTGAGCCAGATCCGGTCCTAGACCCTGTGGTGGCATACCAGATGATATCAATGATGGAAGGTGTCGTACAACATGGCACCGGGCGCTGCGCCAGGAAGATAGGTGTGCCGGTTGGAGGTAAAACCGGCACCACAAACGATTACAAGGATGCCTGGTTCCTGGGATTCACCCCTGACCTAGTGGCAGGGGTGTGGCTGGGCAGAATGGACAGGAAATCACTTGGCAAACTGGAAACCGGCGGCAGGGCCGCATGCCCGGTATGGGCATCCTTTGTAAAAAGAGTTTTAAATCACGATGGAAGGCTGAAAGCGTCGAGCTTCCAAATTCCAGACAAGATCGCTTTGGTGCCGATCGACAAAAACACCGGCCAGATCACCACGCCGGCAGAGGGCAACTATGTGTGGGAGGCCTTGCGTGAAGACACTCTCCCACCCCTTTCACCAGGCGAGGATTTACACTCCATTCCGGGCCTGATCAAGGGCTTCGGCAATTATCTATTCAAACAGCTCAAGCGGCTGCCTTCGCTTCCTTTCGGGGAATAGTGCTGAGGTCTTCCCTTACCACATAGAGTACCTTGAATTCCTTCTTCAGGTCATCCACCATGGCGTTCAATTTGTCATCATCCATATCTTGGATACGAACATAGACCTCTCTGCGCCCTGGAGGAACATGGTCTAAACAGGTCAAAACGCTCACTGTACGGGCCTCATGGGTCCTGATGGCATTCAAAAGATCATTCAACGTACCAGGCCGATCTTCCACGTCAAAGGCGATCTGCAGCGGGCCGCGGTATATCCCCGTGATTCCGATCATTACCTTGAAAACGTCGGTCTGGGTGATCATGCCGATAACCTTATTATCATCATCGACCACAGGAAGGCCGGAAATCTTGTTCTCCAACATTATGACTGCTGCCTTTTCAACCGAGTCATCCTCCCTTAATACAATTGGATTCGGTGTCATGATATCCTTGACCTTTATCTCAGACAGCAAATAGTAGAGTTCATGCACATCCAGCGAAGTGGCCTTGGAAGGAGCCGCTTCTTTTATATCCCTGTCACTCACAATGCCAACGAGCCTGTTCTGACGCACAACAGGTATCCTGCGGATACCGTGCTCCTTCATAATTTGAGTGGCCTTCATTATGGAAGTGTTTTCATCAATTACTACAGGATGGTCAGCCATCCACTCTCTTACCAGCATGCTTGCTCCTCCTGTAATATTGCCAGTGCAATAAATTGAAAAGCGCTTTTTAACATTAAAAACCCAAAGTCATCTACTAGTATTATTGTTTCATGTCAACCTATTTTAGGATATCGGCAACTTTTACCATAATTGCCACACAAAACCTTGAAGGTGTCAAGTAATTTGTTCACAATTTCAGCAACTGCGCAAAAAAATCTATGCCAAAAGGCCAGGCCATTTTTTTTGAAACAAAACCATTGACAAACCGGTCTCTCCATTACTATTGTATGCTCACAAGCCCGCAAAACGCGGGCAGTAACAGCAAATTCTGCTCTAGGGACAAATCCAAAAGGCCCTTCTATAG
>JALVPX010000040.1 GCA_027031565.1 Deltaproteobacteria bacterium | reverse complement strand
GGCCAGAGGAGCGAAAAAAGCGCAGCATACTTGGGGTATGTGAGCATTTTTTCGCGACGATAACGCTGCTATTGAGCAAAAGAGGCATGAACAAGCGCTTTTCGTTTCTACTTCAGGCCCTGTTTCTGTTTCCGGACAACACGCTGCCTGTAAGGGCCTGGCTGATGATCCTGCCTTTCGTCTCCGTCTCGCATTTCTGCATCTTCTAAGGCTTACTCCGCTGGAAGTTGCACAACTCGCCTGCCTTCGGGAGGCTCAAACAGTACAACTTCCGGCCGTTACGCTTCGCCAAGAATCTGCTAGAAATTGCTCAAAGTCGCTCCAGGCAGGATCATCAGCCAGGCCATGGTAGCACGTTTTAATCCTGGCCACTTTGCCTGTTTCAAGCTTGATAATCCTTAACCCCACAAGGACTAAAAATTGGCCCCATGGCTACACCGGGTGTCGATATTTCGAGGATTATTTTTTGAGTGCAACGCAGCCACGCCCCAGCATGGCAAAAAGACAATTTTTAGAGGTAGCCAATAGAAGATATGGACACTGTCTCATTAGTGCTTACGGTTTTGAATGGGGAAGTGATGTGTTGATCATACTAGCTCTATGAGAAGATTACCAATAAGGAGGCATTTCAATGGTTGTGACCAATAGACACTACAAGTTATTGAAGCTTGTTAAAAATAAGTGGGAAGAAGGCCTGGCATTGGACAAGGTGATTGATTCCTTGAATGAGGAAGACATTGAATATCTTACTCAACTTGAGTTGGCAGGCCTGCTGGACGAAGTAGAAAACACCTTTGAACTTACCCAAAGCGGCCACTTGATACTCGAAGCCTTAGACGAATGCGCTGCCAACTTGAGGGAGCAGGCAGGGGAAGAGGTATGGTCCGAGGATTTCAAGATTATCGGTTCTGCAGTGGTTACCATGCTGGAGGTCGCAAGATATGCCCATGGTGACGTTTCTGGTCAGCTGGAAATAGAGGAGCAGCTTTCTAAAAGGGGGCTGGTAAAGGATGGAGTCCTGCTGCCTCCGGCTGAGTCTATCCTGGAAGCGTACGAGATCTCGGAACCGAAGATTTTCATTTCCGTGCCCCTGGCAGAAAAGTTGAGAAATGCCCCGCCAGGCCCGGGCAGAAAAAGTCTGCTTCCCTTTACAAAGGAGGAGGTCCTGCAACTGGAGTCAATGCGTCTTTTGGCCTTTTCTGCTCCATTTGGCAACACCTATTCACTCACCGGGCCTGGGCAGCAAATAAGGGCGGGCCTCCTCAAAGGGGCAGCCTTTGATTTTGCCCTGACAGACAATGAACTGCGTTCCCTCCTTGGGCCGGAAAAGGCTGTTGAATCAAAGGAAAAGCTCATGGCCATCGGCGCCATGGAGGCCAGCGGCGCGCTCCTGCCGGCAGGTGTCCATTTGCAGCAGGCAGCAAAGCTCCTCTATGAAGGGCCCATCACCCTGAATCCTGCAGTGGAAATGGAACCGTGGGATTTCAAGGTCTTGAACATCGTGGACGAGCTGTGGGAAAAACACAAAGAGAACCCGGAAATAGTCCCATCATACACAAGGATCAAGGAAGAGCTTGCGCTGTCTTGCGTCAAAGGCTGTGACCATGCCCGCAGCCTTTATATGCTGGAGGGATACGGGCTCATAAGATCGGAACGCACGGAAGCAGGTGTTCTTGTATATCGTTTGACCCGGTTAGGCCGGCAGGTGCTGGCAGACAGAAAAGAAAACGACTTTGGACGCGTGGGTGCCAAGGCGGTCATGGCAATAACAACCACCCGCATGGAGCATATTTCCCCAGGTGACAAATGGGTTGAAGAGGCAGAAGAGCAGTCCACGGTGGGCAAGGGGTATCCCACCAAATCTGGCCGCCTGTTTGCAAGGATTGCCTCTTCCATAGACCGGATGCCTCTGGTAGATGCCATGCAGCGGGCAGTGCTCCACATGATTTCTTTCAAGAAGGGGGAGTTTGAACAGGCGATTTTGAAGAAGTTCAAGCCTGAGGAGCAGAAGGCGGTGCAATTGGCCCTTGGACAACTTGTGGCAAATGGCCTGTTGGATCTCCTGCCCGGAGGGCTTTACAAGATCACTCCCCCAGGAGACAGGTTCAAAAGAGCCATGTCAGTGGTGCCGCCGGGGGCAAAATTTCATGTCACGCCTTACATGCTGAGGGTGTTGGAGGCTGCCCTGAAAAACACAGAGAAAAATCGGATCGACTGGAAGGCAGCGGAACGGGAGTGCATGCTGGATGCAGAGCTCTTC
>JALVPX010000039.1 GCA_027031565.1 Deltaproteobacteria bacterium | reverse complement strand
TTGTAACAGGACTTATAGGCCTGGATGGTGCTGGCAAGACAACGCTCATGCGGCTGGCAGCGTGCCTGCTGACCCCTGATAAGGGCAAAATAGAGACCCTGGGGTTCGATTCGATCTCGCACTCCTTTGCCATTCAATCAAAAATAGGCTACATGCCCCAGCATTTCGGTCTGTATGAAGACTTGACCGTCCAGGAAAACATGGAACTCTTTGCCGATCTAAAGGGTGTCTCCCCCTCGGAGCGCAGGGAACGTTACGAAACGCTTCTCCACATGGCCGGGCTCAAGCCCTTTACCCGCCGGCTGGCAGGCAGGCTCTCCGGAGGCATGAAGCAGAAACTTGGGCTCATCTGCACCCTGCTGGCACAACCTGATCTTCTGCTTCTGGATGAGCCTACGGTAGGCGTGGACCCTGTATCAAGAAGGGAATTGTGGCAAATCGTCCACCATCTTGTCAGGAAGCAAGGGACCTCAGTGTTGCTTAGCACTGCCTATCTGGATGAAGCTGAACGATGTGATGAGGTCATATTGATGCATTCAGGCAGGGTGCTTGGGCAGGACAAGCCAGGCTATTTCACCAGGCAGGTCACAGGTCGTACCTTTTTCGTCAGGGCAGAAGGCATGAGCAAGCGCAGGCTTCAGCAGCGCCTGGCTGCCCTTGCCGGTGTTATAGATGCCCTGATTTTTGGAAATGGAGTAAGGCTGGTTACTGAAAAGGATTTTTCTATTCCAACTGACATCAAGAACGAGGTGGCGGACTTCCAGTTTGAACCGGTTGCCCCAAGATTTGAAGACAGTTTCATGGCGCTCTTAAAGGATATCGAGCCGCGTAAAGGTGGTGTCCACGCCTTGACATTAGCCGAAAAAGGGCTGAAAAGAGATGAACCAGCCCAAAAGATAATCATAGTTGAACACCTCTCCAGGAAATTTGGTGACTTTTATGCAGTAAAAGATATATCTTTCTCGGTCCAAAAGGCCGAGGTCTTCGGTCTTTTGGGAGCCAATGGAGCAGGCAAAACCACAACCTTCCGCATGCTATGCGGACTGCTTCCTGTGACTGAAGGGCGTGCCGAAGTCGCAGGAACCGATATGCATAAGGCACCCTCGAGAGCCAGGGCCAGAATTGGCTACATGGCCCAGCGCTTTTCACTCTATGGCAATCTCACCGTGATGCAGAACCTGAGATTTTTCAGTACAGCTTACGGCCTAAGGGGCAAGAAGAGAAGAGAACGGATCGAATGGGCAATGGAAAGCTTTGGCCTTGGGCCGTACAGGGACCAGAACAGCATGGATCTTCCCCTTGGCTTCAAACAGCGTCTGGCCCTTGCCGCCTCACTGATGCATGATCCAGACATACTTTTTCTGGATGAGCCAACCTCAGGGGTGGATCCCTTTGCAAGGAGAGAATTCTGGGGCCATATAAACCTATTGGCTGAAAGTGGGGTAACCGTGCTGGTTACCACCCATTTCATGGAAGAAGCTGAATTTTGTGACAGAATAGTCATCATGGAAAGCGGACACATTTTGACTATGGGAACCCCTGAAGAGATTAAGGCGCAGGCAAGGTCAGACAGAATTTCGGAGCCGACCCTTGAAGACGCCTTTATTGCCCTTTTGGAAAAACAGGAAGGTTCCGTGGGAGCGGGCTGATGCGTTCCATGTCCTTCATGCGCCTTAAGGGTTTCATAAAAAAGGAGGCCTTGCAGGTCTTGCGGGATCCATCCTCAATTGGAATCGCACTGGTGCTTCCAATACTCCTGCTACTTATTTTCGGCTACGGGATATCCCTCGATGCAAAACATATCCCGATCGGAATCATTGTAGAAAATGAAGGACCTGTGGCAAACTCCCTCGCCTCCAATTTCATGAACTCGGAATATTTTATTCCAGTCAGGCTCAAACACATTCAACAGGCAGACGAGGCATTGAATCAGTCCCGTATCCAGGGTTTCGTGTGGATTAAGGATGATTTTGAAAAAAAACTGCTCTCAAATAGGACACCGCGTATCAGTTTGAACGTAAATGGCGTGGACGCCAATACCGCAAGGCTCATAGAGGGCTATGTGCAGGGAATATGGGTGAAATGGCTCGAACAATATTTTATGCAAAGGGGAATGGATCTTCCCCTTCCGCTCCGTCTGGAACAGCGTATCTGGTTCAACCAGGAGGTCAGGAGCAGGAACTTTCTGGTGCCAGGCCTTATCGCTATTATCATGACCCTTATAGGAGCCCTCTTGACCGCCCTCATTATTGCCAGGGAATGGGAAA
>JALVPX010000038.1 GCA_027031565.1 Deltaproteobacteria bacterium | reverse complement strand
GATAAATATAACACAACTTTTTAACTGCGAGTTCACTCTATGAATCTACCTTCAAAAGAAAAGACTGGGAAAAAAACCAAATCCAAAATCACGACCCCCTTCCCCTCCCTGCAAATGGGCAAACGGGTCGTCTGCCCAAGATGCGGCAACGACTGGCACTTCTATGAAGTAGCCGAAGATGTAATGCTCACCACAAGATATATACAAAATGCAGACGGCAGCTTCACACCTCAAAGCGATGAATCGAGCATACTGGGAGAAGTGAAGTTCTTCTGCGGCGAATGCAACACCGACCTCACTCAATTCCACAACAGGCTCATGGAGATGCTTTTTTGAAAAGGCCTCCCAGCAGGATTTTAAGAGACAACAAATCCTTTAGAGAGCTATATGATGATCTTACCAGCAAGGATGTCGTAGTTACGCTACTGAATATAAAACCTGCTGAAGAATATCTTTTTACAGACCTGGCATCCAGGGGCATCAAGGTATTTCCGCCTGTACTGGCCCAGCAGTTGAGCAGATCAAAGTGCCTGCAGGCCGCACTACTTCATAAATGGATGGTTCCCCACACCTTTGTGGCCAGAGACAGGCACGATTTGATCAAAAATATCCAGGAATATGGCAAACACAACATAAAAAGGGTGGTAACCAAGCAAAATCGCTTCAACTGCGGCCTGGGCATTCATGTGTGGGACTCCATAGAAGATGTCTATAATCAGGCATGTTTTGGCGGATTGCAATATCCCTTTGTGGTCCAGCCCCTCATAGACAATATTAGGGACGTCAGGGTGATCTGGTTCAGCAACTACAAAGAGGCCTACTGGAGAAGAAATCGAAACACCTTTCGAAATAATCTCTATTTTGGCGGCGAAAGCGGCCCCTTTGAACTTGATGACACACACGAAAAATTGTGCAGGGAAGCCATGAAAAGGGGACAGTTTCCCTATGCCCATATCGATTTGATGATTGCCCAAGACGGCTGCACATACATGGCAGAGATCAATCTACGGGGAGGACTCAAGGGGGCCCGCTTAACTGCACAAAACTACAAGGAATTGGTTGCTGCCGAGGAAGAACGCTTTTTGGCCAGCTTGAAAATTTAAAGCGCTTCTTTGGGTTCAAAACGGAGGTAAGAAAAACGAAACCCCTGCTACTATGAAAATAGCAGGGGTTTTTAAGTTTGTATGAAGTGTACTGAAAGACTAGACGCAACCGGTCGGCTTGGGCAGGCCTGCCATTTTGCATGCTCCCTTACCTGGTCCGGACGGGAACAGTTCATAGATCTTTTTCAGCGGATAGCCTGTGGTCTTGGAAAGGATACGGACCATTGGAGCAATCCCGTTTTTCTTGAAGTAATCCTGAAGGACATTGATGATCTTCCAGTGATCATCTGTCATCTCAGTGATACCTTCCTGCTCCTTCACGTACTCTACCCATTCCTGGCACCACTCTTCCATGCCCTTGGTGAGGAAGCCGTCTTCATCAACCTCAAAAGTTTTGCCCTTGTACTCGATAGTAGCCATATAATCCTCCTTTAAGATTCTTTACGCAGGCCGTGTAAAAGTTTACGGCCCGTTCATACTATAGAGAAATATTTTTGTCAAGAAACTTTGTGACCTTTTCTGCAAAAGGTCAAACACCTAATTATATACATTGTTTTCAGTAGGTTATCAACAAAAATGCGCTTGGTTTCCAGGAAGTTTTCAGCCCGATATTGAATGGCCATTCACTATTTTCTCCAGTTTTTCCCTTGCCCACTCAAGTTCCGGATCCAGTTCCAAGGCCATCTCGTACCAGCGGCAAGCAGCCTCCCGCAGGCCAAGCTTATCCAGATTGCTGCCTATATTGGCATAATCAATGGCCGAGCCAGGGTCCAGGGAAATAGCTTTCTCGAACGCCTCGATTGCCTCCATATGGCGGCTCAGCTTAAATAGACAGAATCCCTTGAGGTTGTGGATCTCTTTGAGTTCAGGGTTATATTTTTCCGCCTTGACAAGCTCAGCCAGTGCCTTTTCAAACTGGCCTAGTTCCTTGAGGCAGTTGCCGCGGTGGCAATAGATGCTTGCCACTTCCCGCCTGTCCGGCAGCCTCTGAAGGGCCTTGTCATACCATTGCAGGGCTTCATCATAGAGGCCGCTTTCCTCCCTCAGGTAACCCTGGTAAAAGGCCGTGTCATATCTTCCAGGAAAATAAGACTCTATCAGGCCCAAGGCCGATAGTGCTGGTTCACCGCTGGCCTTGGCTGCAACGCGGGCAGCATGATAGGGAAATTCTATACCTATTGTCCTGTCACGGAAATGGTTGCCTGGAACAACGGCATAGACCGCAGGCACCTGGAGTTCGGCATGGGTTATGTCAACCAGATAAAGAGGCATTCCTGCCTGCTCCAGTGCAGAGGCCATTGCCTCTATCTCGTGCCTGAAATTCTCCGAACCAATGTCTGGCAGATTACCCAAGGCCACCCGCCCATCAGGCTCCAACACATAAGATGCCTCCTCCAAAGAATCAAATTTGGGAAGCCCGCTTTCCAGATATTTACCCTCGGTGTCAAAATCACCTGCCAGCTGCGCCACCTCGGTCAGCGCCCTGATTGCAGCGCGGCCAGGCTGCGGTGCTGTTCCCGCCGTATACACTATCTCGCTCCTGTCTGGAAAGGTGGATGGATCCCACGCTATTGCCCCAATTGTTGGAATACCGATGTCCAAAGAAAAATCCTTCAAGATGACCTTTATCCCAAGGCGATCAAACTTGTTTAGCAGGTCCACCACGTCTGGATGGGATATGGATGATGGGTCTATTTCAGGCGTCCTTAATTTACCATAGGTTATTACAGAACAGACGTGGCGCTCAACGACTTCAGAAATGGCCTGGACCGCTGCCTCCTCCAGGGAGTTGCCGGCAGCCGAACCGTTGTATTCATTGATGGGCCAGAACCATGAAACAGGCAGCTCATATCTTTTCTGCCAGGCCGGCCTGTAAGCGCTGTTCCATCTCATTGGCAGACTGT
Source organism: Deltaproteobacteria bacterium (assembly GCA_027031565.1). GTDB lineage: Bacteria > Desulfobacterota > Dissulfuribacteria > Dissulfuribacterales > JALVPX01 > JALVPX01. Next base: position 16,832 of record JALVPX010000038.1, on the reverse strand, counting down.
TTATTATGGACTCTTCTCCACGGCCCAAATGGGTCCAGTGGATCGCCTTTATCATGTGAGCCAGCGGAACCGTCTCGCCTGCAATTTCACTTGAAAAAGTGTCCTTGTGTTCCGCCTTTTTAATGAAATGAAAGAGGGAAAAGCGCTCCACGAGCTCCATCACCGCGCTTGCCATGGCCTGGGCCTCTGATATCCCTTTGCCCATCTGCTTTCTGGTTCCGGTAAGAGATGCCGCCTGCGATGAATATCTGCTCACATATACTGGGATACCCAACCGCCCTTTATCTACCCTTTTCACCTCTTGGAGTATGGGGAAATCAAGTGCGGAAAAACGGGCCCTTACCCACTCCAATGTCTCATGTGGAGTCTTTACCTTGTCTATGGCCTGGCCTGACCCCTTGTAACTATCCGAAAACATTTATCTATTTACCAACCTCCATTAACAAGTCTGCTAACGTGTAAACCTGGCCAGGGCCTCCTCTATGCGCCTTTCTGCATCATACCAATCCTGCTGGTCTGCACCATGTTCACGGCCTCGTTCCAGGAAAAGGGCATAGGCAAGGTGGCTGGTCCATTGGGCCCTCACTTCATAAGGGTTTTCGTCTGCAAAATAGATGTAGACCATGGGAGTTCCAGGCGCTGCCTGTATCTGTAAGCCTGCAACTGGATTTGGTGCCTCATCGTCGCGTATGAGATACAAGGCCCGGGGAACTTCCACTGCATGGACCATGTGGGTCAATGCGTGATGATCATCCTGGCCAAAATAGATCTCTATTTTCCTCGCCTCGGGCTCATAGGCAAGCCCTGCAAGCGGAAGGCCCGGCTGACTCACCACGGCACGATCCCCCAAAAGCAAATATGCCCTTCGAAACTGGTTTTGCAAATTGAAATCCTTGATAAAACCTGGCCAATCCTTTTTCAAGATTCGTGTCTTTTTAACAGCCATATCAAACTCCTGAATAAGTCATAAAGGTGAAAATAAATGGAACACATGGACAATTTAAGTGGTAATTGCAACAATCCTGGTATCTGCCTCGGACAGCCAAGGATATTGGAAACGGCCTCGGTCCGGATGCACGCAATAACACGTTTTATTTTAGAGGTAGCCTTTAATCAATATTACCACTTATTGGCACAGGGCAACACCATAATCATTGAACAGGGTCATAGTGTGAAAAGACCATTGTAAAGGTGCCCCTTCCCTGAGTGGCTGAGCGCAGGGCTGTTGAATAGCCAAACATCTTCGACAGGGGCACTACGGCCTGAATCACCTGGATGGGACCCCTGGGTTCGATTCGCTCGACCTTGCCCTGCCGCGCATTAATATCGCCGATAACATCGCCCATGAACTCTTCGGGAACCAGCACTTCCAGTCTCATAATGGGCTCAAGCAGTACAGGATCGGCTGCCTCTACTGCCTTTCTGAAGGCCATAGATGCCGCTGCCCTTAAGGCGATCTCAGTGGATAATCCCTCCTCGAACCTGACATCTTTCAGGATAACCTCCACATCCACCATTGGGAAACCCTTTAGAACACCGCCCTCAAGCCCTTGCCTGAGCACATCCAGGACAAGATCCACATAACCTTCAGGCAGCAGCTCAGGATCAACCTCGCTGCGCACCAGATTGCCGCTGCCCCGCTCCCTTGGGGCCACTGTAATAGTGACCGTGGCTGCCTGCCGGCTTCCTGCTATCTCCTTGTCAAAGCGCTCCTCGACGGTAGCGCTCTTTTGCACCGTCTCCCTGTAAACCACTTGGGGTTTGCCCACCCTGACAGGTGCATTGAACTCCCTCAGCAATCTTTTTGTGAGGACTTCAAGATGCAGTTCCCCCATACCTGAAATGATCGTCTGGCCTGTCTCCTCGTCAAAACGCACCTTAAAAGTGGGATCTTCTTCAGCAAGCTTTGACAAAGCCAGATCGATTTTTTCCTGATCCCCAGTGGTCCTGGGTTCGATGGCCACCGATATCACCGGCTGGTACGTTTCAATAGGTTCCAGCAATATGGGCCTTTTGGGATCGCAAAGCGTATCGCCTGTCACCGTCCACTTAAGACCCATTACTGCTACGATGTTCCCTGCCCCGGCCTCTTTAATACGCTCACGCTTATTTGCGTGCATTTGAAGCAGCCTCGCCACCTTTTCCTTCTTTTTCTTGCCTGGATTGAGCACCTCGTCCCCTGGGCGGACAACACCCGAATATATCCGCGCAAAGGTCATTTTCCTGCCCTGATCCATCTGGATCTTGAAGGCAAGGGCCGCAAGGGGTTCATTGTCCTTGGTATAGCGCACGACCTCATCGCCAGTTTCAGGATCAACACCCTTTACTGGAGGAATGTCTAGAGGGCTCGGCAGGTAGTTCACAACGCCGTCCAGGACCGGTTGGACGCCTTTGTTTTTCAGGGCTGAACCGCAAAAGACAGGCACCCCTTTCAAGGATATGCATGCCCTTCTTATGGCCGCGTGCAAATCCTTGGGCTCCAGCGGCTCTTCGCCAAGATATTTCTCCATTATATCATCATCCACATCTGCAAGAGTCTCTATGAATGCCTCCCTGGCCTTGGCCACATCATCTTTGAAATCATCAGGTATGGGCAACTCCGTAAACTCACGCCCCTGGCTGGCTTCGTCCCAAACAATCAATTTCTCTTTTATAAGATCGAATACCCCCTCAAACTCATCCTCTGCGCCCTTTGGGATGGTCAAGACAAGCGGATGACACCCCAGGCGCTCTTTCATCTGTTCCACTGTTCCCCAGAAATCGGCACCAAGCCGGTCCATCTTGTTCACAAAGGCAATTTTAGGAACGCCATATTTGTCTGCTTGGTGCCATACAGTCTCTGACTGTGGCTCCACACCGCCTACTGCACAGAAGACCCCAACAGCGCCGTCGAGCACCCTCAAAGAGCGCTCCACCTCTATGGTGAAATCAACGTGACCGGGTGTGTCTATGATGTGTATCTCCCTGCCCTGCCAGTAACAGGTGGTGACCGCCGATGTTATTGTGATGCCCCTTTCCTGCTCCTCGGGCATCCAGTCCATGGTGGCCTGTCCATCGTGGACCTCGCCTATTCTGTGGGTCTTGCCCGTGTAGAAAAGTATGCGTTCAGTCAATGTCGTCTTGCCCGCATCGATATGTGCAATGATTCCGATGTTTCGAATCCGCTTGATTCTGTTTTCGCCAGCCATTTTTAATCCTTTGGTCAGGTCTGAGGTTATATATCATTGACAAAAGAGGAGTAAATATTTAACAAAAAGGGATGAAGCACACAACGTTAATAAGTGGACCTCCTGGCACTGCCGAGCAGGAGGAATACCAGCAAGGCCGTCAGCTCAAATGAATTCCTTGGCAAAGGTACTGTTCAGCGGAAAGGAAATTGAACGTGCCCTTAAGCGCATGGCCCATGAAATCGTTGAATACAACAGGGGAGTTGAAAACCTGGCGCTCATAGGCATAAGGACCGGCGGCGTTCCAGTGGCAGAAAGGCTTCAACGTTACATCAAGGAAATTGAGGGAAAGGAGATCCCGGTGGGCTTTCTGGATATAAACTTGTACAGGGATGACTGGAGCAGGCTCGCCTACCAGCCGGTGGTACACAAGACAGAAATCCCCTTTGCCATCGATGACATGAATATTGTTCTGGCAGATGACGTAATTTACACTGGCCGCACCATAAGGGCTGCCATGGACGCACTTGCTGACCTGGGACGGCCCAAACAGATACAACTGGCCGTGTTGGTTGACCGCGGCAGGAGAGAACTTCCCATTCAACCAGATTTCGTTGGATTCCGTGTGCGGACGTCTGGAAAAGAGCATGTAAACTGCTATTTCCAGGAAACATCCGGCAGGGACGAGGTCCTGCTGGAAAATTCAGCTTCTTGATCCCATTGTGAACAACATCAAACCCTTGGTCATAACAATGGGTTGCCCTGCCGGTGTGGGGCCTGAAATCATAGTAAAGGCCCTGGCCTCAAGGTCTGATTGGCTCTATCCCGCAAAGGTGGTTGTGGTCGGGGACAGGGCCATCCTGGAAAGGGCCATGGGAACAACGGGCTCTCCTATTGCCATAACAAGCTGGAATCCTGAAGAAACACCTGAACGTGGAACGCTTAATCTGCTTGAGGCCACCAGCCTGAAAGGAGAAGAGGTGCCCTGGGGAACGCCCACGCCTGTTACAGGCCTTTCGTCCTACGAATATGTGATCAGGGCGATTGAGCTGTGTAAAAATGGTCTCTGCTCCGGTGTAGCAACCGCCCCGATAAGCAAGATAGGCCTGAGGTATGCTGGAATAGGTTATCCCGGCCACACCGAGATCCTGGCAGACAAGACCGGCACCGAAAGATTCTCAATGATGATGACGGGACCCAGGCTGAAGGTGATGCTGGCCACGATACACGAGCCTCTGCGAAGGGTAGCACAAATGATCACCAGGCCACTCATCCTCGAGAAACTGGAGCTGCTCTACCACGCCCTGCAGAATGATTTTGGTATCAGCAGACCCAAGATCGCAGTGGCTGGCCTTAATCCCCATGCAGGCGAGGCAGGCACTATTGGAACAGAGGAAAGGGATACGATATGCCCGGCAATAGATGAAGCCAGATCCAAAGGCATTGACGTGTCAGGTCCTCATCCTCCAGACACGGTTTTCTTCCACGCCTGTCAAGGTGAATTCGACGCCGTCTTGTGCATGTATCATGATCAAGGCCTTATCCCATTCAAGATGCTTAATTTCTGGGATGGAGTCAACGTGACCACAGGGCTCCCAATAGTGAGGACCTCGGTGGATCACGGTACTGCCTACGATATTGCCGGCACGGGCACGGCAAATCCAAACAGTCTCATCCATGCCGTGGAGACCGCGTTCCAGATCATTGAGAACAGACTCCGTTGCAGGCCCTTATCAACATGAAGCGGTCAAATGTTTTGGACATAAAAAAGGACCAGCTGGTGAAAATTTCGGGCCTCACCAAGAGATTTGACAGCAGGACCGCAGTTACAGACATAGATCTTGCCATCCCGCATGGCCAATATGTGGCTCTACTTGGCCCCAATGGCGCAGGGAAAACGACCACCATCAAGATGCTTCTCGGCCTGGTCAGACCCACATCTGGCAAAATAGAGATCTTTGGCATGGATGCCTCGTCTAATTTGAAGGCGATAAAACGAAGAATAGGTGTAGTGCCCCAGACGGACAACCTGGATCCTGACCTCACACTTCTTGAAAATATCCTGATTTACAGCTCCTACTTTTCCATACCAAGGGCTGCGGCCCTTGAAAAGGCCTATGAACTGCTGGATTTCTTTGCACTCCTTAACCGCAAAAACGAAGTAATACAGAACTTGTCGGGAGGCCAGAGGAGAAGGGTGCTCCTGGCAAGGTCATTGGTGAATGACCCTGATCTCCTCATCTTGGACGAACCCACCATCGGCCTGGACCCCCAAGCCAGGCACATGATTTGGGACAGGCTGCTTGCCTTGAAGGAAAAGGGTACCACGTTGCTGCTTACCAGCCATTACATGGAAGAGGTGGAAAAATTGGCGGACCATGTATTCATAATGGACCATGGCAAAATAGTGGCCTCTGGCAACCCGACACGCCTCGTGGCCCGGTATGCCGGAAAGGAGGTGTTTGAAATACCGGGCAATTCCATAGACCTGGATAATGTTGAACGCTCCATTGCTTCATGTAAAGCAGAAACGGAGCGGAGCGGTCAGCGCCTCTACGTCTATGTCTATGAACCATGTGTTGCGCTTGAGGAACAGCTCATTCACCTGCCCCACTTCCTGCGAAGGCCGGCAAATCTGGAAGATGTGTTTCTGAAGATTACAGGGCGCACCCTGGAAGAGAGCTGAGCCCCCCACACTTACTGACTCTTTACCTCCCACAACACTTAAGAAAATCCCCTATTTTCCGAACAGGATAAAAACAGAACTTACATTGCTTACTCTGTTCCATGGAGAACTATTTGATGCTGCGTCCTATTTTAAAGCCTCTCATAATCCTCGGAATGATTTTAATATCCTTCCAATTCTCTGCTGCAGACTTTTCAAGCTTCGATATCAAGAAGGAAAAGGCAAAGGAAACCGCATATTTCATTGCAGCCATGATCGTTGCCGGCAGGGGCGTTGTGGCAAAGCATCAGCCTCTCATCAACAATCCTGCCATCGGCAACAAGCGATTCACTCCCGAATACGTACAAAAATGCATACTGGATAATTTCAAGAACATGACAGGTGTCTCCTTGACTGACCTTGAGCCAGATACAAAAGCGGTCCTTGAGCAGGTTCTCGAGGCCGTGCGGATGAGCGTACATATGAATCAACGCAGAATCAACCGGAAGGGGATCAGATTCAAGGGCTATATTCCTGCAGTCTTCGGCAGGGAGGTAGGAATGATCCTGAAATACAAGTCCAACATTTCCATCAAGCAATCAACCTTCCGCTTCCGCAACAGCTTCAATCAGCCTGATACATTTGAGCAAGGGGTGCTCAGGAAATTCGAAAATCCTGATTATCCAAGGGGCCAAGGCTATGGGGAATTCCGCAACGGCCTTTATAGATATCTGCACCCTATTTACATAAAGAGTGTCTGCCTGAAATGCCACGGCGAACCGGCGGGAGAGCTCGATCCAACCGGTCACAAGAAAGAAGGCTACAAGGAGGGAGAACTGCGCGGAGCCGTCAGCGTGGCCTTCCCTGTTCACTGAATGATATTTTGATACCTCTTTTCCAGAAGGAGTGAAGACTATTATGCAATTCTACCGCAATCTGTCCATACGCTGGAAACTCATCTTCCCTATCCTTTGCATGATCCTGCTTTTTGCCTGCGTGCTGAGCATGGCAACATGGAAGACCATGGAAAGGATGGAGATATCAAGGCTTGAGAATGAGCTTGCTGTTCTGGAAAAGCAACTGCCGGTTGAGCTCAAGAATACAGAGGCCATTGGCAAGGCACTGGTTGACAGCCTGGCAACCCTTTCTGACGTACAATTTGCCGTTGCCCTCCAGGATCCGTCTATCGTCAATCAATTTATTGCACCCATAAAAAGGACAATCTCAGAAAGCCAGTCACTGACAGGTATTTTTACACTATATGACCATGAGGGGAAAGTTATCTTCAGCTCAGACAAGTCCCTGCCCATAGGAACGGACATGAGATCGATCAGGCCAATGGTTGACAAACTGGTCGAATCAAACCAGGGCTCGACTGGCATTGAACCCGGCCCAAGGGGAATATTCGTAAGGTGCATCACACCCGTGATCTACAATGGACTTTTTTCAGGCGGCATAGAATACAGCATCCCCTTGTCAAACATATTCAAAAAACTCAAGGGGGAATCAAGCAATATTGAACTGGCTTGCCTAATACCCAAGGCGCTGGCCCAAAAATTTGACCTGAACGGCAAATCGAACAGGGCAGTGGATGGAATGGTAGTGGCGTCTGCCACAACGCCAGAAATTGTTTCAGATTTTCTCCAAGGTCTCCACATTGATCTCGACGCTATCCGACAGAAACAAAATGTTGATGCCAGACGCGCCTTTTCATTAAAAGGCATCACCTTTGCCGATGGACAAAGCAAGGCCATGGTAGCCCTGTTATTCGACAATTCCTCTGCATGGGTTTCCATGAAGTCCGCGATCTTCCAATTGTTGAGTGGTTTTGGCCTAATGGCCCTGATTTGCGCATTTTTCACACGTCTTTTCGTTGCTGTTATCCTGAATCCCATGGACAAGCTTGTAGAGTTCATGGGCCATCTTGCAGAAGGCGATTTCACCCGCATTTCTGACTTTAAGGCAAAGGATGAACTCGGAAAGATTCATCACATGGCCAACAGGCTCATGCATGCTACAGGAAACACCTTCAAGCATGTCAAAAATGATGCGCAGCGGCTCAAGGCCGAGGCATCGAGCTTGGAGGATGCCGGCAGGGCATTGCAGGATGAGGCCCGTGAGCTTGATGGCTTTTCTGCTGAAATTGCCAATCAGATTTCGTCTTGCAGTAACGACTTGGCCCGCGCCGAAGACGCCGCCCAGGGACTGCAGACAACCACTGGAGAGATTGCCGAAAGCGTATCTCAGGCCAAACAGATAGTAAATGAGGCGCATAATAGAGCCATTGAAACCACGGATACCATCCATGGTTTGGCCACCAGCTCTGAGAGTATTGGTCAGGTAATAAGGGTGATAAAGGGCATAGCTGAACAAACAAATTTACTGGCCCTCAATGCCACCATCGAGGCTGCCAGGGCAGGAGAAGCAGGCAAGGGGTTTGCCGTGGTGGCAAACGAGGTCAAGGAATTGGCAAAACAAACTGCAGAAGCCACCGACGAAATAACCAGCATGATCGAGGCTATACAGGCCAAGACCAGGTCTTCAGTGAGTGCGGTAGAGACGATCACCCAAATCATAGAAAAGGTGCACGAGTTGTCAAACCGCATGTCCTCGGCCACAGACGCACAGATGGAGACAGTAAGCCAGATTGTGCATGATATTGGCGGCGCAAGCTCCAATATGTCAGACCTTCAGAAACAATCCGATGAATTTGAAAGCCAGGCACAACAACTTGCTTCTGTGGCAGCAGAGGTGATAAAGGCGCACAAGGGTGTGGTGGAAATGTCTGAAGAATTAAAAAAACTCACAGACAATTTCAAGATTGACGAAAATGCCCTGAAGTCCGCCGCCAGCTTTTGAAAAGGTCTGAATCAGCCCAAAATAGTGTGATCGATCTTTGAGACGAGATCCTTGCTCCTGAAGGGCTTTTGTATGAAAGCAATATGGGTATCTTCACCCAGCTCATTTGTGATGCGTTCCTGATTATATCCGCTGGTGAAGATGACCTTTACTCCAGGGCTTTCTTTCTTCAACTTTTTATATACGTCGATACCGTTCATGCCCGGCATGGTCAAATCAAGCAACACCAGATCAATGGAACCATGCTCTTCCTCAAACATCCCGATCGCCTCGATTCCATCCCGGGCAGTGAGAACTTTGTAGCCGTTCATTTCAAGGATATCCCTCACCAATTCCAAAATCTCCGATTCATCATCGATGACCAAGATGGTTTTGCCAGCCCTCTCTTCTGGTGTCGTCTTCCCACGGTGATCTGGCTCTTTGTCCGATCGGGTTTCAGTGCAACGCGGGAAATAGACCCTGAACAAACTGCCACCCTGCTTCAGATTCTTCACGCCGATAAACCCTCCGTGACCCCGTACGATTCCCAAAACAGCACAAAGCCCCAAACCCCTTCCAATAAATTTTGTTGAAAAAAAGGGATCGAACAGTTTTTTTGCAACCCTTGGATCTATGCCTGTTCCGCTGTCTTTTATGACCACGTAAAAAAAATTCCCAGGCAAGGCTTCTTGGGTACCGAAAATCCATTCCTCTTGGGGCTCAACCACATATTCAGTGCCGGTTGAAACCTCTATCCATCCGCCATTTTCAAGTGTTGCCTCAATGGCGTTCTCCACCAGATTCGAGACTACCTGGTAAATATGCATCGGATCCCCCCTCAAGGGAGGCAGATCTTCGTCTAGTTTTAGCCTTAGCTCAATATTTGACGGCATCTTTGGCACGTTATCCTTTGCAATTGACTTGACCATTCCAGACAGATCGACATCCTCTATGACAAAACCGCCCGTTCCCGAGTATATGAGCAGTTGATCAGTGAGTATGCTGGCCCTTTTTACAGACTCTTCAATGAGATTCAGGTAATCTCTATAAGATGAGGCAGATGGCAATCTCATTGCAAGAAGATCGGCACTCCCCTGGATGGTAGTCAGAAGATTGTTGAAATCGTGCGCCATTCCCCCGGCCAGATCTGCCAAACACTCCCGTTTCTCCCATTCAAACAATTTCTGCTGGATCAGTTTGCGTTCTTCCTGCATCTGATGCAGTTCTGTCACATCTACATATACCCATATAGACCCCGACTCCGGCCTTGAAGCATCCAAGGCCTTGCCATAAATCCTGCACCAAAACAAGGTGCCGTCTTTACGCTTCATCAGGCGTTCGCAGCTGTATTGCTTTCCGGTTGCAAAATATTTGTAGGCCGCCTTTCTGAATTCATCGCATTCAACTTTTGAAGGAAACAAGATGTGCGTCTTTTGCCCTACAAGTTCCTCTGAGCTGTACCCGAAATCCTTTTCCAAACTCTTGTTCACCTTTTTGATAGTCCTGTTTTCAACATAGCAGATGCCGACGACACTGTTATCCAGTATGGTTTTAAGCTCTGAACTGAGCCTGGTCAGACGTTCCTGGCTTGCCTTGAGCGCATTTTCGGCTTCCTTCTGCCTGGTGACATCCCTGAAGATCCCGTGAATAAAGGCGATTTTACCGTTTCGGAACCTTGCCTTGCATTTACCCTCGAGCAGGAAATTTTCGCCATTTTTTCCACGGATGCCAGCCACAACCGTATCCATTGATTCGCCTTTTAGCATTTTCTCAAAATTGATCCTGCACTTGTGAACGGTATCAGGGGCAAGGAAATCCAATATATTCCGGCCTAGCACCTCATCCCTGTCATAACCCAGGGTGGCAGCCCATGCCTTGTTGACATATACTATCTTCCCCTCAGGGGAAATGGTCTGTATTAAATCATGTGCCTCTTCTACAAGACCAAACAGGATATCGAGTTCAGTATTGCCTTTCTTTTGTTTGAGATCGCCCAACCCGGACATGAGCACCCACAGGGCCCCCAGGGGCCTGTTGCCTTCATCCAGGACCGGTGCTGCTGCAACGTCGACAAAGGTATTATAGGCCCTGAATAATACAGGTTTTTTGACTTCCTTTTCAGACCTTATGGCAGGTAATGCAGGGCATGAAACACTGGAATCCATCGGATGCACGCCGCAAAACAGATCCCTGCACTTTTCCCCGATTACACAGGTGGGAGCCTTGCCGATGAGCCTTGTCATGGCCTGATTGGTATAAAAAATCTCCAGTTCTTTGTTCACTACGCATAATGGAACAGGGACATTGTCCAGTGCGGGACCCCATTTTTCAACGTAGCGTACCAGTGCTTCCATATTTTTTATGTTATTTCCCAAAAACTGGATTAAACTAAGCCAGACAGCCTATAGCGTACATTAGTTAATGTATAGCAAAAATTGTGCGAAAGGTCTAGCTTATAAAAATAATCGAGTTAAGCAGGATTATATTTGTCTTATTTTGATTTTGTTGCCTTAAGTGAAGGTATAAGACTTCTTTGATGAATCACTATTATTGTTAGTGCCAAAAGCGCAGTTGCAAATAAAGTAAGACGTACGCCTGCAAATTGCGCCAAGGTGCCCTGAAGTATGCTGCCTGCCGGGAACAAACCCATAAAACTCATGGTGAAAAGGCCCATCAATTGACCACGGATGCTGTCTTTAGAGGATAACTGCAGTAGACTTATAGCGCTCGTATTGGTTATTACCATGGTAAATCCAGATAAGGTTAAGACAGCCAGTGCCATGTGGTAGCTCCTGGCAGCTGAAAGTATCATGATCGAGCAGGGAAACATGAATATTCCTGCATGCCACCAGGTTTCGCGTCTGCCAATGTGACCGAACACCGCAACAAATATCGCTCCGAGCAATGCCCCAAGGCCATTTGCTGCACACAAAAAACCATATTCCTTTGCACCAAGGCCTAGCACATCCCTGCCAAAGGGCGGAAGCAGTATAGTATAAGGCAGCAGCAGCACGCTGAATATCACGATCGTAAACAATATCTGCCCCACTATTGCATTCTGCCGTGCGAAGAACAGCACCTCCTTAAAGGCCTTCAAGGGCCCGGACTGTTTTGCACTCTTGACTTCAACGCCAGAAAACGTGCCGATTTTTTTCCGCAGCAGAAACAGCACAGAGATGATCACCAGGGCAGAAACGGCCTTAAAGTAAAAACACGCTGCCAGCATGCCGGCATTCATCAGGATTCCGGCTGCTGCAGGGCCTATAAACCTGGCAAGATTGAAAACAGTTGAATGCAGTGCCAGGGCATTGGTGATATGACCTGGTCCGACCAATTCGAACACCAAGGCCTGCCTGGAAGGTACCTCAAAGGCCATTCCAGTTCCCATGGCAAAGGCCAAACAGCAGGCTAAATAGATGTTGATCATGCTGGTCTGCACGAACAGACCAAAGAGTATTGCCTGGACAAAAACCAGTAACTGGGCAGAAACAAGGACCCCAAACCTGTCAATTCTGTCTGAGAGCCATCCAGCCCAATAGGGAAAAATGAGCATAGGCAGGCCAGCAAATGCTCCGAAAAGGCCCAGTATCCAGGGGGCGTCTGAAAGTTCCAGTACAAGCCACCGCTGGGCCGTTCCCTGAACCCATGTACCTTGTAAAGAGATGGCCTGGCCTATCAGCAACAGACCAAATCCAGGTCTTTCAAGGGCTGCCAGGGCCTTTGGAAATCGCAATTTGCCTATGCCTGATTATGCCAGAATCTTGGCAAGAGCCTTTGCAAAATAGGTGAGGATTATATCGGCCCCTGCGCGCCTGATACTCAAAATCGATTCATACACTACCCTTTCCTCGTCCAGCCATCCCTGTGCTGCTGCCGCCTTTATGGCCGCATACTCGCCGCTCACATGGTAAGCCGCTATGGGAAGCGTAAACTCCTGGCGCAGCATATGAATTATATCGAGATATGGCATTGCAGGCTTGACCATCAAAATATCAGCCCCCTCTTCCATGTCCAAAGCGGCCTCTCTCAAGGCCTCCCGTTTGTTGGCAGGGTCCATTTGATAAGAACGCCTGTCGCCGAATTCAGGGGCCGATTCTGCTGCCTCCCTGAAGGGGCCATAGAATGCAGAGGCATATTTCACGGAATAGGCCATAATGGGTATGTTTTCGTAACCGTTTTCATCCAGGATGTCCCTTATTGCACCCACCCTCCCATCCATCATGTCTGAGGGAGCAACCATATCCGCCCCCGCCCTGGCATGGGAGAGGGCGGCCTTTGCAAGGAGCTCCAGTGTGGCGTCATTTTCGACATCTTTGCCAGATAGTACCCCGCAATGCCCGTGGGAAGTATACTCACAAAGACACACATCTGTTACTACAATCAGGCCCGGCACCTCTTTTTTTAAGGCCTCTACAGCACGCTGCACTATGCCTGATTTGGCCCAGGCCTGACTTCCAGTGGCATCTTTTTCTTCTGGTATGCCGAAGAGAATGACCGATTTTATGCCTGCATCCCGCAGTCCCTTGGCCTCTTCCACCAATTTATCCACCGAAAATTGATAGCAGCCGGGCATGGCGGATATCTCGTTCTGCACATCCCTGCCTGGTACCACAAACAGCGGATATATCAAATGTTCCATTCCAAAGGAGGTTTCCCGCACCATGGAACGTATCTCTTCGTTGCGCCTGAGCCGCCTTGGCCTGTATTCCGGAAACATCATTGGAGCCACTCCTCAAATATTTTTAATAGATCGGAAACTGAAAAAGGTTCCCTCAGGCAGTCATTGCAGCCTGCATCCTGATATTTTTCATGCTCGCTGTGTGAAAAATCTGAGCATATAACCAGAACCGGCACATCTTTCGTGGAGGCAGACTGCTTAAGCAGCAGACTCAACGAGGGTGCATCAAGCACCGGGGCGTCGCACCTGACCATTACCAGGCTGGGTGGCCTCTCCATTGCCAGATCAAAGCCCTCCTGGCCATCCTCGGCGACAACCAGAGAGAGACCGGCCTGCTCTGCAGCATTCTTGACAATGCTTATGATTTCCTCTTTTTGTTCCACCAAGACAATTGATGAAGGTTCTTTGGAACTCACCGTTCAGACCCCTTGCCCTGGCTTGATTTATAACAAGTCCTTATGAGCTTGTTGATATAGAGCTCTGGATTTTCCATTGCCTCTTTTGGAATCTCAAAAGAGTCCCTGCCGGTTCGCTCTTTAACCAGGGTCAGCCCATATTCGAGGATGTTGGCAAGACGTTCGCACAGGCTGTAGATCTCTGCCGGGTCTTCAAGGCATTCATCCAGTAGCAGGTCGACCGCATCCTCTTCAATGTTTATGTGAATCCCGCACCTGTTATAAAAGGAGACCTCATAACTTTTGATCTGCTGTACCCAGAAAAGTACCTTCTCGCTGGCCTCGATTGGCTGAAGATCTTCCTTGAGGCAATAGTCGGCCATGACCTCCAGACGCTTCTCGGTCAAGGCAAGGCCCGCTTCATTCCACTGCTTAATCACTTCGTTGCGAAGCCTTGAAATTATCTCTGAGCGTTCATGGGCGATTATGGCCTGATAGGCCTTTTCAAGTGACGGAGTATCAGGATCTAGCAGATATTTTTCAAGGGCACCTTGAGGATCCTCTACCATTTCTCTGGTGACAACCATGAACTTCACGCCAAGCGACGGAAGCTTCTTTTCAAAGGGCAGCATGGCCCGTTCCACAACGCTTACCAGGGCCCTGGCACCTGTACGCTCTTGATACGCCTGGTGAGCAAGGGCCCTCAATGCCTCGTCTTCAAATTTCAAATCGATTCCATATGCCCTGAAGTCCTGCTTCTTGCTGATAATGACTGCACAGTTGGGGTTCTTCAGGATCGAATAAAGATCCTCCTCGTTCAATTCCTCCAAAACCGTGATTACAGGCAGGCGGCCCACGAATTCGGTTTCAAAGCCATATTCGATGAGATCCTGCGGTTTCACCTGCGAAAGCCACTGGATATCATTCTCTGAGCTATCAATATTTACCCCAAAGCCTATCCCGGTCTGCGTAAGTCGCTTCTTTACTATATCTGCCAGACCGTTGAAGGCCCCGCTTACTATGAACAATATGTGCCTCGTATTTATGACCTGTTTTTCTCTCTTTCCGCTTTTTCTGTACCGCTCGATCGCCTCTATTTGTGAGATAGGATCATGGGGCACCTTTAATTCGACATCGGTCTCTTCAAGGGGCTTCAACAACGCCCTTTGAACGCCTGATCTGGACACGTCCGGGCCATTTATATTGTAGGAAGAGGCAATTTTGTCTATCTCGTCAATGTAGATTATTCCGTATTGGGCCTTCTCTATGTCTCCATCCGCAGCCTGGACCAGCTCTCGCACCAGGTCTTCAACATCCCCGCCGACGTAACCTGTTTCACTGAACTTTGTGGCATCACCTTTCACAAAGGGCACGCCCAGCTTGGCTGCGATCAATTTGATGAGAAAGGTCTTGCCCACGCCGGTAGGCCCTATCAAGATTATATTGTTCTTGATGTTGCCTATTGGCAACGATGAGCCCCCCTTTTTCTGGAGATAGGTGATGCGGTTGAAATGGGTGCATATCTTGGTAGCCAGGACCGCCTTGGCATCTGATTGTTTCACCACGTATTCATCGAGGTATGCCTCGAGCTCTTCAGGCCGGAGATCGAAATTTATTCCAGAGCCTTCTGAGGAAGAACCGCTCTCCTTCTCACCATCTGGCTGCAGCTGCTTTGGAAAGACCATTTGTGATACCACTTTTACCTTCCCACCATATTTTTTGGCCAGATATTCGCTCAACTCCTTTTCAAGATCTTTTTGAGATGGAAGATCTGAGTTCTGGGCAGGTTTGTCCAGCCCCTTTTTTCCGATATCGTTCTTATTTTTATCAACCATACACGAAATATTACCAAATATGACTTGCAATCTCAATGCAGCCATTGTGCCCGGATTAGGAAATTAAGTATCAAAAAGATTTCTTACAAAATTTAGCGGCCATACACTTAAAAGAGGTCTCCTGGATTCAAGTAATAAGTGCACAGCGTAAAATTCTTCTAACATCTATACCAGTTGCATCCTGGAAAGCTTCATAGGGTGTTTTGAATTTGAGGCATTTTCTGGGACGGTTGTTGAGGTCGTCCACGGCTGAAAACACCTGTTCTATTGAAATATTATTAAGTTTCATCTTCTTGGGGAAATATTGTCGTAGCAGACCATTTGCATTCTCATTCTGCCCCCTTTCCCATGAATGGTAGGGTCTTGCAAAGAATGTGTCGCAAACGATGGTTTTGGCAATGTCCTCGTGCTGGACGAATTCCTTACCATTGTCAAAAGTGATTGTTTTTACATAATTACTCACAGGTAAGAGAAGGGCGTTTATAGCTGCAGTCGCATAAGCTGCTTTCTTCCTCAACAGAGGTGCAGCAAAACGAAGCTTGGTTTTTCGTTCATCCAGGGTAACAATGGCACCCTGATGCTGGTTGCCAATTATGGTATCAGCCTCCCAATGCCCTACTTTGGTCCTGTTATTGGCCTCTGCCGGTCGATCACTGATATCCCTGCGGTTAGGTATTCCTGTTCGGTTATGAGCACTACCATACCGTTTTCGATAGGTTTTATTCTGATGGCGCAGGTATGTGTACAACTTACCACCCCGGCGTTTATCACGAAGGATGTACTGATAGATGGTCTCGTGATGCAGGGAGATAATTTTCATCTTCTTAAGGCGTCCTGCAATCTGCTCAGGGCTCCAGTAATATCGTAAGCAGGTGTCGATTATCCACCTGTTTTCAGGTGTTAATTTAACATGCTTTGACTTGGCTTTATGACGCATCTGAGCCATGCGGTCTGCCTGTTGGTGACGGTATCCCCGCAAGCCCATGTTACGCTTTACCTCGCGAGAAACAGTACTGGGAGAGCGATTCAGCTCTGAGGCAATTTGTGATAAAGATTTTCCCATTTTTCTCCCAACTTGTATATAATGTCTCTCGGCAAGGCTCAGGTGTTTGTAGCCCATGGCTAACCTCCGCAAAAAGTGTGGTGACTGATTGCGAGGGAGTATACATCTGAGCTTTGCCTTTATCAGCGTGAATGTGCATACTCTCTCTCAAACCACCATGTGGAGGCTGTGCACTTATTATACGAATTCAG
>JALVPX010000037.1 GCA_027031565.1 Deltaproteobacteria bacterium | reverse complement strand
CTCTGAAGATTCCATAACAGGCGTGTTGGCCTCCAGCACCCTTATTCCATATTGCCTTGACAAGTGCTCCCTCCTGATGTCTGAGGGGTCGCTTGCGCACAATTGATCCTTGGTGCAAATCCCCTTGTCCAGAAGGCCCTTGAGCAGGGCCTCGGCCATCTGACCGCCGCCTATGAAACCTATGGTAATGTTCATGTCTGTTTCCTCATTTCCTATTCAACTGGGGCCACCATAACCTTTCGGGCGAGTCCGAGCCCCAGGCCTATGCGGGAGCCCTTGGCGCTGACGATCACCGGCCCCTTGTTGTTGATGATTTCAACAGTGTCTCCCACGTTTATTCCGAGGGAACGCAACCGCTGCTGCACTTCGCGCCCCCCTGCCAGGCGTACTATCCTCACGTGTTCACCAGCCGACCCCATGGACAGCGGGATGGCACTCGCTTTGTCCCTGCGGCATTTCGGGCACAGCCCTAGGATCGTCATCTTGTAATGCAGGGGCTGAAACCTGTAGCGGTTTGCCACCTTGTCTCCCTCTTTTCTGAAAAAAGGATCCTTGAATTCGGTGACCTCGCCGCAGCTTGTACATAGCAGATGGTCATGCTCGGAACCCAGATGAAGGTGCTCAAACCAGGTGCCCCTGCCATTTAGCTGCACCTTTTGGGCAATGCCGTAACGGCACAGCTTTTCCAGCATCTTTTCAACCTGATCCTTGTCGAGGCCTGGATCGCCTATTCTTTCGGTGAGATATTCTGGTGAGATATGGCCTTCGGTTGTCAAAAAATGGTCCAGCACCTTTTCTTCCTCTGGTGTAAGGACCTCGCCGGTCTGCCCCAAAAGCCTCAGGAACTCCTCTTTTTCGCGCCGGTGAAGAGAATCAACATTGCAATCCAATTGTTCCTGCATCTCACTAAACCCCTCGCTATTTTGTTTGACAACTAATACACCATTTTTTCTAAACAGCAACTCAAAGCCGTGACCCATAATCGATAGGCTGCGATCTAGGTCACACCGAACAGCCGGCGCCCTAAATTGCCTAGTTCTTCGCCCAATCCGCGGGCCTGCATAATCTGGATTGAAAGGTTGCGTGGTCAGACGGAAAGGGACGTGAAATGGGTTGCCATCAAGGCGTCAAGGCACGCAGTGATTCTACCAGAAAGTCATTTTCTTCACGCTGCCTGAGGCTGATTCTTATGAATTCCCCTGAAAGGCCGACAAAATTGGAGCAATCCCTTATGAGTATTCCCTTACGCTTCAATTCCTGTGTCACTTTCCCGGCATCAAAGGGGGGCAAAACCTCTATGAGCATGAAATTGACATCAGATGGATAGGGCCTTAAAAACTCGATTTCATCAATGGCTTCAAGGAGTCTGGGCCTTTCCTCTTTAACGAATTTTCTCACTGAATCCTCGAGGCCACTCTCTTTCAATAGATAGGTGCCGGCAAGCTGGGCAAGGCGGTTCACTGCCCAGGGCTTCAAGGCCTTGGACAGTATGGAAGAACGGCCTGTTGAAACTGCATACCCGAGCCTTAGGCCCGGGATCCCGTAGATCTTGGAAAAGGACCTCAATATGATCAGGTTGTCCAACTCTTTCTGGAAGAGGAGGGAACTGCCTTCATCTGGAGCAGCAAAGGGCGCATAGGACTCATCCACCACCCACTCAACCTCTGGATGGCCGGCAATGAGGGCATGGAGCCTTGGGGGTGGAATCAATGATCCAGTGGGGTTGTTCGGGTTGCAGAGAAAAACCAGGGCATTGGGGCAGAGCCTGCCCTCGAGGTTATCCAGGAAAGCAGTGTAATCACTTCCCTTATCCCCTGGTCTCCATGCAGCAAGCTCCTCCACTTCCACTCCGTGCAGCAGCGAGGCATCCCGGTAATCCGAATAGGTGGGCAGGGGAATGACAGCCTTTTCAGGCATTAAAAGCCGAGGTATCTGGAAAATCCATTCAGTAGTGCCGCTGGTAACAAAAAAGTCACCGGCACTGCGGGAATAGCGGCTGGCCAGGGCCTTGCGAAGCTCAAAGCTGTCTACCTCGGGCAGGAATTCTATTTCAGGAAGATGCTCCTTCAGATGCAAAAGCAGCCCCTCGGGCGGGCCCAGAGGGCTCACATTGCTGCTGAAATCGAGAATCCTTGAAGGCTCTACCCCAAGTTCCCTTGCTAGGGAATATCTGTCGCCGCCGTGACCAGTCAACATGACAAAACGATAATCCAAATTGCACCATTGGCAAGCAGGAAGGCAGACAGCCCAAATCCCTTTTTAAATCCGTCCCCTATTTTGCCGG
>JALVPX010000036.1 GCA_027031565.1 Deltaproteobacteria bacterium | reverse complement strand
GTATCCCTGGGGAATTTGGGCAAGATGCTGCAATTCAATATACCCCTCAGACGCAAGCTCTTTCAAAAGGCAAGTTATTACGTCATTGTTTTTTTGAACAGCGCTTTTTAAGATTTCATAGAACTTTGGATTGGTACCGTTCAAGCAATCATCTTCATCTATCTGATGATGGTCATAGGAGACCAGGCCGTTTCTTAAAATAAAATTGTTTGTACGTTTTACTGCCATGCTAAGCTCGTCGTCCTGCACCAGGAAAATGTGGGTGGTCTTCATGTTGCCTCCGCTTAGTTGTAAAACAGTTGTTATTGATCACTGCATTACTTAACCTTGAGAAAAAGTCTATTTCCAGCCTTGATTAAAGGTAATCACTTACACATCATCTGAAAAAGATCTCACAAACTATTTGAATTTCCTATAGTTGGCAGGCCTGATATCATTTATTTCAATTGGACTCCCTGCCTCTTTACAGGTTATTTTTTGCACAAATCATCTTGTTTGCATGGAGGGATCAATGAAAAAATTCTTGTTTCTAGCAACCTCATTGATAGGGCTGGTGATCTATGCCCAAGCCCCTTGGGCCTCAACCGATCTCATGCCGTTTAAAGGGGAAAAAGGCAGGATAAGGATTGCCGGAGGAACTGCTCACATCCCTGTCATGAAGGAGGCTGCAAAACGCATCATCACTTTTAACCCAGATATACAAATAACCATAGCAGGAGGAGGTTCAGGATTGGGAATCAAACAGGTGGGAGAAGGCTTGATTGACATCGGCAACAGCGGCCGCAGACCCACAGACAGTGAAATAGCACGGTACAATCTCAGGCTTTTTCCCTGGGCGGTAGATGGTGTTGCAGTAGCCGTCAATCCACAGAACAAGATCAATTCACTTACGTCGAAACAGGTCCAGGGGATATTTGCAGGTGAAATTACCAATTGGAAAGAGGTGGGAGGCACAGACAGGCAGATTAATGTGTACACCAGGGACGAGGCCAGCGGAACCAGAAAGGTGTTTTGGAAAAAGGCCTTGAACAAGGGGCTAATTCTACCTGGCGCAAACGTAGTGGTATCAAATGGAGCCATGAAAACAGCCATAGCCAACGATCCTTACGCCATAGGCTATGTTTCAGTGGGTTACATCGATAAGAGCATAAAACCAATTGCTCTGGACGGGACGCCTCCAACACTTAGAAATGTGCGTACAGGCAGGTACAAAATCGCCCGCCGCCTCTACAGCCTCACAAAGGGTGAGCCAAAGGGCCTTGCCAGGCTCTTCATTGACTTCTTGTATTCTCCTACTGGTCAGAAAATAATTGCAGACAAGGGCTTTATTCCCATAAAAAAATGAAATCTAAATCCATTGCTTGGCTATTTTACCAAATCTGCTTTGTTATCACGGGCCAGCACTATATCAGCCCTTGATGGCTGAGATCTTCGGCAAAACGCCCGTGCCGGGTTCAGGTGAAATGGGAAAGAGAACATTACTGGAACATTTGTTTACCATAGCAGCACTCGTCAGCGCTGTTTTAACCGGCGCTGTCTTTGTTTTTTTGGCCGTCTTTGCCATACCACTGATTAAAAACGGACTATTCTTCCAGCTTTTGTTCTCAAACTGGCTGCCGCAGCAGCACCTTTACGGGATTTACCCTATGCTGGCAGCCAGCACGATGTTGGCCTCTTTGAGCTTGGCGCTGAGCTTTCCAGTCAGCCTATTCACAAGCTTTTTCATCACAGCCGTTGCCCCAAGGCAGCTGCGCATGGTGCTCCTCTACATCGTGCGTTTCATGACAGGTATCCCAACAGTGGTTTACAGCTTTGCAGCCCTGTTCCTGCTGGTTCCATTGATGCGCGCCATACTTGGCCGTGGCTCGGGCATGTCCATCTTGACAGCCGTGCCGGTGCTATCCTTACTAATTGCGCCCACCATGATCATCTTCTTTGTGAACAGCTTCCAGCGAATTCCTTCTTCAACGATCCTGGCAGCGGATTCCCTGGGTGCAACACCTGTTCAAAAGGTTTTATATGTTATCGTGCCCCAGGCATGGCCCGGCATACTTAATGGACTTCTCCTTGGCCTTGGACGCGCAATCGGGGATACCATGGTGAGCCTGATGCTGGCCGGCAACAGCCCCACTGTGCCCCAATCCTTGGCGGACTCTGCCCGCACCTTGACAGCGCATATCGGGCTCGTCCTTGCCTTTGATTTCGACTCCATGGAATTCAAATCAGTCTTTGTGAGCGGCCTGGTGCTCTATGTATCCACTGCCATTATCATGTCAATCTTCAGGATCACTTCCACTATTTCGACGGGCCGCAGAAAATGATCAACAAAACCTTGGAAAGATCGGTTATTGTTCTCTCCTGGGCGGCAGCCTCAATCTTGGTGATGTCCGTAGCGATCCTGCTAGGCTTTCTGTTTGCAAAGGGGCTGGGCACATTGAGCCTGAAGCTGCTTTTCGGCTCTACACCCCCACTGGCTGCAATAACATTGCGTCAGCAGGTATTTGACGGGCTATTCCCTGCTGTTGCCGGCACCTTTTTACTGGTCATTTGTTCAACAATCACCGCCATTCCAATAGGAATAGCAGGAGGAATATTTATGGCCGAATATGCCGGCATAAGACAAAAGGCCTTTTTTTCACTTTTATTTGATATCCTGGCAGGCATCCCCTCCATCATCATAGGACTGGCAGGCCTCTCCCTCACCATTTTCCTGCACCGCCTGTTTCCTGGAAGATTAGGCCCGTCGCTCATGATCTCTGCTCTATCTTTGGCCCTTCTGGTACTGCCCTATCTCATACGTTCAACACAAAATGCCCTTGAATCGGTTGATCCGCTTATCAGATTGACGGCACCTGCCCTGGGAGCCTCCCGCATACAGAATGTGGTCAAGGTGCTGCTCCCAAACTCGATGGCGGACATCATAGGGGGAATAATCCTTGCAGTTGGGCGCTGCGCTGAAGACACGGCAGTTATCATGCTGACTGGCGCAGTGGCGGTGGCCGGGGTTCCCCATGATCCTTTAAGCCAATATGAGGCCCTGCCCTTTTATATCTATTACATATCCTCCCAATACGGCAGCCCTGATGAATTGGCCAGCGGCTATGGAGCGGCCATACTGCTTCTTGCCCTCTGTACCTGCCTGCTCATCTTCGCGTTTGTCATACAGAAAAGGCTTGTTACACTACTCTTATATCGATGAAAAAAACAAAAATCCGAACCCGCAATATTTGTTTTCAATATCACAAAAAGCAAATATTGAAAAATATAAGCGTAGAATTTCCAAAAGGGGAAATCAGTGCCATAGCAGGCCCGTCTGGTTCTGGAAAATCCTCCTTCTTAATAGTCCTAAACAGGCTTTGGGAGGAAATCGACGGGGTCAACGTCACCGGCAAGGTAGAGATAGAGCTGAATGGTCAAATGCAGGATATTTACTCTGGCCGTATAGACATACGGCAGCTTCGCAGAAAGGTCAGCATCGTCTTCCAGCAGCCAAATCCCCTGCCCATGTCGATCTTTAAGAACGTGGCCTTTCCCCTTAACCTGGCCGGTCTTAAAGATCGTGAGAGGATAAGCCGTGAAGTTGAGTCTGCCTTGAAAAAGGTTCACCTGTGGGATGAAGTGAAGGACCGGCTGAAGGAAGACGGGCGCCTTCTGTCTGGAGGTCAGCAGCAAAGGCTTTGCCTTGCCAGGACCCTGGTAATGCGGCCTGAGGTGCTTCTGCTCGATGAGCCTACTGCCTCACTCGATGCCCGCACTGCAGAAGCCATTGAACAGCTCTTGATCCAGCTCAAAAGCAGATGCACGATTGTAATGGTCACCCATTATCAGGACCAGATACAACGTATAGCTGATTCACACTTTGAGGTAGTAAACGGAAATTTAATAAATAGATGATTTGGCTTGCAGGATAGATAAAGATGCTCGATATCAAACAGCTTCAAGTTTTTTTGGCAGTTTGGGAACACCGTAACATCAGCCGCGCAGCCCAGGCGGTTTACCTCACTCAGCCAACGGTCAGCGGACACCTTAAGGCCCTTGAAGAGCAACTTGGTACAAGGTTGTTTGACCGCACCTCGAAAAAGGTGGCACCGACCCAGGCTGCAAGGGTATTTTATCCATATGCCAAACAGATAATGGATCTAAACCGGCAGGCACTAGAGGAGATGAAGGGTTTCCTCGGGGAAGAGACGGGCACACTCGAGATAGGAGCAAGCAATATTCCAGGCCAGTATCTGCTTCCTCCCCTTCTGGGCCGTTTCAAAAAGATCAGGCCAAAGATAGAAATCAAACTCGAAATCTCAGACACGCGCAAAATCGTTGAATCAGTTGAAAATAGCATGGTGGAGATAGGCCTTGTAGGTGCCAAACTGAAAAGCCCCAAGGTGCACTTTGAAGAGTGCTTCAGTGATGAACTCGTTTTCATTGCAGGGCCTGCTCACCAGCTTTCACGGCGGCAGGAAATCGAATTGGATGAAATGGTCGCCCAGCCCCTTATAACAAGAGAAGGCGGCTCGGGCACAAGGCTCACCATCGAGCGTGCATTGGGCGAAAAAGGAGTTGCTGCAGACTCGATGAACATAGTGGTGGAAATGGGAAGTACTGAGGCCGTGCGCCAGGCCGTGAAGGCAGGCATCGGGTGCGCAATAATATCCAAAAGGGCTGTAAAGGATGACCTTGAATGCGGCTTGCTGCAATCAATAAAAATAAAGGGGGTTTCGATAAACAGGACCTTCTATCTTGTATGGCTCAAAAACAGGACATTGTCACCAGTAACAAAGTCATTCATATCCTTTTTAAGAAGCAGCGCTCAATCACAAAAACAGCTGGCTACCTCTAAAAATTAGGATTTCTGTTAAAGGGCAAGGCGCGCGAAAAAAATAACCGCAGACATATTGTTGATATTTCGAGGATTATTTTTTTGGGTGCAACGCAGCCATTGGGCAAAAAGACAATTTTTAGATATGGCCAGCCGTAACAATTGGTTTTGAAGCGGAATATGAAAAAGTGGCAGGCCTGCAGGCCTGCCACTTTACTGACCGCCAAGAAGAACGAAGGCTAGGGCCTTCTCAAGCCCCTTTCAGGCCTCGTGAAATTGTGACACCAGGAACAATCATAACGCTTGGATCTCACATGTTTTTCATGCATGGAGAAAAAGGGCTTGGGCGACTTGTACCCGTGACACTGTTCACAGACACCGCTCCTGTTGTTGGTGCGCATGGGGCCTTTCAGGGTGTAACCAAGCTCTCCCTTCAGGTCGATACGGCCGCTGTTTCCGTGGCAGTCTTCGCAACTTAAGGCGCTGCCGGCCGGGCTGACGCCATGGTTCAAAAGCTGGTACGTATCTGTAGTCACCCATTCATAGGGTTCATCAGACGGATATCCCATGTTGAGCAGGCCCTTTGCTACAGCCTTGTCTGCATCACCAGAAACCTTTAGATACTCAAAGGTATCCAGTGCTATCAGCTTGTTGTCTGAAACCGTCTTGGGCTGAACAGCGGTCTTGTATTTGAATGGATAGATCATGGAACTATCGTCGCTTATGCCTCCAACAGGCATTGACGTCGAATAGGTCTGGGTTTCAGGGTTATAAAAGTTTGATGCATCATCCCCGAGAAGATAATTATTGGAAAGCCTGTTCCACCACCTGTACCTGGGAATCAAATTGGCAGCCTTTTCCGTATATGGATGGCCAGGGGCGGAGAGATTGTCGGCAGGGCTTCCATCATGATGCCGGCGCCAATCCCGGAAGGTTTCTGTAGGAAATTTTCCATAAACCGGTATATGGCATGTTTGACAGGCAACCCGTGCCACATGGTCATTTATTTTTGAATCCTCGTGACCCGAAGGACCATCCTTGCCTGCATGGCAGCGGGCACACCTTATCTCAGAACCCCGTGCAGGATCATCGGTCGGCCTCAAGTCTGAACCCTTTCCTATCACCTTGTGATTTTGAAATTCGTGACAGCTTTGGCACTTCAAGTCGGGGCCGTTCACATTCATATGAATATCAAAAGCTGGATCAGAATTAGTTGACAGGGCAAGGGAAAGATCGCCGCGTTTAACTCCATCTCCTCCGCCTGCCCTTGCATGACAACTCAGGCAGTTCGCCCTGGCAGGCAATTGGATGTTCCTTACCATTTGGTCTGTAGGGTTTGGAACACCCATGGTCCCGTCTGACAGTCTGATCCTTGAGGCTGCATATTCTGCGTTGTGACAGACCAGACAATCGATATTGACCAACCCCTCTGCTGTATCATCGGGTCTAAGTCCCCTGCCTATATGGCAGGTGCCGCAAACAGGCCAGTCCCCCAAAATATTGACGCAGTAACTGTTGACCGCATTTGTAAGTTTGCCCTGCTTTTGACCAGCTCCATTCACCATGTCTGGGGCCTCGCCAAGCCATTGGTAATGGGTCGAGGCGTGAACCTGCCCTGCCTCTTCTTGGTGGCACGAAATGCAGTTGGCCGGATAATCCTTGTAGAGAAGGTCTGCATGCACACCAGAGCCGCAGGGAAGATCCGATCCAGAACAATCCTGATCTATGTTGTCACCGCATATTTCGGGAGCGCCTGGATGGATAGAGCTGTCGTTGTCCGAACAGTCGGTTCCGCCGCATGACACATCGGCAAAACCATCTCCATCAAGGTCATGACAAGCTGGAGGAGGTGTGATGCTGCCGCACTCATGTCCCTCTGCAGAGCCGCCTTTAAGTGCCACGTCCACATCGTAGGAATTTCCATTTGCGTCTTGCAGCAGGAGCTGATCACTGTAACAGATGGGCTTTATCTTGAGCTCATACTTTTCCCTTTCCTTTTGACGCAAGTCATAGCTTTTGCCGTTGTATAGTGCTGTAAGCTGTCCTGACGCACCTGGTGAAGAAACTTTTAATTCCAGTTTCTGCTCGCCTGCCTGCCATTGGGCCTTTAAAATTTTGATTTCAATATCGCTCCCTGCTCCGCCTGAAGGATCAGTGCCACCATCTTGACATTCATATCCCTGGGCAGAGCCTTCTTTTATTGCTACGGGAAAGACATATGTCATCCCGTCACTTGTATGGATGACCGCTTCATCTGCATAACAAACAGGATCGATCTTAAGC
>JALVPX010000035.1 GCA_027031565.1 Deltaproteobacteria bacterium | reverse complement strand
TACCCAGGATCCTGACAATCTCACTCATCTTGCCCATGCCGTGGATGTGCCCCGGGCCCTTTATCTTATAAGGGACGAAGAGGAGTCCAACCCCGTAGTAGGCCTTCAGATACAGGGAGCGCCTGGAACTAAACTTACGAGGATCTATTTCCTGGAAGAGTCTGCTGAAAAGGCAAGACAGTCCTGGGTGGCCACCATTGCCCATACCATCTTTGAAAGACGCGGGATGGAGCCTGGCTCCGACCAGGCTGACTGGTTTCTGGCAGAAGAAATAATTGATACTACCTGTTCCCGTTACAAGTAGGTGCCATCAAGATTCTGACTCCATGAAGTTAAAGGACTGTTTCAAGGCTGGGGAACAAAGTTACGACAAGGCCAAAACCCCTGACCAGACCTTAGAGTGGGTTTTCAAGAGATTTGAAGGATTCAGCCGCCCTGTCCTGAAAAGCGTGGAACGCGTAGACAGGGACCGCCTTGGAATCCCCGTTTATGTGAGCCGATACGAGGCCCAGGCCGGCCTTGTCACAGGTTCTGCCAAACAGATGGGTAAAGGCGTTACCGAGGCCCAGGCAAAGGCCAGTGCCGTAATGGAGATTGTAGAGCGGTTCAGCCTGTTCGAGTTCCTGCAAAGGGGCCCCATGTTCATTGAACAGCTGAGCTGCCTCGAGGAACCAGGCTTTCCGGAATCACTGCTGCTAAAGGCAATCCACTATGAGGATGAGCCGCCTGGGTCAGCAGCGCTTTTGAGAGAAATCCCCATTCAATGGGCACAGGGTCTTGACGTATTGGCAGAGCAGCCCGCTCCGGTGCCATTTTCGTGGGTGTGGCCCATAAATAAATACAACGGTGCAGCAGCCGGCAATACCCTTGAGGAAGCAGCAGTCCAGGCCATATCCGAGGTGGTTGAGCGCCATGTCTGCTCCTTGATAAGTTACGGCAGACTGGAAACCCCGACTATTGATCTTGATTCAATTGAAGACCCTCGGCTCAGTGAACTTGTACAGAGATTTATTGCCCAGGGCATCCAGCTGGTGCTAAAGGATTTTTCACTGGGGCTCGGCATCCCGACTGTGGGAGCAATCGCCTGGGATCCATCCACCTTCCCGGAAAGGAGCGAAATAGTTTACACCGCCGGTACGTCCACAACACCGGAGAGAGCGGCAGTAAGGGCCATAACAGAAGTTGCCCAGCTGGCCGGTGATTTTGACACAGAAGGAAAATATCTCGAAAGCGGCCTTCCCAAATTCAAAAACCTTGAGGAGGCTTCCTATGTACTGGCCTCACCCACAAAGAGGAAAATTCATCAGCTTCCGGACTGTTCTTCCCCGAATTTCAGGCAGGAAGTATTGAATCTCGCCGGTGCCCTTGCCCAGGCAGGATTGTCCACATATCTCATGGACGTCACTCACCCTGAACTTCGCATCCCTGCTGTTTACGCAGTAATACCCGGAAACCATTTCAGGGAAAGGACCAGGAATTTGAGCCTGCCGTTTCATGCTGCCAGGATGGCCGCCACGGGCGGATATCTTTCCGAGGAAGAGGCCGCAGCAATTCTCCAGCGCCTTGAAGATACATATCCGGACAGATTTGAGACCGCCTTCTACCTTGGACACTGCATGGAAAAGACCGGAAGATTCCATGAAGCCCTGCAGTACTTCAAAAAATCCCTTGAACGACAGCCCGACCCGGATGAAGTTGCAAGCATCTACTGCCACATGGGAAACTGCCATCTGCAGCTCGATGACCTCCCAAATGCAATATCCGCCCTTGAAAAGGCCAGGGACCTGAACAGCAGACTCAAGGAAATATATAATCTGCTGGGAGTATGCCGTTACAAGGAAGGAGAATTTGTCAAGGCTATAGAATGTTTTGAAAATGCCATAGCACTGGATCCGTCGTCGGCCATTGATTATGCCAACATAGGGAGCAATCTCAGAAAACTCGGCATGCCCAAGGCCGCCCTGCAGTGGTACCAGAT
The DNA here is from genome assembly GCA_027031565.1 of Deltaproteobacteria bacterium. Classification (GTDB taxonomy): domain Bacteria; phylum Desulfobacterota; class Dissulfuribacteria; order Dissulfuribacterales; family JALVPX01; genus JALVPX01. Next base: position 316 of record JALVPX010000035.1, on the reverse strand, counting down.
GGCATTGGAGCTTGACCCCGAAATAGAATGGGCCCGGTCCCATGTGGAAGAGCTTTCCCGTGAAGATTCATTACAGGGTCTAGAAGGAAATTAAAAAAGTGAATAGTCATTCAAACGAGCGGGTCCTTCAGCCTCCCCCCTGAGAAACCTCCTGATTTCATTAAGTTTTATCCATCAATCAAATATTGAAAAAAATTTAACGAGCCTTGACAAAAGCCTTGGCATATAGTATTTAACTGAACTCGATATGCCATAACGGACATAGATAATAATCCAAAAGGAGGGCAATATGGCAACCGTAGAGTACAAAGGTAAA
>JALVPX010000034.1 GCA_027031565.1 Deltaproteobacteria bacterium | reverse complement strand
GTATGGACAGGCTGGAAGAGGCCCTTGAGGCCTTGAAATAAAAGGCCCCTGTTCAAGGAGAATAGAGGAGATCTGCACCACTGTTTTCCCCTTCTACAGTGGTTTCTATTCGCCAGCCTCTGCCCAGATAGTAGCAGAGTTTATATGTGATTGCTGATTTGAAAAGGCTTCGCCCATAGCTCATATATAAGCGGGGTGACAGGTAAAGCCCGACCACTATGGCCAGATTGTTGCCTTTTTTCTCTTCCAGTTGGATATCGAGGAAACCAAAACGGTTGCTGATGGTTTCCATTATCGAGGCCCCTTGTTTGAGTGCAAGCATCTGTGCCGCCTTGATCAGCTTGCCGCCCTGCTCTTTCGAGGCCAGGGTAAGGGGTCTTCCAATGACCAAATAAGACAAGATGGACGCTTGGTCCATTTGCGGAGTGGAAAAGAGCTTTAGTTCCGGCTTTTTTATTGTGCCGGAAGCCTTTAAGCCCACTGTCACTCCCCGGGTCTTTATTTCTCTAATGGCTGTTAAATCAAGGCCTGGATTGTCTATGGGCGTGTTTGCGAAAATGAGTCTGCCTCTTTTTATGATGAGTTTTTGGCCATACATGGAAAAGGTAGCATCCTTTAGAGCAAGTTCTCCTGCAGCAGTGGTGACCAGGCCCGGCCTTGAATGAATTCTCAGCTCACCTGCCACTCTTCCCTGGATTCCATAGCCTTTTATGGAGACCTTGTTACCAAGTTCTATGGTAAGGTCTGCCCCTGTGGACAGTGTGCCATGTGTTTCTTGGCATGGCTGCGATTCGTCCACGATGATGACATCTTCAGAAAGGTAATCAGGCCTTGAAATACCCTCGAGGTCAATCTCTGCCTCTGGAATTATCATCCGGCCGCCAAGCAGGATATCCTTTCCATCTAGGGTTGCTTTAACCTCAGGACTTGCGATCATTACAAGCTCTGGCAGATTGGCGGCTAGGAAATTGCGGCCCGTTATTCTAAGAGTGGCAGGGCCTTCAAATGGCATTGACAAATCAATGTCTCCAGCTGTCTTGATATGCCCTATTCCCGAGGTTACCCCAAGTGTAAACCGTGCCCTGTTGTGCTCTATGGTCCCCCTGGCCTCTGCGTTCTTCAAGCTGATGTTCAACGGGACCACTTCTGCATCAATGCCTTTCATGAAGAATCGGCCCTTCTGGATGGTGCCACCGACCCCTTTTGCCAACACGTTCAGGTCGATATAACCAGCCAGAACTACATCATCGGTTGCAAAGGCATTCAGGAGGCGTGAAGGAAGGCGGTGGGTCTCTGCCTTAACTTCCCAGTCAGCTTGAGGTGGATAAAATGTCCCGGCCGCGCACAATGAACCGTTTTCATCCTCGCGCTTCATGCACATCTGCCCCAGTTTGATCTCCCGAGGTGATAATTCTATTTCCGACGGCCCGTCAAGGCTCCATGGCCCAAATAAGCGGGTATCCGCCTCCACAGCCATAATGGTACCCTGCCATTTGCCTGCCTCGTATCTTCCCTTAATACTGGCTTCAAGGGGCCTGCCCTGGCATGTCATGCTGAAATTTACCTGCTGCCTTGCCTTGGTTCCCTTGATGTTAATGTCAAGGTTGCCTAATTGAACATTGGGAAATGACATCTTTTCGGCGCCAAGCCTGAGGTTTAATTTGCCCTTTTTGTTCAAGTCAGCCTCAAACACCGCCTCGACATTCTCTGCAAGGCCTTTTCCAAAGGCCAATTCTGGAGACCGGACGTCGAGTGTGAGAACAGGCGCATTGAGGCTGCCTCCGGCAGTGCCCGTTACCTTCAAAGGGCCGCGCAGGGGGATATTCCATTCTGAAAGATCCTTGATCCGGGCCGAAAGTGTGAGATCCAGCCTTGGCTTGATGCTTCCCCCTGCTTCAAGGTGTGTTTCCAGGGCGTCCACCACCAGTCCGGAGACATTGATCTTGTCAGGGGAAAAGGTGATGCGGGCCCTTCCAGCCAAAGGGGTGCATGAAAGTCTGCCTTCAAGCCTTGAAAGTTGGATCTGGCCATAAATTCCTTCGGGGTTTCTTTCACCATCGGCCACGGCACAGAAATTTAATTCCCCTTCGGGTGCCTTTTTATGAAACTGGCGAGGAGAAATATCTCTGCCCGAAAAGTCGAGGTGCCATGTGATGCCGTTTTCCCATGCGGCCTCAGCCCTGGCCGAGACCTCCCCCTTCAAAAGCACTGCTTTTAATTGCTGGATGCGGAGTGCGTGCCGCGTGCCATTGATCAAGGCACGAACCTCTTTAACCGGAAGTTTTCCTTCTGCGAACAG
>JALVPX010000033.1 GCA_027031565.1 Deltaproteobacteria bacterium | reverse complement strand
GCCCATATCTGCTTCTATCTCTGACAAAAGCGACTTCAGCTCCTGCTGGAGTTCCATCTCCGGGCCTTTCATGGTTGTCACTTCCTCGGGTATTTCTCCTCCAGATTCACCTGGCTTGGGCCTGGAGGCTATGACCATGGCCACTGCCTGTTCGATGTCTGAATCTGTACATACCGGGCAACCCTTTTTGTCCAACGCCATTTCAGTATCCTCGGTCACTGGACCCTTTTTTTGTTCAGCCACGAGGGCGGCAACTATTTCCACGAATCTCTCTTTGCACTCTTTTCTGCGTCTCAAAAGCGCAGCAGCGCTTTCCTTTGGGAATATTGTGCCAATATAGGGCAGCCTGGTTTTTAACTCCTCATACCATGGAAAAGATGGAAAGGCATTTGCCAAGTCTGCGGTACAGACAGCAGAATCAAGTGCTGTGGCCTCCTTTTGCCTGAGCCTCAAAATACGCTGTTCAAGGGACGAATCTCCTAGATTCGGTTGACCAGCATAGTGACCAGTAACCCATGACAGGATGGATAGAGGGCCGGTTAGCCTTGCCGGTGATCCCTTGTTGCACATGGCGCACAGCGCTCCTTTCAGGGTGCCGATGTCCCGGTACAGGCCGGGATAATCCCTGGCGATCGCTGCCTCATTTCGAATCGTTTCCATAAGACTGAAAAGTGAGGCACCATCCCTTTGTTCAGCCGCAGGCTCCAATGATTGAAGAAAGGCCTCTATGCCTGTAGGGCATCTGGTTTCGTCTCCACGCCTGTGTGACTCTGTGGAAGATTGAAACATGGCCGTCACCTTCTCAATGGGGAGCAACAGAGAATGATTTGCTATCTGAAAACACTTGTGGATGACTGTCACCTTGAAGAAGAGTTCGTTCAGCCTCTTGTCATTGAATTTGTTCCATATCCTGGGTGCATAGATGGTTTCTGTGTCAGTCCATGGGATGGTTCCGTTTTTGAACCTTACTTCCCTGCCGGTTAGGCCCACTGCCAGCAGGAGAAGATGGGGGGAAACCTGGTCGAAGGCGGCTGCCTCGCTGCTCAATCCAAATGATGAGGTCGTTTCGCCAGCGTTTTGCAGAAAATCCTTGGCTGGCTGAAGTCCCTCTGATTCATATATCTGAATTGCTGCCTTTACCCAATCCTGCAGACCCTGATAATCGAGCAAGTGTATGGCGTAGCCTACGTTTTCAATAAATGAAAACGCAAGGATTTCTGACACAGAATAGGCGATAAGTCTGACAAGCTCTAGGATAATCTTGATATGCCTCCGGTCGATCCCTGCCAGAATTTCAGCCGCACTGTCCACATGGTACGACGCTATATTTTCCGTAAAAAAAATATCCAGCAATGCCGACCTTAAGGCCTGAAATACTTTGTCATCAGAAGAAGGTTCCATATTCCTAAAAAATCAACCAGTTCAGGACTGCCTGGTGCATTTAAAAAACTGCATCCACTATCGTGTAAAGTCCTTCCAGAAGCTCCTTGTCATCTGTAAGGGGCTGGCAGACTGCTGCCTCCACAGCCTCCCTCGGCGCAAGGCCTGATTTTATCAATTTGCCTGCGTGGATGAGCAGCCTCGTGCTGGCACCTTCGGGCAGGCCTTGATCCTTGAGTTTGCGGGTGAGATTTCCCAACTTGACCAGGCTGGCAGATACTGATTCATCAAGGCCTGTCTCGTGGGCAACGATCCTGGTCTCAAGCTCCTTAGACGGATAGGTGAAATTGATTGCGACAAATCTTTGACGCGTGCTGGGCTTGAGTTCCTTGAGCACAGATTGATAACCTGGGTTATAGGAGATAACCAGCATGAACTCAGGGGGCGCCTTGATGATTTCCCCTCTCTTTTCAACAGGCAGGACCCTTCTGTCGTCTGCAAGCGGATGAATGACAACCGTTGTATCCTTTCGCGCCTCGACTATTTCATCGAGGTAGCAGATTGCACCAGCCCTTACCGACGCAGTCAGGGGCCCATCCATCCACACAGTCTCCCCTGCCCTTATGAGATACCTTCCAACAAGGTCGCTTGTGGACAGGTCATCATGGCAAGAGACCGTGATTAAAGGCCGTTTCAGCAACCAGGCCATATACTCCATAAACCGGGTCTTTCCGCATCCAGTGGGGCCTTTTAATAAAAGAGGCAGATTATTTGCATATGCCATTTCTGCAAGCTCAATTTCATTACTTTGGGCCATGTAGAATGGCTCAGATGCCAAAATATATTCAGTTTGTTGAAATACTTGTGTATTCATGAGCCTATCTCTTTTATTCGATAATAAATTATAAGGTACCAGGTTGATAGCATAAGTACTT
>JALVPX010000032.1 GCA_027031565.1 Deltaproteobacteria bacterium | reverse complement strand
GCCTAGCACTTGAGGAATGCCTACCCAGCCCGATGCCACTGCTCCCAGTGCCAGCAACATGAGAGGAACAGTCATGGTGGGCGGCGACTCATGCAGGTGTTTGCGCTGATCTTCGGTTCCGCGGAACTTTCCGTGGAAAGTAAGGAAAAAGAGCCTGAAGGAATAAAAGGCGGTCATGCCGGCAACCAGAGTGCCCACGAACCAGGCAAATTTTCCCGCTCCTATTGGCGAGGAAAAGGCCATGGCAAGTATTTCGTCCTTGCTGAAAAACCCGGCAAACCCTGGTATGCCTGATATGGATAGGGAGGCCAGCAGGAAGGTGACATAGGTGATAGGCAGGTACTTCTTCAAGCCGCCCATTTTCCTGATGTCCTGCTCATCGCTCATGGCATGGATGACACTGCCTGCACCCAGGAAGAGCAGGGCCTTGAAATATGCGTGGGTGTAAAGGTGGAAGATACCGGCTCCATAGGCCCCGACTCCGCAGGCTATGAACATATAGGCAAGCTGGCTCACTGTCGAATAGGCGATCACCCGCTTTATGTCCACTTGTACCAGGGCAATGGTGGCCGAGAAAAAGCAGGTCAGGGCGCCTATGATGGTGACGAGATTCAGGGCGGTTTCAGAGAGGCCGAATATCGGGTTGCAGCGTGCAACCAGAAAGACACCGGCAGTAACCATGGTAGCGGCATGGATAAGTGCACTGACCGGGGTGGGGCCTTCCATGGCGTCTGGGAGCCACACGTGGAGCGGTATTTGCGCCGATTTGCCCACTGCACCGCAGAAGAGCAATATGGCAATAAGCGTAATCAAGTCGAATTGACAGCCCAGGAAATTGAAGGTGTGGCCCACCATGTCCCCTGCCTGGGCAAAGACGGTCTCATAGTGTACGGAGCCGAATACCAGATAGACGACTATTATGCCGAGACCAAAGCCGAAGTCACCAAACCTGTTTACAATAAAGGCCTTTTTGCCTGCATCTGAGGCAGATTTTTTCTGATACCAAAAGCCGATCAAGAGATAGGATGACAGTCCCACTGCCTCCCAGCCAAAGTAGAGCTGCAGGAAGTTGTTGCCAAGAACCAGCATGAGCATGGAAAAGGTAAAGAGGCTGAGATAGGAAAAGAAGCGGTAATAACCTGGATCATCATGCATGTAGCCCACGGAATAGATGTGAACCAGGCTGCTTACAGATGTTACTACTACGAGCATAACCGCTGTAAGCTCATCCAGAAGGAATCCCACTGATGCGCGGAAGTTTTCCGATTCAAACCAGGTGTAAAGGTCTGAATTTATGTGCGTACCGTGCAAGACGTCGTTCAAGGCCATTACGGCGCATACAAACGAGGTAAGTACGGCAATAATGGGCGGCCAATGGGCCCTTTGCCCCAGATTTTTCCCCAAGAGCAAGGTGAATACAAACGAAGCCAGGGGCAGAAACGGAATCAATATCAAATAAAGCGGCATGTTCATCTTCTACCTCATCCTTTCAAGGAAACTATCTGGTCTGTGTGAATGGACTTGCGGTGACGGAACAGGGTCACCACAATGCCCAAGCCGATGGCTGCCTCTGCAGCTGCCACGGCTATAATGAAAAACACTAGCACTTGTCCCCGCAGATCTTCCATGTAGTGGCTGATGGCTGCCAGATTCAGGTTTACCGAATTTAGCATCAACTCTATGGACAAGAGCATCATTATTATGTTGCGCCTGGTAAGGAAACCAAAGACGCCTATACAGAACAGGATGGCCGATACGGTGAGATACCAGCTCAAATGGACCATTTTTATGCCCCCTTCCTTTCCCGTTTGGCCAAGGCAATACCTCCCACAACGGCAACCAGCAGAATCAGGCCTGCCACCTCGAAAGGCAGGATGTAGGTCGTGTAGATCGCCTCGCCCATGGCCTTTGTGTGGGTGAGTTGCCCTATCTTTTCTATGGTGTAAGCGCCATGTTCACCGAGGGTGAAGTTCTGGATGCCCTTGATGAAGGTGATGAACATGGCAATGGCAATTACAAAGCCCATCCAATATCCCTTTTCTATGAATGGGCTTATGCGCACCTCCTCTCTCAGGGTGACCAGGAAAAGCACGAAGAGATACAAGACCAATATGGCCCCTGCATAGACTATCACTTGCACAGCTGCCAGAAATTCGGCGTTAAGCAGCAGGTAGAGACCAGCCATGTGGAAAAAGAGGACTAGCATGAGCAGCACGCCGTGCACCGGATTCCTTGAGTTCACGATGGTGATCCCAAGTCCTATGACTGCGATAGCGAAATAAAAAAACAGAAACTGAACCATTTATCCCTCCCTATAACCTGACTGCTTCCTTTGCCGGCACGGCCCTGCCATCCCTCCAGACAACCTGGCCCTCAAAGGTCCAGTCCGATGGTACGGAAATTCTCTTGCCTGCAGGAAGTTCACCCTCGGATGCGCCCCTTGGGCGCAGGAACGGATTGATGTATGTCTTGGGATCGATCTTGTTCTTGGCAAGGAACTGATCCCAATTGTGAAGCAGACCCTCCATGTCGAAGTGGAACGGCTCCCTCACATAGTCTGAATATTCATACTCTTCTGTAAGGACTATGGCATTTACAGGACAAACCTCTTCGCAATACCCGCAATAGATGCACCTCAAGGCCTCTATTTCGTAAGATGTAACCTTTCTGGCCCCTGTGTTCTCGTCCTTGGTGTAGCGGATGGATATACACCTTGAAGGGCAAACAGTGGCACACCGCATACAGGCAACGCACCTGGCAGTTCCGCTGGCCGGGTCCCTGATCAGGGCATGTCTGCCCCGAAACCCTGGAAAGAGCTTCTTCTTTTCCTTGGGATATTGGACAGTGACTGACTTGGAAAACATCCTCCTCAGCGTAAGGGCAAGGCCCTTCAATATCTCCAGGAGGAGTATGCGTTCAACTAGTCCTTTTTTGGTCTTATACTTGATTTTCATAACTACCCGCCTGAATCAGCCAGAAATTGATTTTATTGTTCCTGTAAGCACGATGTTGAACAGGGCCAGGGGAATGAGGACCTTCCAGCCAAGGGCCATGAGCTGATCGTATCGATACCTTGGCAGGGTGGCCCTTACCCAGTAGTAAAAGAAGATGAATAGGTAGACCTTTATCACGAACCAGAAGAAGGGAAGGCCAGGGACGTGGAACGGCCCGCTCCAGCCGCCGAGAAAACATATTACACCGATGCAGGACATGATGATCATGCCTATATATTCAGCAAGGAAAAAGAGAGCGAACCTCATGCCGCTGTATTCAGTGAAGTAGCCTGCAACCAATTCTGTCTCTGCCTCAGGCAGGTCAAAGGGTGTACGGTTTGTCTCGGCGAGCATTGCCACAACGAATACGAAGAAACCTAAAAATTGCGGTATCAGGTAGATCTTGAAGCTGCTGCTCATCTGGGCATGAACTATGTCTGTCAAGTTCAGGGAGCCTGCCATCATCATCACGCCCACGAGGCTGAGCCCCATTGCTATCTCGTAGCTGATTACCTGTGCTGAAGACCTGAGACCGCCGAGGAAGGCATATTTCGAGTTGGATGACCAGCCTGACAACACAACGCCGTAGGAGGCCAGGGAACTCAGCGCAAAGATATAGAGCAGGCCTATATTGATATTGGCAATGGCGAAACCTTCAAAGAAGGGAATCACTGCAAGGGAACTGACAGCCGATATGAGGCATATCAGGGGCGCAGCATAGAATACCTGCTTGTCTGCCGGGGTGGGAATCACATCTTCCTTGAAAAAGAGCTTTATGCCGTCTGCTATGGGCTGAAGCAGGCCGTGCGGGCCGACCCTCATCGGTCCCATACGAACCTGCATGTGGCCTATTACCTTGCGCTCGAAGTAGGTGGCATATGCTACGTGCAGCATGACCACCCCGAAGACTATCAATATTTTAACGAGGATCCATAACAGTTCCATCTATCCCCCCAAAAGAATCATCTGTCACATTCTCCCAGCACTACGTCCAGGCTTCCAATATTGGCAATGACGTCTGCCACCATGTAACCCTCGCACAGATAGGGCAGGGCGCCTATATGTATGTAGGAAGGCGATCTTATGTGCATCCTGTATGGGCGGCCGTGACCGTCGCTCACGAAGTAGAACCCGAGTTCCCCTTTTGGCACCTCTGCTGCCACGTACACGTCTCCCTGCATGTAGCGGTCTCTGTCTTCCATGAGTTTTATGATGCCGGAACTGAACGTGGCATCTGCAGCCACCTTCTTGGCTGGGTTGTACTCCATTACCAGGTCTGGGGCGTCTTCTGCCCTGACAGGACCGGCAGGAAGCTGCTCAATGCACTGCCTTATGATGGAGTTCGATTGGAGAAATTCTTCCATGCGGCAGCGGTAACGGTCATACACGTCCCCTTCGCTTCCTATGGGCACCTCGAATTCGACAAATGGATAAGCGTCGTAAGGCATGTGTTTCCTGACATCGTAATCGACCCCTGAACCGCGTAGCGAGGGACCTGTAAGACCCAGGCTTACTGCCTGTTCCGCAGTGATGACACCAATGCCCTTGGTGCGTTTGAGCCAGATCCTGTTTTGATCGATCAGGGTTTCATACTCCTTTACCCTGGATGGAAACTCTTCTGTGAAGGCATAGAGGGTTTCTAGGAAATGGCCTGTAACGTCCTGTCTTACACCGCCGATGCACGTATAGGTGGTGGTTAGTCGGGCGCCGCACAATTCCTCGAACATGTCCAGGAGATTCTCCCTCTCCCTGAAGCAATATAGGAAGACTGTCATTGCGCCGATATCGAGGGCATGGGTGGCAAGCCAGAGCAGGTGGCCTGTAAGCCGGGCCATTTCCATGACCATCGTCCTTATATATTTTGCGCGCAAGGGCGTTTCTATGCCTAGAAGCGTCTCGACTGCAATGCTGTAGGCCACGTTGTTGGCCATGGAGGCTATGTAGTCAAGCCTGTCTGTAAGGGGAAGCACCTGGGCATAGGACATGTTCTCTGCAAGTTTTTCCACCCCTCTGTGAAGAAAACCGACTGTGGGCCTGCACTTGATTACGGTTTCACCATCCAGCTCAAGATCCAGTTTGAGGACTCCATGGGTGGCAGGATGCTGCGGCCCCATGGCAACGGTGTATGCCTCGTTTTCCCCGCCTGGTGTGTCATTTTTTATCAATTTTAGATCAGGTTTATTTGCTGACATCTTTCAGCCCTATCTTCTTTGTTGGATCTTCATACATGCCGTAAAAGTCATATTCCCTCAACCGCCTGGCCTTCTCTTTGACTTCGTCATATCCGCGCCAGTTCCGTCTGCCCCCGTCCAAGGGATAATCCTTGCGTAATGGATGCCCTTCCCAATCTTCAGGAAGCAGTATCCTCCGCATGTCTGGATGCCCCTTGAATTTTATGCCGAAAAGGTCGTAACACTCCCTTTCGTGCCAGTTGGCCCCAATCCATACAGGCGTGACCGAGTCGATCCAGCAATCATCTTCTGGAACCTGGGCCCTCAACCTGATGCGCCTCTTGGTGGGAATAGAATAGAGGTTGTACACCACTTCGAACCGTACATCCTTTTTGTGCAGGTAGTCTACGCCGCACAGATCTGCCAGATGATTGAACTGAAGGACTGGGTCGTCGTGGAGCCACCTGCATATTTCAAGGATTTTCTCCTTGTGCAGGATAACCCCGGCCTGTTCACGGCAGGTGACCACTTCTATCACCTGGTCCGGATACCTGTCTTGAATCAGAGTTGCTATCTCCAGCAGCCCCACCGCATCTCCTCCTTCATCATCTTCTCCTGGAGGCGGATCAGGCCTTCCAGAAGCGCTTCAGGTCTTGGCGGACATCCTGGCACGTAAACGTCCACAGGAAGGAACTCGTCACATCCCTGAACAGTGTGATACGTGCGGAAGACCCCGCCGCTGCATGCACAACTTCCCATGGCGATCACATACCTGGGCTCAGGCATCTGGTCATAGACCCTGCGTACGACAGGGGCCATTTTTTGGGTGACGGTTCCAGCCACTATCATTGCATCTGCCTGTCTGGGTGTCGCCCTGAATATGATGCCGAACCTGTCCAAATCGTGGTGGCTGCTTCCAGCAGCCATCATTTCAATGGCGCATCAGGCCAGCCCGAAGGTGACAGGCCAGATGGAACCTGCCCTGCACCAGTTGATCACCTTGTCCAGTTTCATTATGAGGGTGTTTGCGCCAGGTATGACCTTTATGCCTTCAGCCACTGGCACAAGATCTGGGGAACTTATTTTTCCCACTCCAAGGCCTCCTTTCGCCAGGCATATGCATATCCCACCAAGAGCAGGAATATGAAGAGAAACATCTCGACGACTGCAAAGATGCCGATCTTGTCATAGACCAGTGCCCACGGGTAAAGGAATATCGCCTCTACATCGAAAACCACGAAGAGTATTGCAATCAGGTAAAACTTGATGGAGAAGCGGAATCTAGGCGGCGGTGATGGCGGGTTGCCAGATTCATAGGCCTCTAGTTTTTCCGCGTAAGGCCTGCGAAGCCTGAAATAACGGCCAACCCACAAGGTTACCACGCCGAAACCCGTGGCAAATATGAGCATTACCATTATGGGCAGGTAATCGCTTGGTAGGAATGTGCCTGGTGTCATATCTCCTTAACCCCGTTTTAGCATCTCTTCTGCAAAGTCCCTGCGCCTCTTTTCCGAAGAGGCCTGGGGGGTCATGAATTTAATGGAGCCCGTGGTGCACTTCGTCACGCAGGCAGGTTGCAGGCCCTGGTCTATGCGGTCCATGCACATGTCGCATTTTCCCACCTTGCCGGTTGAGGCATTCCACTGGGGCACGCCCCATGGGCAGGCCTTCATGCACGCCTTGCAGCCCACGCATAGATCGGGGTCCACGAACACAATGCCGTCCTTGCTCCGTTTCTGCATGGCACCAGTGGGGCATGCATCCACGCACCAGGGCTTCTCGCAGTGGAAACATGCCATGTAGACATGGTCAATGACCGGGATATTCCTTACCGTCCTGGGGCCGACCTGGATCATCTTGCAGTAAAAGGCCCCTTCAGGCACACTGTTTTTGTCTTTGCAGGCGGCCTCGCATGCCAGGCAGCCTATACAAAGGGATATATCTTGTTCGATGTGATATTTGCTCATTTTATACCCTCCTTAAGCAGGTGTGACCTTTACGAAAGATTCACAAAGGGAAATGCTGCCTCCGGCCTTGTCCCATACCTTTAACAAACCTTTCATGAATGCCTGGTCTGCAAGCCCCTTTTTGTAGGCCCTTGTCTGAAACGGTATTGTCCTGCCATAGCCGTGCAGCATGAAGGCGGCCTCCGGATGGATGTAATCAGTCAGTTTGGCCCTGATTTTGCCAGTAGTGCCGTTGCTGCTGATCTCTATCATCTGGCCGTCGTTGATCCCGAGTTCCTGGGCTGCCTTAGTATTCAACCAGAGGCAGTTGGTGCCCATGAGCTCAGATATGATGGGGTTGTTCGTGGTCTGCCCATGGGTCTGGTAGCCCTTGCGCCCGAACAACAGCCTGAATTCGCCCTTTTCAGGTTTTTTCGGGCTCGTATACGGTATAAAGGAGGGGATGTCTTCGTCTTCGAGCTTCTTGGAGACAAATTCTATCTTGCCCGAAGGCGTAGGGAATTCAAGTTTGTTCCTGTCCTTCCATATGGGCTTTGATGCAAGCTGTACGAAGCCCTTTTCGTCAAAGTCCTCGATCTTGAGCCCAGTATCCTGCAACTGGTAATTCCAGATGTCTTCTATGGACTTGTATGGGAAGTATTCACCTTTGCCAAGCCTGTGTGCCAGGTCGGTCCAGATCTCCCATCCAGCCTTCGTGTCGTAGATGGGCTCTATTGCCTTTCTCCTCATGGAGAAGCCGGGCTTAAGACCCTTGTCCGTCCTCATCATGGTGTCTCGTTCGAGATATGTGCTCTCAGGCAGAACGACATCTGCAAAGCCAAAGGTTTCACTGTAATTGACGTCCACCACCACGATGAGATCAAGCTTGTTCAGTATCCGCTTTTGCTCTTCTGGGTCAGGCATGGCAAGCAGGGGATCATGACGTACGACAAAATAGGCCTTGATGGGGTAGGGGTCTCCTGTGTCTATGGCCTCGTATTGAAGCTGCAAAAGGCCCGGGCCGCCATCAAAGCGTTTATATTTCCACCCGCAGCCGTCTGCCCGCTTCTCTTCTACCTTCGGTATGTCAGCCCCCAGGCTCTTCAGCCCCTTTTTGCCTGCATCCTTGGGAGTCTTTGGGAAGAATTGACCTCCCGGGACCTCTATGTTGCCCATGAGGACATTCATGATGTGTATCATCCTGCTGGCATAAAATGAATCGTTGTAACGGGATAAGTGCCAGCCAGGATGGAATATGACGCTCGGCTTGTCTGCCGAGATTTCGTGGCAGAAGGCAACAATCTCGTCGGCTGGAATGCCGGTCTCCTTTTGCGCCCATTCCGGCGTGTATTCCTTTACGAAGTTTGCCAGGTCTGAAAGGCCTTTTACGTACTTGTTGACAAAATCCTTGTCATAAAGGCCTTCACGCAAAGTCACGTTTACGATTGCAAGGAGCAGGGCATAGTCTGTTCCAGGCCTTACCTGCCAGTACCTGGTGGCCTTTGAGGCGGTTAGGGCAAGCCTTGGATCAATGTAGGTGACCTTGGCCCCGTTTTTTACTCCCTGCATGAAGGATTTGACCTCTTTAACCTTTATGGACTCTACGATATTCCTTCCAAAAAGCACTATGTGCTTTGCATTCTTGAAATCATAAGCCAGGGCCGTCCTGCCTAGGCCATAGACGGACTTTGAGGCGTGATGGGTATTTCTGCCGCAGGTGCAGTCATGGTTGGTATAGTTCGGCGAGCCCAGGGCCTTCATGAAGGCCTTCCTGATGTCCGCGAAAGGGCCGCCCCTGTCGCTCAGCATTATGGCCTTTCCACCGTGCTCCTTGATTATTCCCTCCAACTTGGAGGCAATGTAGTCATACGCCTCATCCCAGGAAACCTTCCTCCATTTGCCTGATCCCCGTTCTCCCTCCCGGATCATCGGGTGCTGGAGCCTTTCGTTGTCGTAGAGCAAGGCCCTTCCTGCCACGCCTTTTGCGCAGAGGCTGGTACCCATGCCTGGATCGTTCGAATTGCCTTCAATCCAAACGACCTTGCCGTCCTCAACTTCTACTCGTATTGGACAGCGGACCGCACACATTCCACAGATGCTGAAGACAGACTTTGCCATACTGCAGTCTCCTTTTTGATTATTTAACCTGATCATAAAGACCTTGAATCTTTATGATTGGCTCCTATTTCAAGGTAAAAATATGTTTAACTATTTATGGTCGAATGTCAACAAAAAATAGAGAAAACGGATGGAAAATAAAGATTTCACAAAGTATTTTGTGATTATTCTTACAATTTAGCTGAAATAATCAAAATGTGAATTTTTTAATAATTGAATAGGTCTCAAAATAAAGAGCTTGGCAAAGTTTATGGACGAAATAGCGAAAAAAAGATCCTTCAGCCCCTTTGGGAAGTGGGAGGGATGTCAAAACAAAAGGTATTGCAATCCTACAAAATGATGTTAAAATATTTTTATGAGCGCTCGGAAATGTCAAAAAAATGACTACAAACGGCCTTCACTTTTTCTCCTCAGCCTTTTGTTGCTGATTCTGTTTCTCATCCCAAATCCTATGGACGGATATGTCCAGAACAAGAATCTAGAGCTTTTCACCGTGGAACAAATAAAGAAAATGATGCGTTATCACGGTACGTTAGTCGCAAAATTTGATGGAAGGCATTGGCGTTTTCTTTCAGGAAATTATTGGATCAAACTGGACAATGCCAACGCGGTCGAATATGCCAAGGCCGAATCTTACGGCGACACCCAGAGCTGATAATCAGCCACTGAAGCTTTCCCCAAACATTAAAAAAATTTAATTCTTTTCTGGACTGCCATAATATTTTAGCATGTCCAGGCAATGAACGAACACGAAATTCTAAGCTCCTTGGTGAGCCAAAGGCGCATCGAGCGTTTTAAGGCGATACTCTCCAACAGGACCCGCTGGTTAACCGTTGTGCTGGATGACTTCTACCATATCCACAACATGAGTGCGGTTATAAGGTCGGCAGAGGCCTTTGGCATCCAGGACGTGCACGTGGCCCAAATATCAAATCCCTTTAAACCGTCCAAGGGGGTTTCACTAGGTACTGAACAATGGGTAACTATTTTCAAGTATCGTACGGTAACTGAGTGCGTGGAGTCGCTCAGGCATAGAGGCTACAACATATATTGTGCGCATCCCCCAGCCATCAAGGGAAATTCTATTTCCTCAAGGTCGTTTTCCGTGGATTCACTGCCGCTTGAAAGAAAGGCGGCTGTTGTTTTCGGGCGGGAACTAGACGGCCTGCACAAAGAATTTCTAGAAAATAGTGACGGGACATTTTTCATTCCCATGAAAGGCCTTGCAGAGAGCCTGAACGTTTCCGTGAGTGCTGGTATAGCCCTTTATGAATTGCGAAGGAGGATGGAGGATGAAATTGACCAGAGTTCGTGGGGGTTGTCTGACCAGGAACGGCTGGAACTGCTGGACGAATGGGTGTTGAAATCTGTCAGGCGCGGCAAGGCCGTATTGAACGAGATCATTAAAAGGACAAAAAAATAGGGGGGATCGTGTCTTGACAATCCCCCCGTTATCTGAGTTGTTATTATGACTTAAGATGGTTCAGTTCATTTCTATACTTCCTGCAAGGTGACGAATTTCAGCGCGTGCGTCGTGCACTTTGATACGCATGCCGGCTTAAGGCCCTTATCCACCCTGTCCATGCAATAGTCACATTTTACTGCCTTGCCGGTGGCTGGATTGAATTGCGGTATATGCCAGGGGCAGGCACCGGCACAGGCCATGCAGCCGATGCAGGCATCTGTGTCAATGTAAACGATTCCATCTTCTCGCTTTATCATTGCTCCTGTGGGGCAGATGGGAACACAGTAGGGGTCCTCACAGTGATAGCATGACCTGAAATGAAATTCCGTTTTGGGAACGCCCTTGACCGCGGTCAAGGGGTCGTGGCTTATCTCGCACAGGAATGGTCCCACTGGCAGTTCCTTGTTGGTCTTGCAGTGTACTTCACACCCGTGGCACCCGATACATCTTTTGGAATTGAGATAGAGCATATATTTGTTCACAGTTCCACCCTCCTTTTTGGATTCCTTGAGCTGCGGCGAACGATTACAAATTTCTCACATAAACAGAGTCCGCCGCCTGCCGGGTCCATGTCCTGAAGCAGGCCTTCCTGGAGCTTTTGATCACTCATGCCTGCGTGGTAGGCCCTGCTCTGCAGGGGAACCTGCCTTCCAAATCCATGTACGGTGTAGACAGCCTCTGGATGGATAAAGTCGGTAACATGGGCCTTCACAGTTCCCTTCCGGGTTTCTGCTATCACATCAACCAGGTCGCCTTCTTTTATGCCCAGTTTTGCAGCAGATCTCGTATTGATCCATAGAGAATTTTCGGGAAAGAGCTCATGGAGCAGGGGATTGTTTATGGTGTGTCCATGGGCGTGGACAGGCGAACGGCCGAATACCAGCCTGAACTTGCCCTTTGCAGGCTTTTGCGGGCTTTCATACGGCTTTAGGGACGGCAGTCCAGCCTCTTTCAATACCTGGCTGACAAACTCTATTTTGCTGGATGGCGTCTTGAATTTTCCATCGAGATTGTCACGGTCATACATTATGGGCTTGTCCGTGAGTGATACAAAGCCCTTTTCATTGAAATCTTCTATTGAATAGCCTGTTGGTTCAAGCTGCCAATTCCAATATTCTTCAATGGTATTGTATGGAAAATATTCGCCAGCCCCAAGCTTGTCTGCCAAACGTTTGAAGATCTCCCAGGAAGGCTTTGTGTCAAACCTTGGTTCCACTGCACGCTGGCGCAATATGAACCTTGGTTTGGGTCCTTTCTGGGTGGCAATAGGGGTCTCCCTTTCAAGGAACATGGATTCCGGCAATATAACGTCACTGTACCAGCCGAACTCGCTGTAGTGGGTATCTATGGATACTATTAGTTCACAATTGTCCAGTGCCTCTTTCTGTGCTGTAACATCCGGGAAGCAGTTGAAGGGATCATGCCTGTAACAGATGATTCCCTTTATGGGATAGGGTTCGCCAGTGGCCATAGCTTCATAAAAGAGGTGAAACAGCCCTGGTCCCTTGTCAAAGTGCTTGTATTTCCAGCCTACGCCGTCCGCCCGTTTTTCTTCAGGCTTTGGGATCTGTGAATCGAGCGTTCTAAGACCCTTGATTCCGCAGTCTCCTGGGGTCTTGGGAAACTGCTGCCCGCCTTCGATCTCAATGTTGCCCATCAATACGTTCAGGATGGACAATGCCCTGCTGGCATAAAAGGAATCGCGGTAGCGAGACAGCATCCATCCAGGATGAAAGACCACTTTGGGACGGTCCTCGGTGACCTCTTTGATGAACCTCTTGAGCCTGCCTACCTTGATTCCGCACTCCTTGGCAGCCCAGTTGACATCATAGGGCTCGATGAAAGAAACCAGTTCGTCAAAGCCGGTGGTGTACTTTTCGATAAATTCCTTGTCATAGGCCTCGGCCTTTATGATGCCGTGTATCATGCCCAGGGCCAGGGCATAGTCTGTACCAGGCCTTACCTGCATGAAGTTGGTGGATTTTATGCCGGTAAGCGACTGTCTCACGTCCACATAGGTAAGCCTGCCGCCTTTGTCCAGCATGTCCATTACCTGCTGGACCTCGGCCACCCTTAGAGAGGCAAGGATGTTTCTGCCGAACAAGACCAGGTGTTTTGTATTCTTGATATCGTATATGAAGCCCTTGCGCCCGACACCATAGAGGGTCTTGCAAGCGTGGTGTACGTTTCTTCCGCAGGCGCTGTCATGATTTGTGAAATTTGGCGAACCCAGTGCATGAATGAATGCCTTTGGCAGGTCTGCCCACGGGCCGCCGCGGCAGCTAAGCATCATGGCCCTTGCCCCATATTTTTCCCTGATGTTGTTGATCTTTTCCGCCACGTAATCCAATGCGGTTTCCCAGCTGACCGGGTCCCATTTTCCGGCTCCCCTGCCTCCCCGCCTGATCAAGGGCTGTTGAGGGCGCTCGCTGTCCTTGTGAAGGGCAATAGCTGCTGAACCTTTGGCACAAAGGGCACCGCCCAGCAGATGAGGATTGCCCTCAATCCACTTTATTTTGCCGTCCTCAACTTCCACCCTGATCGGACATCGGACCGAACACATGCCGCACATGCTCCAGACTGTTTTAGCCATTTAAAGGTCCTCCTCTATTTTTTATGGATGCCGTGCATCCCTATTTATGAGCAGCCGCATCAAATGATAAAGGGCATAAAAAAACTTAAAGAAATGTAATTGTGAATTAATTCACAATAAAGCTTTCTGTAAAATTATGTTCGATAAAACTAAGTGAGTCAAGAAAAAATTCACAAGTTGACAAACAAAAGACTTATGGGATGACTAAAGGCAGATTTAAAAGCTTCTAATCCTCCCGCAATCCGGACATATCCATATCACGCCGTTACTCATGCCCCAGAAATTTTCCTTCAGGCATTGGTCGCAGATCTGAAACCCGCATGGGCAGTTCCAGCAGAAGGGCAGTTCCTTGCTACAGCAATGACACTGATACTTGGTTCCTAACTTCCTTCTGTATCTCTTATTCGTGACTCCCACGCCTCTGTCATTTTTATGCATTAAACTGTTTTGGATTGGGCATGGCGGGAAGGAAGATGTGAAAGGCCGTTTCCATTCCAGCCTTTATTAATTCTGGGTCGTCTGGCGGTGAGTGCACCTCCATTCTGCCACCATGTTCTGAAATAATCGCATATGAAAGTGTCAAGCCAAGTCCTGTTCCCTTACCGACTTCTTTAGTAGTGAAAAAGGGATCGAAAATCTTGTTCTGGAGCTCTTTGGGTATACCAGGCCCGGTGTCGCCTATGATCAATTCAACCTCGTTATTGTCTGAATGGTATCGGGTCCAGATGCCGATTATCCCTTCCTTTCCTAAGGCATGATGGGCGTTGTTGATCAAGTTCATGATAACCTGGCATATCTTGTCGTGTATGCCTGATATGTCAGGTAGATTCTGGTCCAGATTCTTCATTACATAGATCACATCCATGTTGAGGCTGTGCTCAATCAGTGCCAGCACCTCTTCAACACATTTATTCAGATTTACAGCGGCACGTTCACCTTCAAGGGCATTTCTTGAAAACCTCAGAAGATCTGCCACGATTTTTTTGCAGATCTTTGTCTGTTTTTCTATAATCTTAAGTGTTTCAAATACTTCTGGTTGGTTGCGCAGATCTTCCTCCAACAGCTGGGTATAACCTAGAATGATACCCAGCGGGGTATTGATTTCATGCGCCACACCGGCTGCTAGATGACCCACTGTTACCATTTTCTCGGATTGGATGAGCTGGTTCATTACCCGTTTAAATTGGGTAAGGTCCTTGGCAATGGCCTCGCTACCCAGGCAGCTGCCGTTTGGACCGCTAAGGCCATTTGCAGTTATCATTAAATATAAGGTGGAGCCGTCGGTCTTTTTGAAATTAACTTCAAAATCTTTTATATGGCCGTGTACCCCGCAAACAGATTGATAATAGGTCTCCCAGTCCTCGGTACGGCTGAAGAAATTCTTGAGCTGCAAGCCTATTACCTCGCTTTTATCCTTAAAGCCCAAAAGTTCTGCTCCGCTTTGATTTATATCAGTTATGAAGCCGTCAGTATCACAGAAAAAAATGAGATCCTTGGAGCCTTCGAAAAGGCCCCTGAACTTGCTTTCGGAAAGCTGCAGTTCCCTGGTCCTCTCCTCTACCTTCTGTTCCAATGTCTGGTTAAGGATCCTCAGTTCATTGTGGGCATCCCTGAGGCGCCTGTTGGCATCTGCCAGCCTCTTTGCCTCTTCCTGAACGAGTTCCAGTACATCCCTTACATTGGGATAGTAAAAGGTTAGGACAGCCACGGACACAAAGGCCACGGTGTTCAAACCGCCGCTGAAAGGTGCCAGGAAAGGCCATATTTCTGGCATGCCAGCCAATACAAAGACATATTTAAGCACATGTCCTATTGCCCTCGAAGCGGACAAGGCCACCATAGCCATGCAAAGCCAGAAAAGATAGGTCCACAGAACGTTCTTGGGTTCCAGGTTTTTGAGGCTGTAAGCATAATAGAAGGCCACAAGGGAGAGTATGATCATGGCCATGGCGCCGAAAAAATCCACGAGGTAGACTGGGAGCATTGGCAGGCCGTGCATCATACACTCCCTTCAGCTTTCTTTGAGGATAGGCGCTGCCTGGCTTCATCCCTGAAATTCTTGAGGCTCAGTGCAAGGAACCAGATGGCTGGCACGCACAATACATGGTCGAATTTGCCCAAATAGTAGATGATCCTTTTGATGTCCAGAGGTGGTGTCAAAACAGTATGGAGAAAGCCGTTCGATGTAGTAAAGGCCTCGGAAGGAAGCCCTCCTGTAATGTAATGCACCACGAAGGTATCCATGTTCCACAACAGCCACAGGATCAGTGATATTTTCATGTGCTTCCATGCAGGGCCGACTCCCAGAGGCCTTTTGTGCAGCAGGTAGAGCAAAAACACAATGGCAGCAGAGAAAAAGATGTGCGCCATCATGTGCACATAAAGGCCTTCCGGCGGCCCATGGGTCTGAACAGCAAGGGCAGCAGACGGGCTCAAAAGTAAAAATATGAAAGATTGAAGCAGCAGTAAAAGGATCATAAAAAGGCGCCTGGCAAGAGTAGATTTTTATCGGGTTTCAGGTACATTATTGATGGAATTTGCATTGATACTGATTATGCTACTGCATCACCTTAAATGTCAAGCTGAAATAAATCATACTGAGGCGGAGTGATGGATAACCCAGTTCTCAAGGCAATATTTTCAAGAAGGTCTGTCAGGGAATATGATGCAAGGCCTGTTGACAAGGATCTTCTTTTGAAAGTCATTGAGGCAGGTTCGTGGGCCCCATCTGGTTTGAACAATCAGCCCTGGCGCTTTGCCATCGTCACCGAACCAGGCCTAAAGGCTGCATTTGAGTCACTTACGAAATATGCAAGGATCATCAAGGCTGCAAAGGCCCTGCTGCCCGTCTTCATAGACAAGGATGTCATGTACCATGAAGTAAAGGATCATCAAGCCATTGGCGCCTGTTTGCAGAACATGCTCCTTGCTGCCCACTCACTGGGTCTCGGTGCAGTCTGGCTGGGAGAGATCCTTAAGAGTGCGGCAGAGGTGAGGAAATTGCTCAAGCTGCCTGACAATCTGGAGCTGATGGCAGTGATAGCCCTTGGCTATCCAGCCAGGAGGGACCAAAAATCCAGGCGCAAGCCTTTGGATGAGCTTATTGTTTTCAAAAATTAAATTGAGCTAAAGGAGGAGAATAATGAAAGAGATGGTAAAATTTCTTGGGCTAGGTTGCCTGTTGCCGGCAGTATTCCTGTTCGTTGGATGCACCCAGTTCACCAGTTCATCAACCACTTCTGAATCAATGGAGTCAACAACCATCAGCGCTTCTACCAGCGTTCAAGGCAGTTCCACTGTATTGATCCTTCCGGATGTGCCTGTACCGGTTGAGCTAAAAAGAGACGAAAAGAATACGATGCTCATATCCACACCTACTTACAGGGGCGGTGTCTTCGTATACAAGGGAAATGTCACATCACAATCTGTTGCAGACTTTTTCAGCATTGAAATGCCCAAATATGGATGGGAGCCGACTGGAAGCATTTCTGCAAACAAGAAATTCCTGGGCTTTGCAAAGGCTCCCAAGTCGAGTGCCTTAATCCAGATAGAAGACAAGCTCTTTTATACCCTTGTCCAGATATGGGTGAGCGAGCCAGCAACTCCCAGGGTAATAAAAGAGGTTTCCGAATAGGCTAGTACAATGGAAGGTTGTGAGCCCCGGCCGCTCTACAGGCCTTTGGCGGACAGGGAGATACTTCTTGGGGTCTCGGGAGGAATAGCTGCATACAAGGCAGCGGATTACCTCAGAAAGGCAAGGGCCCTTGGAGCAGCTGTTCAAGTGATGATGACCAGAGGGGCAACCAGGTTTGTTTCACCGATGACCTTTGAGGCCCTCAGCGGAAGGCCGGTTTACTGCGACATTTTTGATTCAGGCCTTGAAGGGGCCATGCCTCATATCGAGTTGTCAAGGAAGGCCGACCTTTTCATGGTCTTGCCGGCAACTGCCAACGTCCTGGCAAAGGCTGCTGCCGGCATGGCAGATGATCTGCTTCTGGCATCTCTTCTGTGCCACACAAGGCCTGTCCTGTTCTTCCCATCCATGAATCCTTCCATGTTCACCAATCCTGCCACTTCAGCCAACATATTGAAACTAAGGGAACTTGGACATGAGGTCGTTGAGCCAGAGGCCGGAGAGACGGCCTGTGGTGAAAGCGGCAAGGGGAGGCTTCCTGACTGGCCGCTTGTCAGAGAAGCGGTGCTGGGTCATCTGAGCCTGAAAAATTTAAAGGGTCTCAAAATCTTGGTGGCATCCGGGCCTACCAGGGAACCCATTGATCCTGTCAGGTTTGTCTCAAACAGGTCGTCGGGAAAAATGGGCAGGGCCCTTGCCCTTGTAGCAGCCAGGAGGGGAGGGGAAGTAACCCTTGTTACAGGGCCTGTCAGCATGGATATTCCTCCAACCATCGACGTTATCGATGTGGAAACGGCAAAAGAGATGGCAGGCACTGTTAAAGAACTGGCAGGGTCAGCGGATATAATTGTCATGGCTGCCGCAGTGAGTGATTACATGCCGGAACAGGCCCTTTCCCAGAAGCTGAAGAAAACAAGCGGCAAAATCGCCTTGCAGCTGGTTCCAACAGAGGATATCCTTGCCTCCCTGCTGAAAGAAAGGCGCCCGGGCCAGATAATAATAGGCTTTTGTGCAGAGACGGAAAACCTCTATGAAAACAGCCTCAAGAAGCTTAAGAAGAAGCCTGTGGATCTGCTGGTAGCCAACAATGTAGCCATGCCAGGGGCTGGTTTCGACGTTGAAACAAACAAGGTAATGCTTATAAATAAAGACCAGGAAAGGGTCGACCTGCCCATGTTGCACAAGGAAGAAGTTGCAGAAAGGATATGGGATTATGTGGCATCCCGATTTATTGACACATAGGCCCGGGTTTGTTATCAAAGGGCACCTCAAGCCGGAGTGGTGGAACTGGTAGACGCGCTGGACTCAAAATCCAGTGGGCTTTGGCCCGTGCGAGTTCGACTCTCGCCTCCGGCACCATAAAGAAACGAAAAGGCCATCTTAAATGAAGATGGCCTTTTTCTTTTTTAAAAGGGGCGTTTTGCCGTCCAATCAATTGTGACTAAGGGGGTGTTATCCTACCTTTCCTTTTCCCCTCTTGCTATTTGACTCTTTTCCTTCAATTCTTAATATATTTTTGATAACATCGATATTACGGGCTCGAAAAGGAGACCATCGATGTTTTCAAGTCTATGCCAGGACAACCTTACCAAGGGTTTTACATTAACCACCCTGTTTCTTCTGGGCGTGGGCCTTGAGCAGACCCTCGTAAGCAAGACACCCAGCGAATATCTCACCCTCTGGTTTCTTTCAGGAAACGTCATTGGCCTGCCTTTAGGTGCTTACCTTTGGGGAAATGTCTATCCCTTCCGCCTCTTGCCCCTCTGTTTCTGGATATTCGCAGGTATTGCAGTTATCACCCTTGCAACGGCGCCGGTCGGCCCAGTGTTTTTCGTCTCCGGCCTGATTTTCGGGGTGTTGATACTGCATCTCTTTTTGTTGGGAAGGGGAAGTCCGCTAAGGAGCCTGATTCCCAGGATCGGTACAGGAATAATAGCAGGAAATATATTCTTGTTTGTTATGGAACGACTTCCACGGCCTCTTGGCCTGGCCTGGCTCGCAATATTATTGGCTGGCTGGCGCATAAATCGTCCAAACCGCCCCGTTGATTTTGCTTACAATGGAGTCAGTATTCAAGCCGGCGTTCCCCTTATAAGTGGTACGACGAGTGAGCTTCTATGGTTCTGGCTTTTTTTTCTATGTTTTTATACCCTTGGTGGCCTCTATTATTCCATGCTTGACCATGCACAAGAGGTTTCAAACTACCTCCTATTCGACTTTTCAAGCCTTGCCCTTTATATAACTGGCATTTCAATCCTAATTTTTTTGCCTAGGTCGCTTCTGAGATTCGCTCCCTATCTTGCTGTAGCATTTATGGGACTAAGTATCAGCCTGCAGATAGCGCCGGGGGCAAAACACCTGTATGCATACCCCATGATGGATCTGAGTTTTGGTATCATGGACTGCCTTTCAATTTCAGTTATATTGGCCTTTTCACAAAACCTTGCCCAGGCTGCCCTTGGCTTTTCCCTTTATCCGGTGTCCATAATTTTTGGGCTGTTCATGTCCAGGAACAGCATTCAAAGCCCGCTTCTCGACTATCAATGGGCACTTGCCATGCTTTTTATTACCATAATTCCATTAAGTTTTGCAGTACGTCTTTTGAAGAGGGAGGCATTGGAAACAGTGCCTTTGTTCTTACCCGCACTTCCTCCTCCAAATGAAAAAGCCTTAAAAACTGTTCCAAAGAACAAACTGCTAAGGCCTCCTTCTCAAGAGGATTACGTAAACCTTGCGGGCGCAGCCGCCACCATAGGCCTTTCTGAACGAGAAAAGGAGGTATTCTTCCAGCTGGTTCAAGGCAAAAAATTAAAGGAGATTGCCGCCGACTTGGGCCTCGCCCTAGGGACAATCAAGGTTTTGTGCAGCAGGATCTATGAAAAGGCTGGAGTCAAAGGAAAGCGGGAGCTTGTTAAGCTCTTTGTGTCCCAAGAAAAGTCAAAACGCATATAGGTTTACAAAAGGTTTACGAAAAATTTTTCAGGATCTATAAAAACCGCTTGATCAGTTTTTCTTCAAAAATTATCAGAGATATCACTAAATTAAAAATTTTCCATACCTAGAATACCGTTGAAAGGAAATTGTATCCATAAACCATAAATTGGTTTATGTAAAAATTGTTCAAAATTTGAGTTAATCATGAAAAATGGCAGAAAAAAAGAGGCTTTCAAGT
>JALVPX010000031.1 GCA_027031565.1 Deltaproteobacteria bacterium | reverse complement strand
CGTGAGTAATGAGTATGAAGGTGAGGCGGTCTTGAGTACGGGAAAGGCAGTGGAATACATAGAAAACGGGGTAAGCGGCATAGTGAACGTGATGCCCCTAACATGCATGCCTGGAACCATTGCCAATGCCCTTATAACCAGGATACGAAAACAGATAGGTTCGAAACCCTTCCTGGCCCTTGCGTGTGACGGACAGCAAGAAACCGGCAGGTTTTTGCGTCTTGAAGCCTTTGTTCATCAGGCCAGGGAAAACATGGCTTCGCTCCAAAATAGATAGGGCGGCCAAAGGCCGCCCCTGGTTTTGCCAACCTTAAAGAATGTGTGGCATTAGACCTCTTCTACGGTAATTGCTCCTGTGGGGCAGACCTCCACACAGGTCTCGCAGCCCAGGCAATCTTCTTCCCTGGCAATAACAGGCTTGTCATCTTCGAAGTCATAGACCTCGGCAGGGCAGGCATTCACACATTCTTCATCGCCTTGACATTTGTCATAATCAATTGTGATCTTGAACATAGCTTCCTCCTTAACTTTAAGTGTACCCATGAATCACATAGGCTTATAAGCTTGAGTGTCCATATAGACGAAGGTCAATCCTTTTGTCAAGAGCGTTTTTTTGATAAAATGCTCAAAATTTATTCCGGTTGTCGGTCTTCGTTGCTTTTTCCGTCAACAGCCCCCGCTTTTTTGTGAAATTATTCCTTTTTGTTGCCGAAAACTCCTGGCAGCAGAAACAAGGCCTTGGGCCCAAGATGGGGAGGCCAGTGCGTGTATGTGGGTATATGTGGCAAAGAGGTTTTTGTAACAAAGGCCTTCCAGGTTTTCCTTGAAACCCGCCCCTCTCAGAACCCGGCATGCAAAACTGCCCCTGGGCCTGTTGACGCAGGCAACCGGACGCGAATAGTGAAATTCATGACCGCGCAAAACAGTGCCTGGTTGATAATATGGGTTTGGTTCGACCACTTCCAAGACGGTGTATCCGTGGCCTGCAGGTTTTTTCCCTACCACAAAATCCCAATCAATGGCGCCTACCATGGGGTATTTTCGGCCATTCCACAATATGGTTTTCCCAAGGAACATCAGCCCGCCGCACTCGGCGTAAACAGGCAGTCCAGCCTCTACAGCAAGTTTTATATCATTCAGGAGCCGTTTGTTGGACGCCAGTTTGTCGGCCTGGGTTTCTGGAAAGCCTCCCCCGATGTAAAGGGCATCGATTTGAGGCAGGCGATCATGGCCCAGGCTGTTTATGTACACGAGCCTAGCACCGTGGCCTTCAAGGGCTTCCAGGTTTTCAGGGTAGTAAAATTGAAATGCTGAATCCCTGAACACGCCTATCACTGGTCTTTCACCAGGCAGCTGCCCATGTTTGAGATTGTCCTCATTGTCTCGAGGATCAACCGTTTCGAGGGGCGGGGCCGATGTTGCCACTTTTTGCAAGAACTCAAGATCAATTTCACCCTCTATCACATCTTTCAGCGATTCAAGGGCCCTTGACAGGTCTGGGTGCTCATCTGTTGGAGTTACACCTAGATGGCGCATGGGAAGCGGATCCTTGCGCAGCCTTCTTATGGCCCCCGCCACTGGTAAATCCGTATATTTTTCAATGGCACTGCGAACCACCTTCTCATGCCTTTTGGTGCCTATACGGTTTAAAATTACGCCTCCTATTGCCAAATCTGGATCAAATACCTTGCACCCCAGCACCAAGGCGGCAATTGTCCTGGTGGCCTTTGTGCAGTCGACAACGAGCATTACCGGGGCCTTGAGCCACTTGGCAAGCTCTGCCGTGCTGGTGTTCCCCTCTTCATCGATTCCGTCAAAGAGGCCGCGGTTTCCCTCAATTATTGCCAGGTCACCCTCGTTACTCCTGGCCACAAAAGAGGACAAGACCGCCTCTTTTTTCATAAGGCAGGGATCAAGGTTGAAACAGGGGTGTCCGGCTGCCCTGGACAGCCACTCGGCATCGATGTAGTCGGGCCCTTTCTTGAAGGGCACAACCTGCAGGCCCTTTCTTGAAAGGGCGTGGACTATTCCAAGTGAGGCTATTGTCTTGCCGGAGCCTCCCTTGAGGCCGGCTATTACTATTCTTGGGCTCCTGGTCACCATCTGCTGTTCTTAAAAAAAGGCGTTCATGTTGTCAAATCCTGGGCTTAACAGCCCTTTTGCACAGCTCTAAAAGCTGACCGTTGTTCTGGTAATCTGGAAAGCGGCGGAGGTATTCCATGGCTGCCTGCACATCCCCGATGTTCAGGAGGCTGACCCCCATGCAGCTGTTAAGATCAGGGCTGTCAGGAAAGTGTTGCAGGCCTTGCTCAAGCAGAT
>JALVPX010000030.1 GCA_027031565.1 Deltaproteobacteria bacterium | reverse complement strand
CCAATCAGAACGTACTAAGGAGTCACAATGAAAATTCGGTCCAAGTTCAGTCGGCTGGCCTCGTTTATGTGCTTTCTTTTGTTTTCCTCCGTTTCGTCAACGGTTTTCTCCATGGAAAACAAGATTGAACACAATCTGGTTACTATAAAAGGCACTGTTAAAACAGAAGGCCATACCAAGGCGGAATATCCAATCCTTGCAAAAATTTCCTGCGTGGAGGCCATCAATATTGCTACGAAGCGGATCCCTGGAAAGGTAATAGAATGTAGGCTGGAAAACGAAGGCGGGTTTCTCGTTTACGGGGTGGAAATAGCATCCGATGACAGGACCATAATGGAGGTACAGGTTGATGCTGGAAACGGTTCGGTTCTTTCCTTGGAAGAAGACCATCCTGAAGACGAAGATGTTCTAAAGGAAATCTGCAAATAATTACAGCATTAACATGAAGCCTGATCAAAAAGAACTATCCAGTAAGTCCGTATCATTAAACGGATCTTCCTTTCCAAAGATTTCCGTGGTTATCCCAATGTATAACGAGGAAGACAATATATCTCGTCTGTTTGACAGGCTTTTCCCTGTCCTTGAGGACCTTGAGGAGAGTTGGGAGGTAATTTGTATAAACGACGGCTCCACTGATCGAACGCTGGACATACTGCTTTCGGAATATAAAAAGAGAAGAGGGCTTGTAATTGTAAATCTTGCCAGAAATTTTGGCCAGCATGCAGCAGTCATGGCAGGCTTTTCCCTTGCCCAGGGTCAGTGGATTATAACAATGGATGTCGATCTTCAAAACCCTCCAGAAGAGGTTCCGAAAATAATTTCCCAGTTTCGCAAGGGACACGATCTGGTAAATACGATACGAAAGGGACGCAGAGACACCCTTTTCAGAAAACTTGCCTCCAGCATAACAAACAGGATAATTGCAAGGATTTCCGGCATCCAGCTTAGAGACTTTGGCTGCATGCTTAGGGGATACAGCCGTGAGGTAGTGAAAGGGATTCTTAAAAACCCGGAATACAGGACATTCATACCGGCCCTTGCTACATTCTTTGCAAAAAATCCTGTAGAGATACAGGTCCAACATGAAGATAGGGCTGCCGGACATTCAAAATATTCCCTACTAAAACTTCTCAGCCTTCAGCTTGATCTCATGACGGGATTCTCCATGTGGCCTCTCAGGATATTATTCTTGGTAGGAAGCCTGATGGCCCTGGCCGGCCTATTGGCTGCACTGGTGATAATCGTGCTCAGACTATATTATGGCCCTGACTGGGCTGCCCAAGGGGTCTTCACCCTTTTTGCAGCGCTATTTTTTCTCGTTGGATGTCAGTTTTTTGCCCTGGGCCTAATAGGTGAATACATAGGAAGGATATTTCAGGCTGTTAGAAAACGCCCTTCTTTTATCGTTGATGGGGTGATACGGGGTGTGCCAAATGAGGTGCCTTAAGTTGCCAGACCTTCCCGTTGGAAAAACTCGGTGCATTATGTGTAAGTTTAATTTCCAGAAAAGCACCTAAGGCATGGACCAGAATAGAAAAAGCCTTCAAGAACAAGCAATGCCCAAGAAGCAGGCAATGGCTACCAGTCTTTCAGGCGGCTGCCACAGGATATTAGTCAACCCCTGGATTTTTCTCACCGCCAGCCTGGCCTTGCTTGTATGCATGCTGGGGGCCCGTTCCCTTTGGGGCTCTGAGGGCAGGTGGGCAGAGATAGCAAGGGAGATGGTTCTAAGGGGAGACTTTTTCCATCCAACCATCAACTGGGCTCCTTACTTTGACAAGCCCCTATTTACCTACTGGGCCATTGTTGCCCTATCTTGGATAACCGGAACCATTAATGAATTTACTGCAAGACTTCCAAGTGCCATTGCAGGGCTTGCGGCACTTTGGGCCACGGTTTTACTGGGGAAAAGAATTTTTTCCAGAAACGCAGGCTATCTTGCAGGCTGGCTGCTCCTGACCTCTTTTGGATTTCTCTTTTGGTCACGAACTGCATGTGCGGATTCAGAAAATCTCGCTTTCATCATGTTTGCAGTATTGTGGTACCGAGCGAAAATGCACAAACCAAACTTTTTAACGTTCCTTGTGTTTTATCTAATATGCGCCATTGGTGCCCACTTTAAGGGCCTGCCTGCTGCAGTGCTGCCCGTTCTTGTCTGCCTTACGGAAATGATCCAACGAAAGACACTTAAAAGATACTTTACGCTTTCCCACTTGGCGGCCATTCTTATAGGCCTTTTAGTGTACCTGCTTCCCTTTGTCTACGCGGCATACACAGGAGACGGATATGGAGAAAACGGATTGTATCTGGCCTTCAAGG
>JALVPX010000029.1 GCA_027031565.1 Deltaproteobacteria bacterium | reverse complement strand
GCATACTTGGGGTAGGTGAGTATTTTTTGCGACGAGAACGTAGCCACGCCCCAGCGTGGCAAAAGAGGCAGTTTTTCAGAGGTCTCAGCTACGTGTGACAATCAAGGCTACCTCTAAAAATTATAATTTTTGTTCAAGGGCAAGGCGCGCGAAAAAAATAACCGCAGACATATTGTTGATATTTCGAGGATTATTTTTTGAGTGCAACGCAGCCATTGGGCAAAAAGACAATTTTTAGAGGTGGCCAATCAAGATAAAGCTTGGAATAAAAAAAGAGCGGCCTATGAGCCGCTCTTTTGGGACACAACCTTTTAAAATATTGTTTGATTACCAGACACCATTGGTTTGACCTTGGGTCAGGGTATATTCACCATCGCCTTTGTTGCAGGATGGATTGCTCCGCTTTGCATTTACCACAAATGGATTTGCCTGTGTTCCAGATCCTGAAAAGCTTACTTGTACATTTGTAGGATAGTTCAGGCTTTCACCACTGGGCAGGGTGTGAGAGTTTGCATATCCCTGGGCGGCAGGGGCTGTCCCAGAATCTGCCAATTCGCGCATCAGCGCAATCATGGTGTCGTGCGCCGCCACTTCCGCCTCTGTGCAGTGTGCCTTGTTGATGTGCCCCTGATACACAGTTAGCGAAACAGCAGCCAAAAGACCCATGATGGCCAAAACTATCATTACTTCAATGAGCGAAAAGCCTTGTCGTTTAAATAAAAAATGTTTCACCTTTTTCTTCATTTGAGATACCCCGATCTTTCCCTTTTTAGTAATTCCGCCAAACTCCATTTCTTTTCTTTAACTTGCTGGAGGATGTTCCAGACCTTTTCGCCTTTGTTATCGGACCTTTCGCCTTGCTGTTGTAATTTTTTTGAGGCTTGTTTTTACGGCCCGACCTGCGTGACTTGTCAGGCGCGGAACCAAGATCTTTTATTTTTACTACTCTGCCCTGGCTGTCGATGCTGAATTGTACGTATGATCCCTTTTTGACACCACCTGTTCCAGTAGCCAGTTGCATTTCAAAGTCGTCGATTACGATCTTTGATTTGTGTATAAAATCAACGTGGCCAGTATAGGTACGAGTCTTTGAAGCTGCAGCAAAGGCCTTGCCTGAAAAGGCGGGCTCGGCGACACTTGCAACGAAGAGGGCGCATGCAATCAATAAAAACCAAAAAAAGTTGTTTTTAAGTTCCATTTTTTAACTCCTCTTACCATTCGATCCAGTAATAGATTCCTGTAAAATCACCAGGCTCCCTGATCCTTGCAATGGTCCCCTGGGATGTGCTGAAATACTTGAATTCCTGCCTATCCGGCCCTGTTATGCTCCTTGGTATCTGGACAAAAATCGGATCGTGGAGCAGCA
This sequence comes from Deltaproteobacteria bacterium, assembly GCA_027031565.1. Taxonomy (GTDB): domain Bacteria; phylum Desulfobacterota; class Dissulfuribacteria; order Dissulfuribacterales; family JALVPX01; genus JALVPX01. Next base: position 5,817 of record JALVPX010000029.1, on the reverse strand, counting down.
TCTCAAATACGCGGCCCGTTGGAACTTCGTCTCCGACTCCAGGTATGTAAACCTTGTCATCTTCATCAAGGGTCGTATCTTCGTTCACGTCGAAAACCGGCTTTTCGACCCTGCTTCCGTCACATGCGTCCACCTCGTATAAAACAGAACGACCACCGCCTGAGCAGGGTGAATCATTTGGAATGATTGTTATTATGATTGCCTTGCCGTTTCTGATGATAATATCTCTGGCCAGACGTTCTCCTTCAAAGCCTGAGCCTCCCAAATTTACATACCACCCCACATGGGCAGGATCAGCTGTCGTGCCTTTGGGATCAGGCAGATGGGTGTCATCGTTTTCGGCCTCGGTGCTCCAATTGGCCTCTTCATCTGAAAAGGTCCTGTATTGAACCCCTCCGATAGTCTGGGTGTCCACGATAGTCTGGTGCAGCAGGGCAACATTGTTGCCGGAGATTTCTGCAGCAGGCTCAAAGCTGCCGCTGTTGGGATTAAATGAGCCCACATATTCTGAAGAGGAGTCCGGATCGCCGTAATCCCAGATACCATATATTGATTGGATTGAGGAGTCGGTTATGTCTGGCTCGCCAAGGAACTTGCCTGTACCGAAGATCACTAAGTAGCCGTGTTTGCTGCAATGGCGCATTATATCCGGTCTTGCCGTTATAGGCTGGCCAACGGCCTTGAACAACGGCTTCGGTGTAGAACCGTCGTAATAGGAGATTTCCCAATCATCCGTACTGGTTGAAGTTATGTCAAACTTCCACAGATTGCCCTTAAGATCACCGGCATACACGTAGTCACCTATAAAATCGCCATCTACATCCACTACCGCAGGCGTTGACAAACCATTGTCTCCGCCTTCGCCCGTATCCAGTTTTTTGACAACCTGGCCTGTTGAAAGATCAAGGATGTAAAGGACTGCATGGCCGCTTGTGCTGTTGTAGCCATTACCGAATATTACTACATAAGGATGGGATGTAGAGCGCGTTTTGACTATGGAAACCTTGCTGAGGCTAAGGCCCAAGTCTGGATCGGAACCAGAAGCAGGATATTCCCACATGAACATGGAGGCGACATCAGTCTCGGAAGAGCCTGAATTGATTGAGTCGGCATCCGTTATGTTCAGGGCGAAATAACCCTTGCCGCCTGCTCCAAGGCCTCCGACCAGCACGGCCTGGTCGCTGTTTCCGTTGACCACTGCGTGCAATTTTGCAGTGGGGGTTAAATCAACATAAAACCTGTGACCGTAGTCCACGTCTGTCAGTTCCGCCAAATTTGGAAAGACCGAGTTGGGCACAAAGGCGAATCTTTCTTCACCCGTCTGTGCATTAAACGCATGCATCATTCCGTCGTTGCCGCCTACGAAAACTGTATTGTTGACCAGAGTCGGGGCGGAATGCACGAGGTCGCCCAGTTTCATTACCTTGCCGTCTATTTTGGGGCGCAGCCTCAAGCCGGAAACCTCCTTACCCCTTATGAACTCCACGACCTTCTGCTGGGTGGATTCATCGCTTCCAAGGTAGTCTTTTTGTGTGCTTGTCAGGTTATCGAAACGGAAGGGCCTTCCCGTGTTTCCGTCTGAGGTGATGATTCTTCTCCCTGTGTCCCAATCCTGATCAAGCAGCTTGAGCTGACCCTCCCACAAAGTCGTGGAGGCCTCGCCTGTTACCGGATCGAGATTGAAGGCCTTAAGATTTCCAGTCCAAATGGCGGAATCATAGGACGCCTGGTAAAGGACACTGTCTGTAGTGAGTTCCTCGCTATTGATGGAAACGGCAGCGCCGGAAGCAGTGCGGGCCTTTATGTTTTCCATGATGGCAGACAGGGCCCTTATCAACTGGTCTGGATTGCCTGCTGAATAGTAGGCTCCGCGGCCATTTATGGCGGCGTGCCAAAGGTCATCTATCTTTTTTGCACAGGCACTGCAATCAGAGGGGTTGGGCCAGTTTGGAGCAGGAGGAGCTGAGGGCTCGTTGTTGATTACATCAAGCATGCATGGATGATAGCTCCTGAAGTCTGGCACAAGTTCGCCCTCGAGGCCGAACGATATGGTGTAAGTGACAAGGTGCTGCCTGTTGTTCAAGTCGCAGGCATTCTGGGGCACTATGTTGGGAAGCGAATCATTCAAGTCTGTGTCGTAAAATTTCCTGGCAACGTCTGCCAATGTGTTTGAATAGGAGTCGGCAAAAGGTGAGCCATCATCACCATCAACGTTGCCCACCCCAGGAGAACCGCCGTTCCAGTAACCGTCTGTCATGACTATGGCAAACGCCTGCTGACAGCCGCCTCCATCCTCTTCAGAGGCCCATGGCGCAGGGCCAAGATTGCCGTTACTACCGTCATCGGCATCAAAATAGCGGCCAACGTTCAAGAGGGCCGTACGCAACGGAGTTCCCCCGCTGGAGTCAAGGCCGAACAATTCGTCAAGCAGGTAATCCCGGTGAAGGTCCAGGTTCAGCACCGGCTGCGTCAGCCGTTCATGCAGGGAATAATAACCAACGCTTACGCCTGAAAGCTGCGTTAGGGCGGTTGAAACCGCTGCTTTTGCCGTGTATTCGCGTTTTCTGTAGTAGGAAAACCAGTTTGCAAAGTTTTGGAGATCTTCTTCAGGTGTCCGCACGTTCAAGAATGGAGGAATGGTGTTCAAGAGTTCCAATTCTCCTAATGATATTTTTCCGTCACCGTCTGTGTCAGTGAATCTATAGACCTCTCTTTCCACCGGGTTGAATTTCTTGAAATTGACGAGATAGATTGGCTCACCGGGGTCATATTCATTGTCATTGTCGGTGTCATCAACCACGAAATAGTGAGCGTTTTTGATTATGATTGGTTCGGGAAGGGGATCTGGGGGTTCACAGGTGCCTGTGAATGAGACGTCTAAGGTATAGGAACCGCTTTCACTGCTCCATCCTCTGACATCAACATAGTACGTGCCAGCAGGTACATCGCTTAAGGAGATGTAAAAGTTGCGATCCCGGTTTGAGTCACAACTCATGTCACAATAGGGCGCAGTAATGCAATCGTCATCATAAAAATTGCCGTCATCGCCGTATGGATCAGTCCACGAATCAGCATATTCAGTTGCCCTGTATTCTTCTCCTGCATTGTTTAAGATCCTGCCCATCGTGTCAGTGCATTGGTCAGTATGCAATGTCCTAACTAATAGGTCCCCAGACGAAGTAAGAACGATTTTGAATAAATCATGGTCTCCACTGGTTTCCAAAGTGGCTGTAAAATTGGTGTTACAGCTTATGGCAGTTGCGTCACCTATCGTGTTGCCATGGTCATCAGAGGCAGTGCTTCCAAAATTTATGAAGGTTTTAGTGAGATCAAATGTAGGAGAACTATGGATAGGATTGGATCGCGGATGCTGTGTGTCTGCGTCGCCATAGGAGGCACCCGGCCACGGATGATACTCCATGAATGGATTATAAAAGATGCGGTTGTAGCCATACCATTGGCCTTTCCAGAACCTTTTGCCTTCATCATCCAGGCACCCAGGATCATAGTGATAGTTGTGATCGTCGTCAGGGTCATAATCATCATAGTCGAAGACATAAAGATAACTTTCCCACCAATTACCGGTATCGTAGGGATCAAAGACACCGTTTTGCTCCCTGGTCATGAATTCCCAGTCCATGCTTCCCGAATCATCGAGCACAAACATGATGTTGGCTGCTGCAGCCCGCACCGTTGTCTCCATCGGATCATCATCAATTTCGATGGCCAAGGCATTAGAGGCCACTGTAATGATGGTAATAAGTGCGAAAAATATCACCTTGCTGGTTTTAGGAATTATCTGTTTCTTTACGGTAAACATGGACTAACCTCCAATATCATCAAGGTCCTAAAGCCTTATTCTTCTCAAGTAACCAATTTCTATGAGTACGCCTCTTCCAAGGGTCGTCCCACCTCTGGAATTGCCGTAGACAAAAAACCGGTGTTTTGAGGGTATGGTGTGGGAATGCCCTATTGACATGGAAGATCCGCTGGCTATGCCGCCGTGAACTACCAGGACGTTACTATTGTGCATTGGTTCCAACTGCGTGATATTTGTCATTGGATCATTCACGATTTGCAGCCTGAAAGACAGGGTGGCCTGCGGATCAATCAGGTTCCCTGCATTGGAAAGGGCGGGGAGGCTGGTTCCCCCGGGCAGCATAAGGGGGTTTCCGCTTATCAGGTTTACATCGGGTGTGTTTCTTATGCCGATTGCCATTTCTCTTACCGCTGATTCTGTTTTATAGAAGTTGTCTTTGTAATTTCTCAGGTTCCCGGATATCTCTGTCTCCAAGGTGGCAGTCTTTATTGCCATTATCCCCGCCAGTGATAACACCATCAGCGTAAGTATTGATACGATCAATGCAGATCCTTTTTCCTGTTTGAATATTGTGTTTATAAACATCTTTTTCTCTCTGCTACGGGATATTCGTTATGGTTAAATTGTAGGTATTAGTTCTTGCTACGTCGTCCATTCTCGTTACGTTTAGAAGAATATTCTTTACCCTGTTGTTTACAGGTTCTGTTATCGTATAGGAAATTGAGTATACGCCGTTTGTTATGTTGTAATTTCCCGGGTTGAGGACTGGGTCGGAATAATTTGCAGACAATAGCGACTCCAGTCGTGCTGAAGCAACGGCGGTTGCTTCGGTGAGTCTGTGGGCCCCGGCATTTCCCCTGGAAGCCGAAAATTGCAGTGTTGAAAGGCCCAGCATGCCGATGGAAAAAATCAGCATAACAGTCAATATCTCTATCAGCGTGAAGCCGCCATCATGCCTTGAAGATCTGGGTTGTTTCATTGTGCATCTCCTCATCAGAAACTGTTGCGGCAAAGCACCCTGGTGCGTATCGAGCGCCGCCTGAAATGGTCACTGCTCGAGGGAATGAAGACCGTTTCACCCTGAAGGTTCTGAAAGGTCTGACTTGAGGTGAAATTTGGATCCGGAATTTCGGAATGGGCCACCAGCGTGATCTCCACTATTTGAATATTGTTAAGGTTAGCCGGTGTCAGCGGCGTGGCCAGGCGGGTGCCTGTATTGTCAAAGTATACAAAGTCAACGGCATCTACATTGAGTATGACTGGTTGATTTCCTGATCCATTCACATTTCGCCCAAGGTCCATGTCTCCGTCACCCTGGGAGTCATAAAGGCCATAGGTTATGGTTTCGATGGCATTAGTGGTTGGGTTACGTCTCCTGAAGGAAAAGGACGTGGATGTAGCATTTGTAAAGCCAAGGCACGGAGGGGAGGCACAAGTGGGATCGTAGCCTGCTGATCTAAGGTCCCTTTCCAATATGTACAACCCCGACCTCAAATTGGCTTGAACCTCGCCGACCCTGTCCTCGATATTCATGTTGCGCTCTTGGGAGGTGGCACTCAAATAGATGCCTCCCATGATGATCAGACCGATGACGAGTGACACCAGTAATTCAACCAGGCTGTATCCAAGTTGATTTTTTATTGTCATTTCTCTTTCCTTAATTGATTCTTATGGAAGCAGTGCTGCTTACTATCACCCTCATTTGTTTGCTTGAATCAGTGCTCAGGCGCAGGAACACGGTTCCCACCCCAAGGCCGCCGATGTTGTTCATGGTCAATCCTGTTGGAAGAAATGCAACAGCTGGATTCCCATTGTCATTGGCCATGAATGAGAGACCATCTCCACCGCCTTGGCTTGAATCCAATTCAACATCCTTGAAGTCATTCCAGTTGACCTGTTTGATCAAGTAAGAGCCCCCTGTCTCTACTCCATCGCGCTCAAGGTTTTGATTCACATCCAAAAAAATCTCATACCCCGAATTGGTAAATTCCACTGTA
>JALVPX010000028.1 GCA_027031565.1 Deltaproteobacteria bacterium | reverse complement strand
TTCTATAATTGGGTACCAAAGTCCGGTTTGATGCTCCTCGTTTCGGTATTGGGCAACCTGACGAAAACTTTCTACTGCATCCTGTAAGGTCTGATCCGATGTTCCTGGCTTGTCCTCAATATTGAAAACAGTAAGGACATTGGTGCCAAAGCCATGTTTTGCACGCAAAAGTCCTGAGTGATAATCTCCATTGTCATCAATATAATATGCCTTGTCTCCCAGAAGCCCGTTTAGATGCAATCTTGCAGCAAAATCTCCTCCTGGCGTTTGATCGTCTTCAGGACTGGACGGTTCTCCAGCCTCAGGGCAAAAGACCGCCCGGTATTTAAAGCGCGGAACAAAGGTCTCTGTTTCCTCAGGCATGGGTGCCTGGGAACCATCATCAAAATGGGGGGTTTTTACCGTATCCAGGGCATACCATTCATAACCTATATATTTACGTAAATAGTGATAAACACCATTTAAGGTCCCCCTGGGGTATGCTCCAGCAATGAGTAGATTGTTCCCATCACGCATTAGGACAAAACCATCTTCTCCAAGCTCTGTGGCCTCAAACGGTTCAGAGATGGAGGCCACGTAATCGTTATCAGTACCAACTATAATGTAAGGGCCATTTTCAACATCAAATTCCTCGGTTTTTTGCGCCTGGATATTCGCCTCGGTCAAAAATTTCACCAATTCATCAGCAGCAAACTGTTCAGCCGGCCCAGCTTCTTGACCGACATATACAAGCAGGGGTTTTGAAATAGGTGATACCTCGACTTGCCATGTCAGGTCCTGGAAGTTAAATGGATATCGTCTATCCTGTCTTATGGTAAAGGTATCCTTACTTATGACAGTGGAACCAGCAGGGACGTTTCCGAAGTCCAGTTTCCCCTCGACAATGACTGTGTGGGGATTGGAACTGGTAACGGTTGCTGAAACATTTTCCAAGTCTTCTTCAGAGTTGTTGGTAACGCTGGTCTTGAATGTATAATCAAAGATGGTGCGTCCAACCCTCTGTTTACTAATCAATTGAAGATCTTCATTGACAGTTATCTCCTGATCAGCAAATACAGAAGAAAAACCAATACATAAGAACATTAATGTTCCAAAAACCAAACAAAACTCTTTACCTACAAACCGCCTCATGACACCTCCATCTTATTTTTTCTTTTTTGGATAGGCATTAGCCTGTTATGTCATTCCCTTGGGATATTTTGTCACTAAAGAGGCATAAATTGCGTGAATCAATTCAATAGCTTCCGAACTGAGCAATCGTCAATTGAGCGTTCGCACTGACTGCGCTTGTTTTTTTACTTTTTGTGATTTAAGCGACCATCATACCCATGTTTGCAACCATACCAATTGAACAACATAGTGCTGTCTATTTATAATACCTTGTGATCAAGAGGACAAGCGATAACGTTTGGTATAGCTAAAAAAATAGCTTGCGTGATATTTCACTTTCTTCAACAGACTGGGGTATCAAACAGTGATACGGTCTCGGATGATTTCTGGTTCTTAAAGCGACACAACATATCAGTCACCCTTACATAGCCAGCCCCCTTGATACCTGGTCCACCTTTTTTAACAGACAGGGGATCCTGTACCTGCCAGCCATGGTTTCAATGCCCCTTTTTGCCTCTTCAAGCGATATACCAGCACTCGTCACATACAGGGGCCTTCGGCTGCTGCCGCGAAAGATTTCATATTCCCTGCCGATTTCATAAAACGGTCTCTTGGCTACGCCAATCACCTTTACAGAGCAATTAAGGGCATCATACAGATGCTTTCCCAGGCCGGCTCGCGATTTGCCGTCAAGGAATACGTATCCATCTATGACTATGGTTTCCGGCTCAAGGGCATACCGTTGGAGCAGTTCAAGGATGCAAGGCAGCTCCCGCTTATAAAAGGCACCTGGCTCGTAATCATGTACAGGAGCTGTGTTGATAGTATAAATGCGTTCGTGGCTTTCATCTTTCCACGATGAAAAGGTTATGGCAGCAGCAAAGGCCTTATCCTGCGAATAATATACATCAACTGCCAGTTTCATAAATTTCCAATCTTTAATCCGTTAATATTTTCTTCATCAAATTGGCAATATAATGCGGAGCAGTATCTGGATAGGGGGCGACGCTGCTGACATTTATTTCACACAAGACGTAGGTGTTTTGCCCTGTATCTGTTTCAGGTCCCAAGAGAAAGTCACAATCCCAGAGGACAGGAAGCTCATTGCTTTCTATCTCCAATATATTCTGCATGGAAGGTACCCACTCCTGTTCAAGTTGTCTCCGCAAAGGCTGCCACTGGGCCATGTCCGGCGGGTAATAATAACGCGGTGTTGGGTCAGGAGCCTCGGTTGGAGGGGCACCTGGTGGAGCCGGATGCAGTGCTACAATCTCCTGGTGACCAAAGCCTGCAACCTTGTCTCGAACAAGGTAGCAGCGAACCATCCCTTCTGGAAGGCGTTGCTGAAAATCTTGATCTATCACCTTTCCGCCATGAGCGAAATATTGCTCACACATGGCCATGAAGTCCGCAAGGGTCATTTCCTCTTCGTAACAACCACGCCTGCCCTGCCTGACCAATACCCTGGATTCATCTCCCTGCCCGGGGGCTGGATCAACCAGCTCTACCTTCCACACGCCGATTCCACCGTTGCCACGGTATTGCTTGAGTACTCGCGCCTTGCCCTGGGAAAGCCTCTTGGGCAGCTCCTGGCGCATCTGTTCCATGTCTTCATACAAATGGGTGTCACTTCCCCAGCCCAGGTTCCTTGTCTTGTAGAGCACCTCTTTGGTGCCCATTTTCAGTATGATGTCTGGATGGGTGCTTACAAAAACACCGGCATCCGCCACCTCTCGAAGCATTGCGTCCAGGAGGGTCCTGTCCCTTCCGTCCTGGATGGGATTCATCCACACCAGAACAGCATCAACCTTCATCAGTTGCTTTCTGACTTCGTCACAAAAGTCATCGTGGTAGACTGCTGGTTCAGCATGGATGCCAGTCTTCTCTAGGGCCTTGAAAATGGAGGCCAAACGATTGTTGCCTGGTGCAGCATTCCTCCTGGTTTCCAGGTCTCCCGGATAAACTATGGCAACCTTTCCCAAGCAGCTTACTGTCATATCAAAATCCCCTTTTTGCATCAGCATATATCCAGCCTGAATCTGTTGTCAAAATTTGGGAAACATAATAATGTTTTTATTTCTTGAACAATCGTTTGTGAATTCTATAATAAAATAGAAATGTCTATTCCTTGTGGTCAGATGGGGGCGCAATAATTTAAAAAATTAAAAAGGAGGTATTCCATAATGGATGTGGTCATGCTTTCGCGGCTGCAGTTCGCTGTAGCCAGCCTGTTTCACTTCCTGTTTGTACCGTTAACCCTGGGGCTGTCTGTACTTACAGCCATATATGAAACCAGGTATGTACAAACAGGGGATGAAGATTACAAAAGGGCTGCAAAGTTTTGGGGAAAACTTTTTCTCATAAACTTCGCCCTGGGTGTAGTAACAGGTATTACATTGGAATTTCAATTTGGCACTAACTGGTCCAGTTATTCCAAGTACGTGGGTGACATTTTTGGCTCCCTGCTTGCCATAGAGGCAACCTTGGCCTTTTATTTGGAATCCACTTTTATTGGTGTATGGGCATTTACCTGGAACAGGGTTTCGCCAAAGGTGCACGCACTCTTCATTTGGCTGGTGGCAATAGCTTCCAATGTCTCGGCCTTGTGGATCCTTATAGCCAATGGCTGGATGCAGCATCCGGTAGGTTATGTGCTCAGGAACAACCGGGCAGAACTCCAAGACTTTGTTGCAGTGATAACCAACAAGTTTGCGCTGCTTGAGTTCGTGCATACCGTGGGCTGGGCCTATGTAGTGGCAAGCTTTTTTGTGATGGGGATTTGCGCTTATCACCTGCTGCGAAAAAATGAGGTGGACTTTTTCAAGAAGTCATTCAAGATCGCCTCCACCTTTGCGTTGATATTTACCATATTAGGCGTTTTCACAGGTCATCTCTCCGGTTCGGAAGTAGCTGAAACACAGCCTTCTAAGCTGGCAGCCATGGAGTCCCATTGGGAGACAAAACAAAATGCCCCTATGTACCTCTTTGTGATGCCTGACGAACAAAACGAGAGAAACAGTGTGGAAATTCTGCCGATACCATCAATGCTGAGCCTCCTGGCATTTCACAGTCCAAGTGCCGAGGTAAAAGGGTTGAAGGACATACCCAAGGAGGAAAGACCGCCCGTCAGTTTGACCTTCTGGTCATTCCGCATCATGGTGGGCATAGGAACGCTGCTGCTGCTGATAGTCATTTTTGCCTGGAAGAACCGGCACGGTATAGAAGCATGCCCAGGACTCTTGAGGATTTTACTCCTGGCTATACCCCTTCCATATTTGGGCCACGAAGTGGGATGGATAGTGGCAGAGGTGGGAAGGCAGCCGTGGATTGTCTACGGACTCATGAAGACATCTGACGCAGTCTCAACGCTGGCACGATCACAGGTGCTAGCATCTCTGTGGGCCTTTATTGTGTTGTACAGCTTGCTTGGACTGGTCGACTTCTATCTCCTTGCAAAATATGCCCGTAAAGGGCCGCAGCCGGCAGAATCTTAAACAGGAGGTAAAAAACTATGCTTGAAACAATATGGTTTATACTTTGGGGCGTGTTGTGGGCTGTATATTTCATGCTGGATGGATTTGATCTTGGCCTTGGCACGCTTATGCCCTTTTTTGCAAAAAATGATACAGAAAGAAGGATAATCTATAATGCCATGGGGCCATTTTGGGACGGTAACGAGGTATGGCTTATAACAGCTGGCGGCGCCACCTTTGCAGCCTTTCCGGTTGCATATGCAGTGATGTTTAACGGGCTCTATTCTGCACTTCTACTGCTTTTGTTTTCACTGATTCTGCGCGGCGTCTCCTTTGAATTCCGGAACAAGGTGGAGAGCCCGGCATGGCGGGCATTATGGGACGCCTGCCTGGTGGTCGGCAGTTTTCTTCCAGCCCTGCTCCTTGGTGTGGCATTTGCCAACATCTTCCAAGGCATTCCGATAGACAAGAACGGGGTTTTTCAAGGCTCTTTCTTTTCCTTGTTAAACCCCTACGGCCTTGCTGGCGGCATACTCTTTGTCCTCCTTTTCCTGGTTCACGGATCTCTATGGCTGGCCGTAAAGTCAGATGGAGGACTCCAGCAGCGGGCCGCCTCGGCAGCCTCTCGTCTGTGGCCCATCCTACTTGTGGTGGCGGTCCTGTTTCTTGCCTATACATATGTTGCTACGAACCTTTTTGACAACTATTTCAAGATACCGATATTGTGGGTTCTTCCGCTCCTTGCCGTGTCAGGCCTATTGTTAATCAAGGCCTTTGTAGCCAAAAAAGCCTGGTGGGGCGCGTGGTTTGCCTCAAGTCTTACCATTGTAGGAGTGACTCTCTTCGGCGTTGCCGGTCTTTATCCCAATCTCCTGCCATCAAGCATTGATCCTGAATTCAGCATTACGGCGTTTAACGGTTCCTCAAGTCAACTTACATTGAAGATCATGCTTGGTGTGGCACTGGTTATGGTACCTATTGTCATTGCCTATCAAACCTGGGTCTACATCTTTTTAAGAAACAAGGTGACCGAGAAAGATCTCTTGTATTAACAACGAGATATCCTAACCCGACCAATGAGACCGGTCCTTCATTAAGGGCCGGTTTTTGTTATGAAAGACAAGGTTGCGAAACTTATTCTTCTTTTCTGACCTTGACCGAATATGCGTGGGCTGACAGGCCTTCCACTTCTGCCAGAAGCATTACATCCAGGGCGTCTTGCTCAAAGGCCTTGCGGGAATAGTTCAATATGGAAGTGCGTTTTAAAAATGTCTCCACACCCAAGGCCGAAGAGAATCGCGCGGTTCCCATGGTTGGGAGCACGTGATTAGGCCCTGCAATGTAGTCGCCTATGGGCTCCGGGGTGTAGCTCCCCATAAAAATGGCACCTGCATGCTTGATAAGTGGCATAATCTGCCAAGGATCTTCCACCATGAGCTCAAGGTGCTCTGGACCGATACTATTTGATATTTGTGCCGCCTCTTCGAGATCATCTACCACCAAAATTAGACCATTGCCTTGCAATGACTGCTTGGCCACCTCGGCCCGCGCGAGAGATTCAAGCTGCTTATCAAGCTCCAGGCAGACACCTTTTGCGAGGTCTTCGGAGGTAGTCAGCAGTATGCTAGTTGCCATCGCATCGTGTTCAGCCTGGGAAAGCAGGTCAGCAGCCACAAATTCCGGCCTTGCGGATTCATCCGCTATCACCAGGATCTCACTTGGTCCCGCCACCATATCAATGCCGACCCGCCCGGATACCAGTTTTTTAGCTATGGTAACGAAGATATTGCCTGGCCCAACTATTACGTCCACCGGTGCTATCGTCTCGGTGCCGAAGGCAAGGGCGGCGATTGCCCAGGCACTGCCTGCCTTGTACATTTCGCTTATACCAATTTCCCGGGCAGCAACTATAAGATGCGGGCTGGCGCTGCAATCGTCCGAAGGCGGAGTAACAAGAACGATCCTTTCAACACCCGCAATTTTAGCCGGAATCCCATTCATCAGGACGGAAGAGACCAGCGGTGTTTTACCGCCCTGCCCGCCAGGCACATAAAGACCAGCAGCATCCACCGGCGATACGCGCTGCCCGAGTATGGAGCCGTCATCCCTGGTCATGAACCATGATTTCTGCAACTGCGGCCTATGAAACTCTTCTATGTTGCGCCGGGCTTTTCGCAGGGCAATCAAAAATTCCGGTGACACTGCTTCGTAGGCCTGATCGATTTCCTGGCCGGTTACTACGAGATCATCCAGTGAAAACTGCGGCGCATCAAATTGGCGTGTATAGTGAACAAGGGCCTTGTTCCCGTCTGTCTCAACCCTTTTAAGTATATCTTTGACCCTGTTTTCGAGGTCCTGATCTATTTCAAAACGCCTGCCAAGCACCTGTTCGAGACGTTTTCTGCCCTCTCCTGTCGATGCGCGAGATATTGGAATCAACTGTAAAGCTCCGGTACCCTTCTAAGCCTTTCCACCACGCGTTCCTGGCCGATGGCAACAAGCACGTCAAAAAGGCCCGGCCCCACCGATTGGCCGGTCACGCACGTGCGAACGCCGTTTATTATGAGCCCGGGCTTGACACCCTTTTCCTCTGAAAAGGCGCGTACAGACTCCTCCGTGGAC
>JALVPX010000027.1:6785-7216 GCA_027031565.1 Deltaproteobacteria bacterium | reverse complement strand
TTAACATGAATAATTACAAATATAATAGAAGAAAGTTCTTGGAAAAATCACTTTTGACCCTGGCAGGTACAATGGCCATGTCAGCCTTTGGTTCAGACATCTGCTGGGGGGCCGGAGACTACAAGGCGCTTGTATGCATCATGCTTGAAGGTGGCGCAGATTCCTTCAACATGGTTGTTCCCCACAAGGATGCCTCACTCTATTCAGAATACCAAACAGTGCGAGAGGAACAGGCACTTACCAGGGAAAACTTGCTGGAACTTTCCTCTTCGGTGTATGGCTTTCATCCCCGCATGACCAGCATGCAGCAGATGTTCAACCAGGGCAACCTTGCCGTGATAGCAAATGTTGGAATGCTCAATTCACCCATTTCACACAGCCAGATAGAGCAGGCCAACAACACAGGGGAGCCCATTCCCAATCTGCCTGAT
>JALVPX010000027.1:0-6775 GCA_027031565.1 Deltaproteobacteria bacterium | reverse complement strand
TTGGCAGGCAATAACAATAAGGGCTGGGCAGCAGTGGCATCAGATGAGATGCACCTTGGAAATCTCGTCAACATAAGTGTGGGGGGAAGGAATCTCATGCAGAGGGGTGGTCAGCATAAGCAGTTTCTCGTAAGTGATGAGATATATGCCTTTGATGACTTTTACAGGGTTCGCCCTGAAGACACAAGTGTTGGAGAGGCCTACAGAAAGCTCCTCAGACAGACAATTTCAAATCCAAACAGGCTCATAGCCATGTTTGCCAAAACAAGAGTAGATGAGATAGAACTGCACAACCAGCTAAGCGGGGTCATGGCAGATCCCATAGTGAACTTTGACAGGGGTGTCCATGAGCAGGGGAAATCCCTTGGCGAGCAGCTTGAGCTTGTAACCAGGCTCATCAAGGCCAAGTTGGATGGAAACGACAACGGGGCGTTCCCAAACCGCCAGATATTCTTTGTCAATTACCACGGATGGGACACCCACAATGAGCCCCTGCTGGAAGAGCCTGAATCAAACAATGGCGCACACAAAGTGGATTATTTGGACAAGTCCCTGGGTACCTTTCACGAGGTAATGAAAACCCTTGGGGTTTTTGACCAGGTGACCACCTTTACCACATCTGACTTTGGCCGCACCATCACGTCAAATGGAAACGGTACGGATCACGGCTGGGGTGGCAATGCCTTTGTTGCAGGCGGAGCCGTTCAGGGAGGCTTTCACGGAACCATGCCGGAGATCAGAACCGGCTCCCCTGATATGTGGGGAAACGTCATGGTTCCCACCACATCGGTGGAGCAATATCTGGCGCCCCTGGTATCGTGGTTAAGCGACGGAGCAGTCGATCCTAACAAGGTATTTCCCAAGCTTGGAAATGAGTTTACAGACTATCTCTCCTTCATAGCATGATGATGGTTTTAAGACCTTTTTGATACCCCATCCAAGGCGGCCTTTCATATAAATACAAAGAATCTGGAATGGAAGGCCGCTCTTCGTGTTAAAAGGCCAGACGTTGCCCTTGGCATTGAACGGCTGCCCCATTAGTATGAAAAAAATGCAAGACAGCTATTTCGACATAGGTACCTTCTTGGTCATTGTGGCAACACTGGTCCTTTTTGCCCTCGCATTGTTTGTGAAGGGCTTTACCCGTGATCTCCTTTTGGAGGCAGCGATCTTCCTTGTGTCTTTGAAACTCATCATAAATGCATACAAAAATATTAAGGCAACAAACTCTTTGCATAAGAAACTCGACCAGATTTACAAAAAACTCGAAGAGTTGGATTCCTGCCAGCAAAAGTAATTCTTGATGCCATCCTTAGTTTAAAACAGCCAGTCGAGCAGTCACCCCTCCTCTTGCCCGAGTCTCTTGGATTATTAACTTTTGATAAAAAGAACATTCTCAAAATAAGGAGGGGAGATGATGAATTTTGAAAAGTATGCAGAAAAGGGCAACATTTTTCTAAAAGAATTGGCACAGGAACTTGGTGAGCCCGAAAATAAAAAAAGGGCAGGCAGGGTTCTTAAAGCTGTTTTGAGGGCATTGAGAAACAGGCTGACACATGAAGAATCCATGCATTTGTTGGCACAGCTTCCAATGGCTATAAAGGCAGTTTATGTGGATGGCTGGAAGTTGTCCAAGACCCCCGAGAAGATCAAAGACGTGGACGAATTTATAGAAGAGGTTATGAAATATGATACACCCAGGGGTGAAGTGGACTTTAAGGACAAAGACACAGCAATCAAGGCCATAAAGGCGGTATTCCATGTCATCAAAAGGCACGTTTCAGATGGAGAAGCACAAGATGTGGAGGCAGAATTGCCAAAACGTTTAAAAGCGCTCTGGGAAGATGCGTAATGGTTTAAAAACTGAAATAGTCATGTAGCGTGATGAGCTACCCGGTCTTGCTGAAGTATATTTAAAGGCAGGCCGGAAAATGCTGGTTCAGCCAGCCCAATGCAAATTATCTGCTGCTTTGAGACTGGCTCAACCTATCTCTACAGCTACTAAGGCAGTGTTACATTAGGTGGCCAGGGCCTTTTGAGCGCCTATTACAAAGACCTGCTGCCAGGCCAGAGATGAGCAGAAGCAGTGTGCTTGGCAGCGGAACCGGCGAAGAAGTTGTGGTGCCAGACTCAAGGATTTTAAAGGTGTTTCCATCATCATAATAAATCTCAAAGGGCTGAGGTCCTGGCTCCCCATTTCCAAGCCATACAAAATTGACAACAAAAGGAGAATCAAGTGGCGGATCGTCCACCAAAGCGAGTGCATCATAGGCTCCGTTATCTTGGAAAGCGGGGTCAGGATCCCATGAATCTATATTCCATTTAGCCGGAGCAGAGACAGGCGTTATTGAGTCATAAAGACCGTATTCGTAATAAATGGTGAAACCCGTGTTTTCTGAAAAGGTGCGATCACTAACCAGGTAACTATACTGCCACAAATCCTGATTAGGGTCACTATCTTGCAAGTTTGTGGCAATATATTGAATAGTTGTGGCATTTCCTGGTCCAATGTTGATTAAAACAAAAAATATTGCCATAAGTATGAGACACGTCTTATTCATCCTCATCTCCTTTCAACACGACTATTTTTTTCTTTAACAAGTAGGCTGATCAAGGCTGTGCTGTCAGCTTGTACGAAATTTACCCAGGCAGCCTTGTCATAGTTTCTAACATTCGTTTATGTATCTGGTAAATCACTCCCTCTGTGATTGAACCAACGCGCACAAAGGCTTACCATGATGGCACCCCTGTTGGCAAGTATTTATCGATTTATCTCCATGGAGGAGCTATGGACAGGCAGGGTAATGCCAGCATAAACATGGTCTGTTTCGGAGACAGCATTACAGAAGGTTACATGGTGCCTTCGAGCGCTGCGTGGCCATCTGTTCTTGAGCGCCTGGCCTTTGTGAAGACCTTTAACCTTGGCGTCTCAGGCGATACCACGTTCGATGCACTGAGAAGGCTCGATCAGGCACTAGAGCCTGCTTCCGACATCGCATTTATAGAGTTGGGTATAAACGATTTTTTTATGGGCCTATCCATTGAAAGCGTCTCTAATAACCTCGCAGCCATAATGAAACCGTTCTTGGCCATGGGAACCAAGGTCATTTTGGCTGGATTTTATTTTGAAGAGCCAGGAATTCAGGCATGGGCAGCGATGTACCGGGAATTGTCACAGAGATTTTCGACAGGGCTTTATGAAAACATCTTTGATGGCCTGCAAGACCGCAAAGATCATTTTTTGAGTGATGGGCTACACCCAAATGCACGAGGCTATCAAGTTATTGCAGAAAGAATTTGTACCTTTCTAAGGGAAAGACATCTAATCGTGAGCAAAGGCATATAACGTGCGGAATCTGATAAGCTCCGAATTAAAAGAACGGATTTTCGCAAAGCTCAGGGAACAGCGGTTGCATGAGATCGCCCTTTTGCAGGGGGAAGAGGGTGCTGGCATTGGCGAGGTCACCCAAACGTTTCCTGACCATGATGATCTTGCCAAGATAAGGAAGCTGTTCAGGGACAGGGGAATAACAGGCCGTGCCACCTTTATTGCAGAAGACCTCTTTCTCCGTAAAAGGGTGGAGCCCCTCCAGGCCATGTTTTCTCAGTGGATGGAAAGGGCTGCAGCCCAGGTAAATGGAGAAAACATTCCCTTTAGAGAGATCATAACGTGGTGCCAGAACTGTGACGTGTGGGGTAAAAGACGCATACTGGCCCGTGAGGCACTGGCGTTGTGCAGGTTTCTTGCCCCTTTTAGCCATGCTACCTGGCAGGCTCTTCTGGCTGCTGTATCGGATGAATTGGGTTATGAAAACTATGTGGTCTTTTGTGAGGCCAGACGCGGGCCGAAATTGCATGGAGAAGTCAAACGTTGCCGGTCCTTTTTAAATACCCATAGACAAGAATATATGAGGCAGGTGGAAGAGTGGCTTGACAATGTGCAACCTGGCCATAACTTTTCAGAGGCCAACCGTTTTGATGCGATTTATCTGCTGGGCATGAGATATATGGATGCGTACTTCCCTTCCCTTGCGTCCTCCGAAATCGCAATGTCCTTTTTTGACTCGATTGGTATAAAGGAAGGGCCTCAGCTTAAGATTCATGGTCATGGAAAACCTGGAAGCCAATCTTTCTGTATCCCCGTCTCGGTGCCAAGTGAGGTGCACATATTTGTGAGCCCAATATGCGGCTGGCTCGACTGGGAAGCGCTCTTCCACGAAATGGGCCATGCCTTTTATTTTCTTAACACCTCTTCAGACGCCCCATTGGAGGCCAGGGAGTTTTTGCTTTCTGGGGAAATCCCCGAGGCCTTTGCCTTTTTGTTTCAACGACTGTGCATGAAGAAGGAATTCCTTGAGTCCTTGGCTGGAAACAGCTTGCCAGAGGCAAAAGAAATTGAACGAATACATGGCATCAAATTCAAAGTGCTCACCAGACGATATGGGGCAAAATTTTTGGTTGAATATGAAAATTTTTCTAAGGATCTTGTGTCAAGGGGGCAAGGGCTGTATGCAGAGGTTATGGAGAGGGAGACAGGTTTTAAATATGATCCCGAGACCTATCTCTTTGACCTCATGCCAGATTTTTATTCACTCGATTATTTCAAGGCCTTTTTGGCCTCCGAAAAGATGTTGAAAAGTCTTGAAGCCCGGTCTGGTCCAAAATGGTTCCTTGATTTTGATGCCCTCGAGACCTTGAAAAATTGGGCTTCCTGTGCATGCCTTTACACAATGGATGAATTCATGGCAAAGGTGGTGGGGGCACCACTGTAATCGTGTGAAACAAGGGGATAGCCTTGGCAAAGACAAAACCATTTGATCTTTACAGCCAGGAATATGACAAGTGGTTTGATGAACACCAGGAGCTGTACAGGCTTGAAATCACGGCGCTGCGCACTCTGGCAGATACCATCTCAAGTAGTAGAGGCCTTGAGATCGGTGTAGGCTCAGGCATGTTTGCCGTGCCGCTTAAAGTAAAAATCGGTGTGGATCCAAGTTTTATAATGGCCAAAAGGGCCAAGGCAAAAATATCGAAGTCGCATGTGGCGTCGCAGAGGCCCTTCCCATCCAGTCAGAGTCTGTTGATTACTGTCTCATGGTCACAACTATTTGTTTTGTGGATGATCCTGTAGCCTCTTTCAAAGAAGCCTACAGGATTTTAAAACCGGGTGGAGGAATGATAGTGGGATTTGTTGATAGAGACAGCCCATTGGGGAAAGCCTACCAGTCTCGAAAGGATAAAAGCAAATTTTATGGCGAAGCCACATTCTTCAGCTGCGAAGAAGTGGCGGATCTGCTCGAAGCAGCAGGATTCGTTATAGGCAGGGTAGTTCAGACAATCATTGAAGAGCACGGCAGACTGGCAAACAAGATCATGGACGGGTGCGGTTTAGGCAGCTTTGTGGCAATTTATGGCATTAAGGGGCACATTCGTTAATGATCCTTTAAGCCATATTGAGGGAACCGTTATGTCTCCACAAGAAGTCGTAATGATAGTCGACGAGCTTAACCGTCCAATTGGTGAGGCTTCAAGAAGCAGAATGCGCCGGGACAGGCTTATCCACAGAGCCACCTATATATTGCTTTTCAATTCACAAGGCCAAATTTTTGTGCATAAGCGCACTGCTGACAAAGACCTTTATCCTTCCCATTATGACGTTGCAGCCGGTGGTGTGGTGCTTTCCGGTGAGACTTGGCAGCAGGCAGCAGAGCGGGAACTTTATGAAGAATTGGGGGTTAAAGGAACTAGTCTAAATTATGAATTTGAATTTTATCACGAAAATGACACGAATAGGGTGTGGGGCAGGGCTTATACCTGTGTATGGGATGGACCCTTAGTACTCCAGGAGGAAGAGGTGGCAGAAGGCCTGTTTCTGCCTGTGCAGAAGGTGTTTGAAATGGCCGATAAGAGGCCTTTTTGTCCAGATGGATTATATGTGCTCAACCGTATATGTAATAGAGGTTAGTGTTTCAGCAGAGCACTAATGAGCGGTTCAGAAGACATGATGACATAAACATCTGCCTTCTCTTTTTTATCAGATGTGACCTTGAAAATCCTCTTGCTGCTGTTCAATTTGACCGTGGCCAACACTTCCAGTTTGCCAGTGTCTTTAGCCTTGTTATAGGCCTCATCTGTTATCTTGCCGTTTTTCCCGTAAGCCCAATATATGATCTTTTCATGGGCCACGGCAGTGGGCTCCCCGAATAGCAGCATCAATTCGTTCACTAGGGCCTTGAGCTCATTGGATGCCGCACCTTTCACCCTCTTGCTTACTGCAACTATTATCTGATTCTTCTTATCAATCACTATGATCAAGCCATTGTCGATCATTTTTATTGTGCCTGGATAGGAATCCTTTTCTGGGCTTTTCTTGAGGGCTTTGAGCTTTGTGGAATCAAGGCGTTGTCCAAGTGTATAGCCCTTGTACGACAGTTCTAATTTCTTTACTGCACCGATTATCTCTTCAGGGCCTTTCTCGGCCTTACACAAAGTCAACGTTCCTAAGATAGCGAGAAAAGAAAAAATCGAAATTATGGCTGATATGGTTTTTTTCATGGCTCCAAAATAAAAGCAGCCGCCTGAGGCTGCAAGGCCAAAGGCGGCTGCGGTTTGACGATTTTTATTATTGTGCGTAACGTTCCTTGCGTTCTTCCTCAATGAGCTTCTGTATCTCAGCACCAAAGCCTTCGATACGCCACTTATGCTCTGGCTTGGCAAGGAGGTTGTTGATCAGCTTTTGATACTTGGCCGTCTTGCCATGTTCAGCTGCAAGCTT
>JALVPX010000026.1 GCA_027031565.1 Deltaproteobacteria bacterium | reverse complement strand
CATACCAACTGCACTTCATGAACAAAACGTGATTCCCGGCCTTGCCAACAGGCTGGCCGCCAAATTCACCAGGAGGATCTTTGTCTCATTTCCGAAGACAAGGGATTTCTTCCCCGGAAAAGATGTGATAGTAAGCGGCAACCCAGTGCGCTCGGAGCTCATCGAGCAGGCTGCCAGATACAAAAGGCCCTCCAATGGGTGCAAACGAATCCTGGTCCTGGGAGGCAGCCAGGGCGCCAGGGGCATCAATGAGATGGTGACGTCGGCCCTGATGAGCGTGTGGAATTCTGGTCATATCATTTCAGTCATGCACCAAACAGGCGAGGCCGACGAGGAACTGGTCCGGGCCCAATACGCCAAGGCGGATGTGCCTTCGGACATCAGGCCGTTCCTACATGATATCGGGAGGCATCTTGGCTGGGCAGACCTTGTGATAGCTCGGGCTGGGGCAGGAACGGTCTCTGAACTGGCAGCCGTTGGAAGGCCTGCCTTGCTCATTCCTTATCCGCATGCGGCCTCAGGGCACCAGGATGCCAACGCAGACTACCTGGCATCTGCCGGGGCAGCATTAGTATTCAAGGAAGGGGAGACTGGAGCCGTGAAACTGGCTTCAGCAATACAGGAACTGCTGGATGCACCTGAGCGTTTGAGGCAGATGTCTAAGAGCGCCCAGAAACTGGGGCGCAAGGATGCAGCTGATGTGATTGCTCAGGGGCTTTTGCAGATGGTTGACAAAAAAAAAGAGGGGGATAAGGCGGCAGTAAATCTGCAGCCAGAACAGAAATTGGAAAAGAGCCATGTTTAGACAGCAACATTTTCACTTTATCGGAATCGGCGGTATTGGAATGAGCGGGATAGCCCAAGTGCTGCTCACGCTAGGAAACAAGGTCAGCGGTTCAGACATAAGACCCAGCGAAACCATAAAACAGCTTCGCCTTGCCGGTGCTGAGGTACATATAGGGCACGCAGCAGAAAACGTCTCTGGCGCCGATGTGGTGATCATTTCATCTGCCATCAAAAAGGACAACCCGGAGATCAGGGCGGCCGAAGCATCTTCTATTCCCATTATTCAAAGGGCAGAAATGCTTGCCGAACTCATGAGGCTCAAAAAATTCGGTATTGCTGTGGCTGGCACCCACGGCAAGACGAGCACCACATCAATGATGGCCTCGGTCTTGAATGCCGGCAGGCTCGATCCCACTGTGATAATCGGGGGAAAGGTAAACAGCCTCAAGACCAACGCATACTGGGGCGACGGTGACTTTCTGCTGGCGGAGGCTGACGAAAGCGACGGCAGCTTCTTGAGACTTACGCCCTGTGTTGCCGTTGTCACAAATATAGATCTGGAACACCTTGATCACTATCCAGATCTTGAATCCATCAAGCAGGCCTTCCGCGACTTTCTGGACAAGATTCCCTTTTACGGCTTCTCGGTGCTCTGCGGCGATGATCCCCATCTTTCTGCCATGAAAGGGGATTTGCAGAAAAAATGCATAACCTACGGCACTGGACCCGAGGTTGACTTAAGGGCCGCGGACATTCGTTTTGACGGGCTTTACACCACCTATACTGCCTGGAGGAAAGATCAGCCGCTCGGCACTATTGAACTTCACGTTCCGGGTATGCACCATGTGCAAAACTCCCTGGCCGCTCTTGCCACCGGCCTTGAACTGGGCATATCGTTTGAAGATGTGGCAGCCGGACTAAGGGACTACACCGGCGTTGGGCGCCGCTTTGATATCTTGGGTGAAAGAAACGACATATTGGTGGTTGATGATTATGCCCACCATCCCACCGAAATCGAGGCGACCCTGAAGGCAGCACGGGCGTGCTGGCCCGAAAGGCGGCTCCTGGTCCTCTTTGAGCCTCATCGTTACACAAGGACAAAGGCCCTTATGGACCGATTTGCCACTGCCTTCGATAACGCAGACATGTTGTGGATTACTGAAATATATCCAGCCAGCGAACCTCCCATCTTAGGTGTCACAGGCAAAAGACTCGCCAAAGAGGTCAAAAGCAGCTGGGGAGGCCTGGTCGAATTTGTAAAGAGCGTTGATTTAATGCCTGAGGCTGTACTCAAAACGGCCCAGCCCGGGGATGTAATAATTACCCTTGGCGCTGGCAGCATAGGCAGAACCGGTCATCAAATTTACGCCCTGCTGGAGCAGATGAAATATGACATTGCTCTGTGATGAACTGAACAAAATCAGGGGGGTTGAGTGCGTGCCGGAGGTGGCAATGGCACCATATACCAGCTTCAGGATAGGCGGGGCCTGCAAGGCCTTCATTCGGCCTTTCACCTTGCCTGCGCTCGAAGAGGTGCTTGCACTGCTCGACGTTCAAGATGTCCCATTCAGGGTCCTGGGCCGGGGAAGCAACCTGCTTGTAGATGATTCAGGCATAGGGCCGGTGATATGCCTTGATCACCTCGACAGCCGGCCTGTCATAGCTGGCAAACAGGATGATTCCACCTTCATAGTCCAGGCCGGAGCCGGGATGAGACTTCAGGCCCTGATTGCATGGACCTTGAAAAATTCCCTTACTGGATTGGAGCCCCTTGCCGGCATACCTGCAAGCCTTGGCGGAGCCATATGCATGAATGCAGGCGCAAACGGCATCTCCATGAACGATGTCGTGGATGAGCTGCTTCTTACAGGCCCGGGAGGAAGCTCATGGGTGGCGGCATCAGAAATCGACTTCTCCTACAGGAGTACGAACATCCCCGAGGGCTGCCTGGTTACAGGGGCCAGAATCAGGCTTAGGAAGGGTTCTCTGAAAAGATCGCTTAAAAAGATCCGGTCGGTAATGAAGAAGCGGTGCAGGACGCAACCCCTCGGCAAGGCTAATGCAGGATGCGTATTCAAGAATCCAGACGAAGGGCCTGCGGGTTCCCTGATCGAGCAGTGCGGGCTCAAAGGTCTTACAGTTGGCAAGGCCCAGGTTTCACGGCTCCACGCAAATTTCATCGTGAACCTTGGAGGGGCAACCAGCACCCAGGTCATGGATTTGATAACAATAATTCAAGAAAAGATAAAGACTGAAACAGGCATTGAACTGCGGCCTGAAATCCATATTTGGAAAGAAAGGGCATGAGAAGGGTCAAAAAAAAGAAAAGCAGGATGCAGACCAGGAAGACCAGGGCCGGCAAGAAAACCAACCCCAGGCGGTTGTTCATTGCCATTTCCCTGGTGCTGTGCATAGGCCTTACGTGCCTGGGTTCATTGATATTGTACAGCTGGCTTAGGGAAGGGGATGTCTTCCGGCTCAGGACTGTTGAAGTTAGAGGCAACAACGAGTTGAGCAGGATCGATGTCATCCGTATTACAAACGCCACCGTTGGGACGAGCCTTCTCGGGTATGACACCCGCAAGGCAGAGGCTGCGCTAGAGGCACGCAACTGGGTTGAAGAGGCAAGGATCAGGCGTGAGTTCCCGGACAAATTGATCATCTCCATAAAGGAAAGGAAGCCTGTTGCCATATTGAACGCCGGCACCCTTTATCTGGTGGATAAAAAGGGAACAATCTTTGACAAATTGGGAAGGCGCAAGCTCAGCCTTCCAATAATTTCCGGCATCAAAAAGGATGAAATTGAACAAAATCAGCTGCCTGAATATGCCAAAGCAACCCTTGAACTGCTTGACCTGGCAAACAACGGCCCCAGACTTTTGAGTGCAAACAACATCAGCGAACTCCGGCTGGACGGCCGCGGAGAGATCCTGGTCTATACCCGTGACAGGGCTGTTCCCGTCAGGATGGCGGCAAAACATCTGGAAAGGGATCTGGAGCGTGCTGAAAAGGTCTTATACCATCTATACAACTCAAAGACCTACAAGCGGGTTGCTGAAATAGACATGGAATATGGCCCCAACCAGGCCTGGGTGAAATTGAAGGGAGTACGGTAGATGTCTGAAAGAGCGTACGATGTGATCGTTGGCCTTGACATAGGCACTACCAAGATCTGCACCGTTGTGGGCGAGCCTGATGAAAACGGTATAGAGATCATCGGTGTGGGCACTAATCCCTCTGCAGGCCTTCGAAAGGGCGTCGTGGTCAATATTGAAAGCACGGTAAACGCCATACGCAAGGCAGTGGAAGAAGCCGAACTGATGGCAGGCTGCGAGATCAACGCCGTCTATATAGGCATTGCAGGAAGCCACATCAAGGGCTTTAACAGCCATGGCGTTATTGCAGTAAAAGGAAGCGAAATTACGGAAGAAGACATAGACAGGGTCATAGATGCAGCAAAGGCAGTGGCCATCCCCCTGGACAGAGAGGTCATACACATATTGCCCCAGGAGTATGTGGTGGATGAACAGGCCGGCATCCTCGATCCTGTTGGCATGACAGGAGTGCGCCTTGAGGCAAAGGTACACATCGTCACAGGTGCGGTCACTGCGGCACAGAATCTCATCAAGTGCGCCAACCGGGCAGGCCTTGACGTAATAGACATTGTTTTGCAGCCCCTGGCTTCGGCAGAGGCGGTCCTTACAGATGAAGAAAAGGACCTGGGCGTTGCGCTGATTGACTTTGGCGGCGGGACAACAGACCTGGCAATCTTTGCCGACAGCACCATAAAGCACACCTCGGTTCTGGGCCTTGGCGGAAACAACCTGACGAATGACATAGCTGTTGGGCTGCGCACTCCCATGAAAGAGGCCGAGAAGATCAAGGTCAAACATGGCAGCTGTTTGAGCGCCACTATACCAAAGGATGAAACGATCGAGGTCCCCAGTGTTGGAGGCCGCAAGCCGAGGCTACTTTCCAGGCACATACTGGCTGAAATATTGGAGCCCAGGGTCGAAGAAATACTCACGCTCATAGACCAGGAGATACACCGGACAGAGATGAAGGACCTGCTCGGGTCAGGCGTGGTAATCACAGGAGGTTCTGCATTGCTTCCAGGCCTTGCTGAAATGGCAGAACAGATCTTCCAGATGCCTACCAGGGTTGGAACGCCCCGCAATATTTCCGGGCTGGTGGATGTGGTAAACGAGCCCAAATATGCCACGGCAGTAGGTCTGCTGCTCTACGGCCTTGAAAACCGTCCGGTCAAAAAATTTCGTATTAGAGATGGAAACATATTCAACAGGGTAACCAACAGAATGAAGTCTTGGTTTGGATTTTAACAGATTAAAATGGGCAATAGGGGGTCAATATGTCCTTTGAATTTGTAGAAAACAGCAGTGCAAAGATCAAAGTCATTGGCGTAGGCGGAGGCGGAGGCAACGCTGTCAACAACATGATCAATGCCGAACTCCAAGGCGTTGAATTCATCGTTGCCAACACCGATGCCCAGGCCCTTGAGACATCGAGGGCAGGCATAAAAATCCAGCTCGGATCAGGCCTTACCAAGGGTCTGGGGGCTGGGGCCAGGCCGGAAATAGGGAGGGAAGCGGCTGAAGAGAGTGTGGACCAGATCCGCAGCGCGCTGGAAGGAAGCGACATGGTCTTTATCACTGCTGGCATGGGTGGCGGCACAGGCACAGGCGGAGCCCCGGTGATTGCTGAAATCAGCAAGGAAATTGGTGCATTGACTGTGGCGGTCGTCACCCGCCCCTTTGCTTTTGAAGGCCAAAAACGCATGCTCCCGGCCGAAAATGGCATTGAGGAACTGCGCAAGGTGGTAGACACAATAATCACCATTCCCAATGACAGGCTGAGGAGCCTTGCCGACCCCAGCACCCCCATTCTGGAGATGTTCAAAAAAGCAGACGAAGTGCTCTACTACGCCGTAAGGGGCATATCTGATCTCATTGTCGTGCAGGGATATGTGAACGTGGACTTTGCCGATGTGCGCACCGTCATGCAAGAGATGGGTACCGCCCTCATGGGAACTGGTGTGGCCAGGGGAGAGCGTCGGGCATTGGAGGCAGTGCAGATTGCCATCGCCAACCCCTTGCTCGAAGACATATCAATAAGCGGTGCTAGGGGCATACTCATGAATATTACTGCGAGTAGTGCCACGCTCAGCATGGAAGAGGTTGACCAGGCCTCCAGCTTGATCCATCAAGAGGCCCACCCAGAGGCCAACATCATATGGGGCACCGTGTTTGACGACAACATTGGAGATGAAATAAGGGTAACGGTTATCGCTACCGGCATTGGCATGAGCGAAACACAATCACCTTCGGAAGAACAGCATACAGTTACCAGAGTGCAGCAGCCCGCTGAAAAGGTGGTAACCAGCCTCGAAGAAGTAGTTTCCCTGAATGAGGCCAGGGAGGAAGTCAAACGGGGCGCCACGAATATGGACAGAGAACCAGAGTTGCCACTGACGCAACAAAAAAAGTGGAGAAAAAAGAAGAAAAAGGTTGCAAATGGCCAAGGATTTGAAGAGGTGGATGAAAACTTTCTGGAAATACCCACGTTTTTACGCCGAAAGGCGGATTAATGGTATCGCAGCCATCCAAAGTCAGAAAGGCCCCAAATTTGGGGCCTTTCTGCTTCAAGGCTTTCAAAAATGGCGATTATGCTGCATAGCCGTTGCTTATCTACATTGCATCCATTTTCTCACTGTTTCTGCCATTAGATTATTCACCTTTCCCCCTCAGACTGCTGTTGCACCATTTTCGAATTCCTTGTATATAGAGTGATTCATTTAAGGTAGAAAAAATTCCGGAGGATATAAAATGGAATGTACAACACTCAGGCCGGGAGCCCACTGTACCTTTATGAGCAAGAATGGCTGTACCTATGCTGGCGGTGCATGCTTTGAGATTGTCGAAAAGTGCGAAGGTTGCGGGAGGGTCGTGACCTATGGATCAACAAAATTTTGTGCAATTTATCCCCAGCCGGCAGCCAAATGGCAAAGGGGGATTTGCAATTTTGCAACACATGTAAAGAAAGAGGTCCCAAAGGATGCCTCTGGCAAAAAGGTAAACCCGCTTAAGGCTGCAAAAAGGGCTACCAGAGGCCGTTAGGAATCGGTTTAAAATTTTCGAACTATCACACTAGCCGGGCGGAGATGGCCCGGCTTTTTGTTTTACAAGTGTCAAGCACGAAGCGTGACGAGGGTGGCACCCCAGCTTCCCCTGTCTTCTCCGGCCAGCTTGTAAGAAGCCACGTGCGGATGTTTTTCCAAGACCGAGTGAACCACCTTTCTCAAAATGCCTTTGCCTTTTCCATGTATGATCCTCACCTGCAATATCCCTTTCATCCTGCAAACTCTCAGGTATTCATCGACCAAGGACCTTGCCTCTCTGGGGTGAAAGGTGTGCAGATCCAGGGTTCCATC
>JALVPX010000025.1 GCA_027031565.1 Deltaproteobacteria bacterium | reverse complement strand
CATTTAACCTTTATACTATTTAGAGGAACACTTTGGCATATAGAAACATTCATTTATATTTTTTCTAATTTAATTATTGATGACAAGCTCTCAAGAGAATTCCTGAAACAGTCTTTAAGTATATATTATGGTTTCATTATTCAAGCAGAAGAAGTTTTTCGCCAGTTAATTTTATCCATTTCAGCTTCTTCAGGTGAATTAACTTTTTCTCACAATAAAGATACCTATTATTTCGTTAAAGAGTCTAAATAAATCGCGGTGCCTGACATGAAAACTTTTCAAAATCCTGGAGACATATTTAAAAATAAAACTGTTTTGATTACCGGTGGAACAGGCTCATTTGGAAAGCATTTTTGCCGATCACTACTCACAAAATGTGCTCCCAAGGCCATTAGGATTTACAGCAGGGATGAATTGAAACAGCACGAGATGCGTCAGGAAATTGACGATGCAAGACTGAGGTACTTCATTGGTGACGTCAGAGACGAAAATCGCTTACGGCGTGCTATGGAGGGAGCGGATTACGTTGTTCATGCTGCCGCTCTCAAACAGGTCCCAGCCTGCGAATACAATCCATTCGAGGCAGTAAAAACTAACATACACGGGGCTCAAAACGTCATTAATGCAGCCATAGATTCAGATGTAAAAAAGGTAATTGCCCTTAGCACAGACAAGGCGGTAAACCCTGTTAACCTTTATGGTGCCACGAAATTATGTGCAGACAAACTCTTTATACAGGGAAATGCATATGCTGGAGAACGCGATACCAGGTTTTCGTGTGTGCGTTACGGGAACGTAATAGCAAGCCGAGGCAGCGTTATTCCTCTGTTTTTAAAGCAAAGAGAAAAAGGAGTATTAACCATTACTGACAAACGTATGACACGATTTTGGATAACGCTGGACCAAGCAGTAAATTTAATCTTCAAGGCATTTAATTATATGCAAGGAGGAGAAATTTTTATTCCCAAAATACCCAGCATGCGAATTATAGATCTGGCAAAAGCCATCTGTCCAAAATGTCAGATAAAGACAATAGGCATTCGTCCAGGAGAAAAACTCCATGAGGCCCTTACAGGAGAAGACGAGGCCAGAAATACTATTGAATACAAGGGCATATATGTTGTATTGCCAAGCTTTTCCTGGTGGAGTCGCTCTAACTACAAAGGTGCAAAGGCCCTGCCCGATGGTTTTGTTTATACAAGTGATAAAAACGAACTATGGATGACTGTTGAGGAGTTAAGGACAGTTGTATTCGGCAACAGCGACAGGAAAGGAATATTTGATACAAAACCGGGCTTGTTCACCAACTCCAACAATTCCAAAAAATATGTAAGCGCCTGTAACCAACCATAAAATGATCCCCTACGCCAGGCAATCCATTGATAAAGATGATATAAAGGCAGTTACCGATGCCCTTTTATCCTCATTCATAACAACAGGCCCCTTAGTAGAAAAATTTGAAAAAAGTCTTGCCCATTTCACTCGGGTCAAAAGGGCAGTTGCTGTAAACAGCGGGACCGCGGCTCTACACTCGGCTATGCATGCCCTTGGAATAGGCCCCGGTGATGAAGTAATAGTCCCTGCTGTCACCTTTGTTGCCACTGGTAATGCGGTAATGTTTACGGGTGCAAGGCCTAAAATAGTTGATGTGGACGAGAAAACCCTTCTGATAGACCCTATCCAGGTAAAAAAGGCACTAAATGAGCATACCAAAGCGGTAATTTCGGTTGACTATGCGGGACAACCATGTGACTATCTAGAACTGAATTCCATCTGCAAAAACAGTTCTCTTTATCTTATATCTGACTCATGTCATGCCCTAGGAGCTTTATACATGAACAAGCCTGTGGCGCAGGTATGTGATATGGCATGTTATAGCTTTCATCCTGCAAAACATATTACCTGTGGAGAAGGAGGCGCAGTTGTCACTGATTCTGATAATTTCGCAGAAAAGATTCTTCAGTTCAGAAATCATGGGCTTTCAGCCGATTTCAAGGCACGACAGGAAAAGTGCACCTGGTTCTATGAGATGGAAGATATCGGCTACAACTACCGCATATCTGACATCCAGTGTGCCCTTGGCATAAGCCAGCTTAAGAAACTGGAGGGCTGGCTGAAAAGAAGACGTGAAATTGCATATCTTTATGACAATTTGATTGAAGATATTTGTGAAGTAACCCCGTTGAAACGCCTTGAAAACCGCCTTCACGCCTATCACCTTTATGTCGTGCGTTTAGATCCGAATATTTCCAGAGATAAGGTATTCAAAAAAATGAGGGAAAGGGGCATTGGTGTAAACGTCCACTATCTCCCCTTGCATTTGCACTCGTTTTACAGGCAAAAATT
>JALVPX010000024.1 GCA_027031565.1 Deltaproteobacteria bacterium | reverse complement strand
CGTGTCTCCTTCACCATTTTTAAAGGTCTGCTGTGCGTCTTTGAAGGCTCTTCATCTTCTTCACGTTAAAAATGGTTCAGGAGCCACTCCCAGCCGTCACCTCCACGCCTGTGCATTCAAAAAACTCATTTGCTTGACGTGTCATTTATTCCAATGCTTCAAAATTAGGATTCTTGTTCAAGGGCAAGGTGCGCGAAAAAAAACCGCAGACATGTTGTTGATATTTCGAGGATTATTTTTCGAATGCCAGGCAGCCACGCCCCAGCGTGGAAACAGAACAATTTTTAGAGGTAGTCAAAAGTCTTTTTGAAAGAAAGGCCGATGTATTTACAGCAGGTACGGAGCAGGCCTGCATGAATTCAAATCTCAACTATACCCAGTCTTACAGCATATCTGACCAGCTCCACCCTGTTTCTAAGCCCCAGCTTTTCCATGAGATGACTCCTGTGATTTTCAACCGTCTTTGCCTTGATACTCAACTGTTGAGCAATCTCTTTACTAGTAAGGCCTTCAGCCACAAGCCTCAAGACTTGCTGTTCCCGCGGTGTAAGGCGGCTATACCTTTTGTCTGAAACACTTTCTTTTGGCTGACTTTTATTTCCCAGGCCAACCAGGCGTTCAATCACCAGTGAAGAAAGCTTTGGATCGAGAAATGAGTTTCCATCAAGCACCGTATTGAAGGCCTCCATCAACCTGTCACTTGTTGCCTCTTTGGTTATATAGGCCTTTGCGCCTGCCTCAAAGGCGTTATTTATCAGGTCTGCCCTGGCATGCATGGTTATTACCACTATTGGTATATTGGTCTTGGAAGATATCTTTTTTATGACTTCAATGCCGTTTATATCAGGCAGGGACAAATCTACAGTGACGAGATCGACGGGAACATCCGGTGTCAATCGTTTGCACGCATCCCGGCCGCTGCCAGCTTCATCAAAGACAGCAAAACCTTTGCTTCTTTGAATAAGAGCCTTTAACCCCTCCCTGAATAATGGATGGTCATCAACGATCATTACCATCTTTTTAGAGGCGCCCTGTTTTGTTGAATCACTCATATGGGATCCTTATCTCCAATTTTGCGCCCTTTCCACGTTCTGAAAATATCTGAATTTTTCCACCCAGCAGCACCACTCGCTCTGAAATATTTGAAAGGCCCATCCCATTTTTTTTTCCGTGAAGATGCTCATCTAGATCAAAACCCACACCATCATCTTCTATTTTAAAGATTATGTGAGGGAAAGAACGCACCAACCTTATTGTAACCCGTGAAGCTCTGGCATGCTTTATAACATTATTTATTGCTTCTTGGAATATCCTGTAGAGCTCTATGCACATATCAGGGTCCATTTCCACCTCTTCAATGCCAGCAGCCTTGAAATCCGTTTCCACACCGAATTCATTGGAAACAATAGCCAAGGCCTTTGAAATAGCATCCATCAAGCCAAAATGCTCCATGGCTTCCGGCCTTAAGCCGTGTGCCAAATTGCGGGTGGATTCTATTACATCAGCCAGTATCAGGGATACCTCATGTGCATCAACTGCCAAATCACTGCACGATTCCCTTGCAGCAGATGAAAGTATGTCCAGTTTGATTTTCAGATAGTTGAGCTGCTGTCCCAGATCATCATGCAGATTTCTTGAAATCTTTACCCTTTCTTCCATGTGGGCCCGTTTCACCTCCCTGGAAAGGCTCCTCACCCGATGCTCTGACTCTTTAACCCGGCTGATGTCTCTGGTGACAACGAGTTTTGCCCGTTTTTCTCCTGGAATAACAATAGGCTTTTCAATAACAGAAAACCATTTGCCCAGATTGTGATCGAAATATTCCCAAATTACCGGCCTGTTTTCTTCAAACACCTGTTTGTTCTTGCAAAAAATACAAGGCGCATCAAGGCCTTTCAGCAACTGAAAACAAGGGATATCTTTGGAAGAAGTGCCGCTTTGGCCACTGCCAAGACTCATGGTCTGACTTGTTTTCCTGTTATAAAAAAACAGCCTGTAATCCTCTGTGACCACATAGACCCGGTCTTCCATTGCATCAAGGATATTGTTTAGAAGTTGCTGGGATTCCAGCACGGCTTCAGCCATTTTCTTGCACTCGGTAACGTCTTTCAATATTCCCAATACGCCGCTGGACTTTTCCAGGGGAACCAGACAGGCCTCTCCTTCCACCCAATGGACTGTCTGGCGGCTGCATCTCATCGGCTGGCCCCAAGAAACCCGCTGCAGCCCCGTTTCAACCACTAAATTATTGACCGACCTGAAGACCTCTGAGGTGTCGGGATCTGGATAGATATCTTGGAAAAAATCGGAATAGAGCATCTGATCAGGGCTTTCATACCCCATCAGGTGCGCCAATTCCCGGTTGGCAAAGATCAGTTTATTGTTTTCCACCACATAAACTGGCCTGTTCAAGTTGTCTATTATTGTTGAAAGGAGAAGACTTTTATCCATGATTTGTACTGATCGAACCAGTATGTAGGCGTTGACGCAACCAGCCTATTACCCACCTCCATCTTTTACTGGGCAAACTTACGAGCTGGGATATACCAGTTTAAGGCTTTTAACTACCTGACCACTACCGTGCACGCATCGCTGCCTGTGGCACCACTAACGTCTGCCACGCTGACCCTTATCTCCCAGGTGCCAGGAGGCAGTTCGACCGAAGGGAATGTCCCCTGCAGATGGCTGACACCAAGCTGAGACAGATACCAGTAACCGACCTCATAGAGGGCGATCATGGTATCCAAATCAGCCACCTCCTGGCCATTCAGATAGATCTTGAAGGTGTCGAAATTGATGTTGCCAAGGCCAGCTACATCGATTATCTCAAACATGAATTTGAAAGGACCGGATACTTCGCCGGGCCTGTTCAAAAAGACGTTTGGTGCTGCATTCCCAGCTGTTGGTGCTGCCAAAAAGGCAGTGGAAAAAATGAACAAACAAGTTAAACAAACTGCCAAGAAACGTTTAGTCATAAAGATTACCTCCCCGCTTTTTTGTAATTTTTTTCCTGCTAATCTTTGATAGCTCAATGGGGCAAATCCCCCAACATACTGATGCTGAATATAAAAATGAGCATAAAACATGCCAATGCGTTGCGTAATACCACTATTTTCAATGAGGTTAGGCACTTGTTTATACTTTAGCAAATTGCAAGTCATTTTACTACAAGTGCCTGGTTATATAAGGTTTGTAAAAAAACAAAGAGCTGGGGCGCTTCCGCCCCAGCTCTTTTGAATGCGCCTTACCCGGAGGGAGTAAAGGCGGTTTGGTTCAGCAACCTATGGCGTCGTCGTATCATCCATTCTGACTGTCACATTCTTGAAGGTCATAAGACCCTCGGAATCAGTGATGTAGACTGTAACCTCAACAGTTGCATTGTTGTCTGCACCTGCCGGGAAGTCTATGGTCACCGGGTTGCCGTTCAGCACCTTCTGGAGAGGCCTTGCACTTCCGGCTACCATGCGCCATTGGGTATTGCTGGAATCAAGGGTCATTGCCACAGAGGCGCCGAGCATATCTGTATCTGTGGCATTTGCCGTACAAGATATGCTATTTATTGCACCTGCGTTATTGAGCTGGATGGTTGCATTATTTGCCCCAAAATTGGTAGCGCCTGTGCCGTTACAGCTTATAGCCGTAATTTCAGGCGGTACGCCATGGGCGGCATTGCCATTTATGGAATCGAGGTATGCGACCCACTGCGTGGCATTACAACCAGTGGTGCACCCATAAACACCCACATAATCCTTGGCACCTGTTGTAGAGTTGGCATCATACATCATCTGCCATCTCTTAAGCACCTTCAGGTCAGCATCAGGACCACTTATTACCCGCAAGGCTATAGTCTTTCCATCCTTGCCAACCAGATTGGGATGGAAGTCTGTAGGTGTTGTTGAATTCTTGATCTTGGTAAATGGAGCAACGTTGCCTCCGGAGGCGGCATTGACGCTGAACACCGTATCCCTTGGCCCAATGTCATAGTCCGAGCTGAACATACCCTGGCCGCCCAGCACTCCTACGCTTCCGCCATGGCAGTCATTACACCCATTTGCACCCAGGGCGCGGCTGGCAGGGGCTATATTGTGGGTGACCTGGAATGGAACAGACATGAAGGTGAGCTTTGGATTTCCGCCGCCGACCTGCGTTTGGGCTGCACTGAGGTAGCTAGACACATCGGAATCTGTCACATTGCCGTCATGGGTGAGTGGATCAACTCCCATGCGGAGCATGTCAGTCTGCAGCAGCGGATCCATTCCACCACCCCGACCATCTTTATTGAAGTCAAAGGCGCCATCAATGTCTTTAACGAACATGGTGGTCAGGATGTGGGAAGCTATGAGCTTACCCGTTGTTTTGCTCCATGTATAGGCCAGGTTGTCCTCCATGTCGCGCTCAATGGTGGTGCTTTCATGATCTGTTAAACGGCCTTCTGCGTCAGGTCCTGTAGCATCAACCAAGGCAGCTCCGGTACCGTTGCCAAGCTTTCTGGCGTGACAAGCAGAACAGTGCATTATATCCAAGTGAGACTTGCTTGGCGTGGTGCTGTTGTCGCCGAGTATCTCTGCAAGCAAGCCAGCCTTGTAGTGTTTGTCCATGGGGTCAGGAGCAGTCAAGCCAAAGAAACCGCCTTCATGGTCAATATGGCAGTATTCGCAGCTTCTAAGACCTGTATTGTCCGTGTTGTTCCAGAGGGAGCTGAAGGGCACGTTGCCCTTTGCAGGATCACACTGGCCTAGCAAGGATGACGAGGCTTTACCATCTGTGCCTATCTCTGTTCCTTCCTGGCGTTTGTGGCAACCCATGCAGCCTAGCCTTGCATGCACTTCATTCTCATAGTCCATGCCCCAGGTAGCGCCGCGCTTCTTCCAGTCCACCTGATGTGCATTAAAGTGACACGAAGCGCAGTTGCCTGTCGGCGGGGTGCCTTTGATTGCCATAGCCACGTATGGAGCCAGGTACAGGGCATCGCCATTCTGATGATCCACCAATATTTTGGTGTCATCATAAGAGACCAAACGGCCATAGAAGTTGCCATCCCATGCATCACCGACCCTTTCCTCCTTGGCCCGGCCCAATCCGGCGCCGACTACCCGAGATGCATCGAAACGCCCCTTCCTGAGCTCATCCTTCCTGGCTTCCCAATCGTAGCCCTGGAAGTGACACATGAAGCAATCCATTTCAAGAACACCGGTCCTGTAAAAGCTTTGGTTCAGGACCTCTGTTTTATTTCCGTCACCATCTTCATCATAGGTATCAATGAAGTAATTGAAAGCAGTATATTCGCCAGAATTGATACTGAAGGAGCCTCCGCTCAAGGCACCGGTGCTATCCATATTCCTGAAAGGAATCCTGGCAGTAGCGTTGAGGTCGATCACATACTCGTTGGCGCCGCCGCCAACGTGGCACTCTGCGCAGTCACGCAGCACACCAGCCATTGAAATATCAACTCTGTCTGTAAAGTTGCCTGCGTTTCCAAAGTCGTGGGCATCCTTATTGTTGTTATTCGGCTTGCCGACACCTTCAAAAAGGTGCGCCAACTGGCGCGCCGAAGGCGGTCACCACTTACCCACATGCCCAGGAGACTGGACCCAGTTCTTGCCTTTAGCTGCCGTGGAAGAGGTATTACCAGTTTCAAAGGCGTTCCAGCCCCAGAATTGGTTTGCACCTAACTGGGCATGATAAGAATGTTTCTCTATTGCATCAACGCTAACAAGGGTGGCACCCAGGGCCACACCATCTCCGTCTCTATCTGTTCCATTATGACAGAAACCGCAAGTCGTTTTCATGCTGAAGGCATTTGGTTGGGTAGCATTTTCGCCATAAAGATCATCTTTGGTAAGCACGTTGCCATCAGCATCCCTTAGATAGATTTTCACATGTTTCGCCGGCATGGCTATGGCTTCATCAGCGCCAGGCCCAGCTCCGAAAAAGCCGGTTCCGGCAGCCACGCAGGCAACGAGCAAGAAAGCCAATAGCTGGCTCTTCCCCATTTTGCCTATCTTTCTTGTCTTCCCATTCATCTCGATCTCCTCATTAAAATCAAGAGTTTGTCACCTTCCAGCAAGAAAGGGCGCTCTGTTATCTGTGCCAAGCAGTTGAACAATCTTGGGGGAATATTCCAACTGCTCTGCCCTTCCACTGCCGAAAGGCTTTAAGTTAATGGGGCAAGAATCCAAGGATTTTATGGAGCAAAAAGCATTCCAATAAACTGACGCTGGCTACCCATTATAACCTATTGATATATAAGCCCTTTAAAGGTGTGATCAAAAAATATGTTTCCACAAAATGGGGGAAAACACTCAGTTGCTTTAACAAAGTAGGTGTTTTCACCATTTTTTCATAAAACAAAAAGGCAAAAACCACCATATTATCTAACATTCAATGGGTACTCTGAATTCGCCTAGTAAGGCCTTGCCTATTGGAGGCCGTGTTCGGGGCTTTGCCTTTCGTCTCCGCCTCGCATTTCTGCATCTTCTAAGGCTTGCTCCGCTGGAAGTTGCACAACTCGCCTGCCTTCCGGCAGGCTCAGACAGTACAACTTCCGGCCGATCCGCTTCGCCTAGAATCTGCAAGAAATTGCTCAGAGTCGCTCCAGGCAAAGCCCCGAACACGGCCCATCTTATCTCGCTTTTGCCTGTTTTGTTATGTTCTTATATTGATCTTTCTTGCAAAGATTTTTGCAAGAACAGGCGTGGGGGCGGCGGCTGGGGATGGCTCCTGAACCATTTTTAACGTGAAGAAGATGAAAATACCTTTGCAGGCGCAGGGCGGACCTTTAAAAATGGTGAAGGAGACACTCCAGCCGCCTCATAACTAACATTTGAGAAACCTACTTTTAAAAAACAAAGCTTGAACGGTTTTTTCCTCGGTTTTTATAATGCCTTACAAGGTCTAGTGGTGTCTCTTCCGGAGCCATGCACTAGACCTGATCCGGCCTTGCCTTTAAAGACAACGGCCTTTCCCTTAAAAATGCTTTTTAAAAGGCTCTTTGACCGTTTTTTACGTCATTAGAATCAAAGACTTTTCGGGACAAAAAGCTTTTTGAATGTACAGGCGTGGGGGCGGTGGCTGGGAGTGGCTCCTGAACCATTTTTAACGTGAAGAAGATGAAAATACCTTTGCAGACGCACAGCGGACCTTTAAAAATGGTGAAGGAGACACTCCAGACACCCCACTAAAGACGGTTAACAAACTTGCCTTTTAAAAACACGCATTAATATGAAATCATTATTTCCTTTACAAAGTCTAGTGGTATCTCCTTCAACTGCCAACTTGCAACCAAGTTAATTCACAGAAAAACAGAACAAGCACGGCATGGCACACGGTTTCTCAACGCTCTGTACGTCCATGATGTCCCATAAACAGCTCCATGCGGTAACGCTTGCTCTCAGCCAAAAATTTAGAGAATTCTTTTAAAATATTTTCTCTGGCTCCATCCTTCGCACTGGACAACCGATGCTGAAACTCCTTCACCTTCGGCTTCAGCACCTCGGATATGTATTCCTTAAGCTGTGTTTCTGCATGGTTGAAATAACGTTCAACCACAGGAAGGGCATGACACTTGGAGCAAGTTGCCGCCATTCTCCGTCTCGGCTCTGGCTCTACCGGCCTGTATTCACCCATTGGAGTGACGAGATCCACCCACAGCCTTGTGGAAACATCGTGCCTCGGCATAACGCCCTTTCCAACCCCTCCCACATGACACGTGGCACAGGTAGGGGCCTTGAAGTCACGTACATCCAGATAGATATTCGGCTTTGAAAGATCCCATTTTGAACCAGTGGCATCATATATGGCACCGTGAGTGGAATGCTTGTAAATCAACCCTTCAGGGTAATTGCGCCCATCATGGCACTTAAGGCAGGCCTCTGGACGCCTAGCACTGTCTACGGAGAAACGGTGCCGTTCATGGCATGCTGCGCAAGTCCCCTTGGAGCCATCAGGATTGACCCGGCCAATTCCCCGGTTCGGCCATGTGGCAGGGTCTGGCCTGCCATCTTCAAGGAGCTTTACTTCAGAGCCGTGGCAATCTGCGCAAGCCTTGAAATTGTCTTTTTTGTAAGGCTCGATCAAGGGATAACGCGGATCATCGCGTTTCATGCGCTGCAAGTTGCGCAGGGCAAAGTGATGACGGCTGTCAAAGTGCTCCTTGGCCTGTGCTGAATGGCAGGCCCCGCACTGATAAGGGCTCACCACCACGCGCACGAAAAAACCATGGTGCTCTATTATGCCAGGGCCTTTTTCTGTCTCGCCATGGCACTCGAGACAATAGACATAGGAGCGTGCATGCTGACTTTCTATCCAGTCATAGACTATGCCCGGGGTTTCCTTTATGTGGCATTTGATACAAAAATAGCTTTTGTTTGAAATTGTGCCTCGCGGCAGGGCAAAAAGCGTGCTGCAGGAAAAAACTGCCAATAACACCATCAAAATGAAAGATAGCAGAATCTTCCTGTAATTCCTCATAGCCTCGTACCTCCTGCTCTCCTTAATATGTTCGTGGATTTGTTGAATGACAACTTACGCTGCAGCTTTTGGTGACAGAGTCATATGTTCCTGAGGATACAAAACGTGTATCAAAATTTATGAGATGGGCATTTGCCTGGGTCGTGGCCCCGCGTACGGCTGGCACACCATGAGGGTCGTGGCAGACAGCGCACGGCACGCCCCTTGTCTGAACATGGGATGAGTGTTCTGGAAATGCCGATGCAGCGGAAAAGAGAGTGTCTGGGTCATGGCATGTAAAACATAAGTCGTAGTTGGAAGGTGCATAGGATATTGGGTAGGTGTCTTTTTCATACTGTTTCAAAAGTATGTGCTGATATACGGATCCATGCACGCCGTTTGGGCCTATTCCGCCTGCCTTGACCGAGTCGTCGCTGCCGTGGCAGTCTGAACAATAGATGCGGCTGGTGACTGTGTAGCCTGGACGCAGGCTCGGGACGTTGTTGCCCTTACCTACGTCTGAAACCGGATGATAAGATGGATTTTGCGGATCAAACCTGAGTCTTTCGTTTACTTCTTCGATCATCCTTGGAACTGCTGCCAGATCCACAAAGGAATTGTCGCCATGGCACTTGTAGCATATTTCATACTCGTAAAGGGCTGGATCTATCAGGTTGTTGTCCTGATCCACCCCTCTGACTCCTTTTTGAGGGCCTTTTATATCCGGGGCGACTGCTGCGGCATCATCCGCCTGATGGGGATTATGGCAGTCAACGCATTCGACGTGATAAGAAGCGGAAAGGGGATCCCCTCCCGGATCATGGACCGCAGCCTGATTTTCTACTGGGTGGTGATAAGTCTTTTGGAATTGATATTGGACATCCTTGGCCGTACCGCCTGTCTTGTGACACTGAAAACAGACTTCCTCCTCCTCAAAGAATCTTAAAAGCCGCTGAGGCTGCATGGCCTGATGAGGCTCGTGACACTCTTCACAACCGTTTGGACTGTCATAATGTTTAGAAATATTCCATCCAGTCATGTTGTGGCAGCTTATACACAACAAAGAACCTGTATTCGGCATTACGAGAAACTTGCCATAGGTGTCATCGTGGGGGTCATGACATGAGGTACACTGGAGCACCCCATCAGAAAGGCGGATCTCAGGAGGCAGCTGTGAGGGATCCACAAGCTGTCCATCTGCGCTGGCAAGCTGGCTGTCATACACGAAGGAGATGGGATGGTCGTCTGAAAGATCAGTAGAAAGATTTGAACGTTCTGTAAGGGGCAGATAATCACCACCCTGCATTGGAATCCATCCTTGCCCCACCTGGCCCAAGGCAATGGTGCCGTCGTGACAGCTCAAACAGAGCCTGGATGCGCCGGTCGGCTGACCAGGAGAGGCACTCAGGGTGCTTGATTCGTACAACGTATACACAGTACCCGGGTCCATTCTGTGATTCCACAACGGTACCGCTGGATCAGCATGATGGGGCGTGTGGCAGAAAACACATACCCTTTCCTCCTGCACGGCCTTATAAGTGCCTGGCCCAGAGGCACTCAGGTTATGAACAGTTGTTAGGATGTCTGCAAAGACGCACGGTGCGGATAATGCGAATAAAATAAAAACGCACAAAAACAAAGAAAGAAAACCAAAGGAAATGCGCCCTGCCAAAATAAGCTGGTATCTATCAGTTTTCATCCCTGACATACTGGAAGACCTGAACCCTCTGATTGTAGGTGTCTGAAACATAGATCCTGTCCTGGCTGTCGATAAAAAGCCCTGAAGGCATCCAAAAATAACCGGTCCCCACACCCCGTTCGCCAAAGTTTAACAAGAAATGACCTGCCTGGTCAAAGATTTGTACTGTATCAAACAGTGCATCACAAACGTAAACATGGCCTTCGCTGTCAACTGCGACCCCTTTTGGCTTTGCAAAACGGCCTGATGTATTTCCTGGCTCACCAAACATTGTTGCAAATTTACCTTCTGGGGTAAACGCCTGGATTCTGAAATTCATGGAATCCGTAACCCATACATAGCCCCTATTATCCACAAACAAGTCGGTAGGATAATTGAATTTTCCAGGCGCTCCGCCCCGGCCGCCAAACCGCAACTGTTCTACCCCATGGTGGTCCAACCCAATGATTTCATGTGCAAGCGTATCTGAAACATATACAAATCCATTCTTGTTGTTATAGGCAATCCCAGTGGGTCGTCTGAACCCTGCGGATGTCAATGAGCTGAGTTTTTTGGTGGCAAGGGCATAGGTGTAAACCTTTTTCTGGACTGAATCCGTAATGTAGAGAAGCCCTTCACCGTCTCCAGATACGCCTATCGGGCTGGGAAGTACTATCTTTTCCCCATTTGCAGAGGACAATATCCTGTATCTCTTCTCCTTCAGGTCGAATAAGTGTATAACCCCTGCTCCAGGATCGGCTACAACCACTTTTTGATCCCAGGCATAGACGCCATATGGCCTGATGATACGGTGCTCCTTTTTTCCTATGATAAACGAAACCAATTTTTTCCAAAAATTGACGCGGTGGGTTCCGATATCAGATTCCCTGGAAAAGGAAGTAAGCCACCTGATTCGGGTTGCCTCTGGGGGTGAAGGCCATGCCAGCTTGGCAGGAAAGGGTTTTTTTATGTTCGAACCTTTTGAGGCGCAGCTGCAGAGTAAGAGCGCCAGGAGCACCAAGACACACCAAATATAAAGCAGACAGGGCTGCCGGATTTCATTCATGGCTGTTGGCTACATCTTTATGCCTGATAAATGGCCATTAAGCGCGCCTAGCCTACTCAAAATAAATTCTTGCACATGCTCAGGCTTAGCCTTTTTCCCTTTCGTATCCATGTACGAAACCATTTCATCTATAACAGAGGCCATTTCATCTAATTTGGCGCGCATTGAATCATTCATTGAATTACAGCCTTGTGCCAGAGGAACAAGCGGGTCTCCTTTCCTGAACATTATAGGACCCAGAAAACGGCCTTCAGCCATGGCCGCAATATGGTGTTTAAAACGGCTCAATGACAATGCAAGCTTTTTGAGCCTGTATGTCAAAATAAATCCCACAAGTGCCCAAATTGCAACAAAAAGCACAAGATTTAGTTTGACAATTATGGGCAAGATAAAGTCCCAAGTGCTGCTGCCGGAAAAATGAACCGACCAGAGCCGCCCGGCAACCGCTTTTTCAAGCATGAAATAGGCCAATACGCCGGAACTGACTACTACAAGCGCTACAATGAAGAGGCCCAACAATATAGCCCTTTTCTGCAGCCTTCTATCAATAAGATAGTTGCGGCGGCGGTATATTTTTTTGTTTATGCCGCTTCCTGGCAAATTATCGTCAAAATCTATTTTAGATGACACGTCAGGCACAACCTGCTCCTTACATTTTCTATAGCCAACAAATACTTGTTTCGGGCATACATATTGTGGCAGGACAGGCATCCAAGCTTGCCGTCCGGAAGCTGCACTGTATCAGGCAACATTTCAGCAGGACGCAACCGAATCTTTCGGGCCGCCTCTGAATAAAGTGAGCCCACTGGATGGCTGTTGCCGATATCAGGCCCACCATGTCTCCAGACACCACCTGCAATATTCCCGCCTGAATCAACGGCCAATGATCCATCATGGCAGCCGAGGCAATTTATAGAATCTCTATCCAAGGAAAATTTTGATCTCGTTTCTTCTGATTCCTTCCCTTGGTGGGCGTATTCAAGAGCCATTTCGTGACCTATTGAAATGCCCGGTCCTTGATCATGCTGATGACATTCAAGGCAAAAGGCCTTGCCTCTCGAATTTCTCCTCAGGTAATAGGGGTTGGCATCTGCCTGATTTTCAGGATCAATGTGGGCGAAATGACACGTTGTACAGGTCATTTCACCCTTCCAATCCAGGGGCATGTCCCTTGGCGTATCAAAACCTGGCGTCATATTTATAGGATGGGACATAGAGAGTCGGATTCCAGCATGGCATTCAAGGCACAGCCTGCTTATGTCTTTAAAAAATATATTTCTGCCCTCACCCCCTTTCACTGGCTCTCCCAAGTGGCATTCATCGCACGCAGTTTGATAAAGG
This sequence comes from Deltaproteobacteria bacterium, assembly GCA_027031565.1. Lineage (GTDB taxonomy): Bacteria > Desulfobacterota > Dissulfuribacteria > Dissulfuribacterales > JALVPX01 > JALVPX01. The sequence goes on along the minus strand of JALVPX010000024.1, from coordinate 7,764 downwards.
TGAGGATTAGACAATCTTGAACACGTAAACTTGTGGAACATGAAAAGGGTATAAAAAAGCAAAGAAAATAGCAGAATCATGGTGCGGATTTTCACGCTAACCATGCAGCCGCCTTACTATTTCAGCCATTTTGTTGAGCCTGCTCAATATTTTTTCCGGCTGAGCAGCGCTGTCTTCCCCATTCTGGGCCTGCAGCTCCTTTTTGAGATCCTCGACCTCGCGGCCCAACTCCTTCCATGAACGGCGGGTACTTCCTATGCCCTCATTGAGTAATGTTGCGAATTCTTGCAGCTGGTCTTTTTTACGCAGCCTTATTCTGAGCCGAAAATTTCCATTTTCGAGCTGCTTGAAAGAGTGTTTGAGCCTGAACACCGGCCCTGCCACACGGTGAGTCCAGAAGAGCAAACAGATGAAAACGGCCAAGCCAGATGACGCCCCTTGAACGAAACCCGTGAAAATCACTGCCATGCTCACCCTTTGATGAACTTGGCTCAACCCCTTGAAAATGGATGCATAATCCCCATGAAAGGGTGCGTAAAGTATCCAGCCGAGCAAGATGGTGCTGATGAAAATTGAAACAGCCAATCCTGCGCCCAGCCGGATTATCAGCCAGCGCATATAGGCCTTGTCAAACAAATCTGCGCTTTTTCCGCCCACGCTTTGCCTCGCTGTATCGCCTGTTTCCAGAATAACGGTGAATAAACAGGCCGGGTTTTACCTGGTAACCATGCATGGTTGCTTTTCTATAATTCGGCATTTGTGCCTTTTTTTTTAAAGCTGAGGCCGATTAGGGCGGGATATTTTGATGGCCACCTCTAAAAATTGTCTTTTTGCCCAATGGCTGCGTTGCACTCAAAAAATAATCCTCAAAATATCAACAATATGTCTGCGGTTGTTTTTTTCGCGCGCCTTGCCCTTGAACAAAAATCATAATTTTTAGAGGTAGCCTGATGTGAGATGCCTCAAATAAGGTACTGAAAAGCTAGAATGCCCTTCTGTAATTTATGAAGAAATCATAGCCTGCTGATGAGATGTTCCTGCGTTTATATTTTTCAAACTCTGAACCTGTTTGTATGGTGGATCTATTGATTCTCCACGTAAGGTAGCCTCTAAGGCCGAGTGTATAACCGTCTCCTACACGGCCCCGCTGATCCAGGTAATAACCTGACAGGTTAAGATGCATGTTTCTTGCCAGAAGCCTGCGTCTGTAACGGGTTCCAAACTTGAAATATTGGTCATAGTCAGGGGAGTGGTTCCCGTTGTCAAATCCAGAATAGAACTGATACTTTTCCTCTGCCCAAAGGGTGATTTCCACATCTTTTGTGCGCCTCAAGGTATACTGCAGAGCCCCAAAAAACCTGTTGGTGGTCTCGCCATCGAACTTGTCAAGCGAATATTCAAAGTTGCAGTATAAATTCCTGAAGTGGGCCCTGAAGCCCGTTGTATAGATGCGCCGTCTGTTTGCATGAAAGCCGAACTTGCGCCCGCTTACGTGTTCTTGGTCAAATATGTTTGCCCTGGCAAATACGAAATATTTGCCCCTTGCAAGGCTGCTTCCCACCATAAAAGATTTGCCAGTAGAAAGATATTCTACATAGGGTTCAGCCCTTACCTGGTAATCTATTCTCAAGGTTTCTCCAGGCAATATCTCGCCACCTAACAAACGAACTATTTCAGTGCGCCTGCCCGTGGTTAAAACCTCATAATCGACACCTTCAATGTAGAGGCGGCTTCCATTTTGATTGCGCACAACAATAGAGGGTTCAATAACATCAAATTCCAAGAGATAATTTGGCTGAAGATCTTGAATAATCATTATCTCGCCGCCGATAAAGCGTGAGTCTTCCTCAGAGTTGTTGTTCACAAGCTCCCTGGTGTATTTGAGTGCTGCAAACAGCTTGTTTGTTTCTTTGATCTTTTTTTCATAAGAGAAGCCTATCTCTCCGCGCTTTCTCGTCTCATCGCCTACATCGAACTCGCTCTTCTGATATTCAAAACGCAGATTCGTGGTAAGAGACTTAAAGAGCCGGTGTGAAGCCCAGGCCCCAGTTCTGTAATTTTTTAGAAATATTTTAGGCCTTTTTGTTTTTCGATAATCACCATAGATGCCTGTTTTAAGTGCCTTTCCCGGCTTCATATTGAGGTGCTCACTCCACTGAAGCATCTGCCCGGGAATGGTACCAGAATCGTCCCTATAATAAAAATATGAACGGAGAAAGTGACGGCGTTTTTCCCCGAATCTATACAGGTTCGTGACACGACCCATAACATAATCGGTCACATAGTCTGTGTTTAAAAAGATTTCATCCCGCTTTGACTTTTCCAAATCGATATCCGTTCTATCGCGGTTTGGAGAAAATTCAAAAAAAGTATCTGCCGAATAGATCTCATAGTCAACTGACCTGCCCCTGAGCAGGCCCTTGGTCTTGCTGTCGACCTTGTCATATCGCAAATAGAGAGGTGCAAATTTGTTTTTCCACCGCATGCCATATCCATGTCCATCAATGTCTATACGGTACTGCCTGCCATAACGCTGATGTATAATGGATTCCCTGGAACGAAGGTTGAAATCAAAATTGACCTTGTGGCGCTTCAATATCCTTCCAAAAAGTTCATATTCCAGGGCACTGTCATTGTCTGAACCAGATTTTCCGTTCTCGCTGTAACGATACTGCTGCCCGGCAATCTCGAAATTCCAATCCAAGAGAAGAAGCCTGGGATGATAAACAAATGCCTTGCCGGAGACATGAACGCGCTCCTCAAACTCGTGCTCAGTGGCCTTCTTCCGGTCCTGCATCTCCCTGGAAGTATACTCATAGGAAAGGTTTATCCATCTCCTGATCCTTCCGACCTTGAAGGGAGCGGTTCTGGCAGCAGAGGCAATATCACAACACGAAAGCAATATAGCGATAAAATACGCTATAATGGCTGCCTTGTGTCTGTTTTCAATGCACCCAACCACCTGTTTGCTCCTTCCTGGAACAATTACTTCAGGAAATACTCTACATCGCCAAAGTGCGGATCATGACAATCCACACAAGCCATGTTGTGGTCAATCACCTTTTTGTGCATAGAGGCTGCAACTCTGTTTTCCCAATGACATTTTTCACAGATCTTGCTCCTCTCTTCCTGAAGCAATGAACTATACTTCGAATCATGGGGCAGATGGCACGCAAGGCATGCACCGACTGCCACTGGACCATGCACTTGTTCACCCTTGATAAAGCCCTTATGGCAGTGGAGACAGAGATCCTGCAGTGGGACAACAAAACCAACAGCGCCGCTGAAATCGTGGCAGTCCTTGCATCTTTTTTCATCAAAGGGCTTGTGTATGGATGCCATCTTTAGTGCCTTTTCCCTTGCCGCGGTGGCATTAGCGCCTTGGGCCTCCTTTTTTTTGTGCAGCTCCGGCTCCGGGCAGTACATCATGTGAGGAGGCAGGCTCGGCACACCGTCAAACAGCGTAGTGAGCACCTTGTGACGTGTAACCGGATCACATGACATCGTAAGCAGCAGAAAAAGACACAGGCTCAAAAGCCTAACTAGTTTCATTTTTTAGTTTTTATTTTTCTTTTTGCCCAAAGCCATATACACTGAGTTTATTTGGTCCATATTGATTTGTTACATAAATTATATATTGCAGCTTGAATCCCGGGGCAGCCATCTTCTGAAAAAAATCTAGGTTATCCATGGAGACATTTACCCCTGCAGGAAGATACATCTGCCCCTCTTCCAGGCCTGGCCCCCCAAAAAAGGTGAGAATGCGGCCATCCTCACGAAACACCTGTACATTGTCAAAGGCCGAATCAGCCACATAGAATATCTTGTCAGGCCCAACGCCTATACCCTTGGGCCTGGAAAAGGTGCCTGGAACATCACCAAGCTTTCCCACTGTAGACAAAAGGTGGCCATCCACGTCCATCCGGAGCACCTTGAACAAACCAGCGTCAACCACGTGAAGCACCCCGTCCGGCCCCATGGCCATGTTGAGGGGTAGTTTTATCCTGATTTCCTCACTCAATTTAGGACCAAAGGTATCAACGAGCTCTCCATCCTCCAGGGAAAAAATCATTATCTGGGACTTTGCCCTGTCTCCGACAAAAATTCTGTCTTTCCATACGGCCACGCAAGTTGGACGCTCAAGATACCCTGCGCCCACTGTTCCAACAGGATTTTCATTCCTGTCATAAATAAGCACTTGTCTCAGCTTCACATCCACGACATAAAGATTCCCTTGACCATCAACAGTCAAATTTATGGGTTTTTTAGTGCCGCCGGGCGCTGGCAGCCCTTCAGCCTGGCCAAGAAAACGAAAGCTCTTCTTGGGAAGGTTCAATACCAGGACGCGGCCGCGCATCGTATCTGCAATGTAGATGTTTCCGTTTGCCGCCACCACACCGTAAGGCTTGATAATAGGCCTTACATTGACCTTTTCTTCTTCTCCCAGAACGAATTTGGACAGGGCGGAACTTTTTTTCCCTTCGACATCGTCTGAATCCTGGTAGCTGGCAAGAAATTGTATTCTTGGTTCAACCGGTGGTGGTGGATAAAAGATATATCTGCCAGAAGTGGTACCACTTGGGGTGCCTGCGCAGCCAAAACAGAGCAGGACTGTAACACCTGCCAACAAGACCGTAACCAATCTAGAAAAGAACATAAGCTCTCCTTAAATTGATGTAATTCACTGAAAATGAATTGAAATTCATTCTACCATACAAGGCTGCGCATCTCAAAGTTCAAAAAAGCCGCCGACCTTGAAGATCGACGGCTTCATCAAGTGATATATTATAATCCCAGCTTATTTCTTATGACACATCAAGCAGATCTGGCCGCGTTCCTGTGGCAGATAGAGCAGGTTGTCGCCAGCTGCAACTGCTGCAGGCCCGTTATGCACGTCGTGGCAGGAACTGCATTCGAGCTTGTAAACACCTGTACCTTTACCTGTTTCCCACAACAGATCTTGCTGTAAGGTCTTTCCAGTGTGAGCAGGAGACAAGGTGGTTTCCGGGTCAACCAATTCACCATCATTATTTGTCAGCGTATCATCCCAAACAAAGGATATGGGGTGGTCGTTATGGAGGCTGTCAACGCCTGTTATCTGGTTTTCGCCAAAGTCATCACCAACCAGATAATGGGTTCCCATATAATTTCCGGAAAAGCTGTCTATGGCTATGGAGCCATCGTGACAGCTCAAGCAGAGTTTGGAGGGCCCGGTTGGCGCCCTGTGAATGTTATCGCGGTCCGAGTGGGTGATGGTTTGGCTTGTGTACATTGTATAGGTTATCGTACTGTCCGGCCTGTTCCACAATGGTTTATAGTCGTCTCCCCAGTTGTTTTCCTCGCTTGGCACCTGAGCATGGTGTGGAGTGTGGCAAAATACGCAGATACGATCCTGCGGATCACCCCATGCCTGGCCCAAGTCGTGAACCGACCCTACTATGCCAGCCACAGCTGATCCAGCCATCATGGCTGTTAGCCCGGCAAAGCATGCTAGGGCGAAAAGCCAACGTAAAGGTCTCTTCTTCATTTTAAACTCCTCTTTTAATTATAAACGATATTATTCCATTGGCACACTTCTCCTTGGTGTTGGATTCTTGCCCCTACTTGGCTTTCAAAGGAAAGAAGATAAACTCCCCTTCCCTCACAACATGAACAAGCCTCTTCCCCCAAAAAGGCCTCTTCACTATCGACAGTTAACATGGCAACATTTGTGCCAGGTAAAGAAAAGGGCGAAACGAAGGGTCTTCAACCCTAATATATTGATTTAATTGGCAAACCTTTCAAAAAAACCTTAACGCTTTTTTACTGTATTACCAAGCTTAGTGGGTTTTAACCCATGCTTTTTCTTACTTGGGGGATTTGCCCCATGTTTTTCTTCCGAAATTTTGTCATCTGTTTGATCATCTGAATATTGAACCGGATTTTTACGATCATACTTCATCAGACGGTGACATCCGGGCGTACAGGCTCCCCCTGTTGGGGTCTTCACAAAATTAATGGGTATCTTCCACCGCCCAAAGGGCACGCCTTCCTTGGGAATCAATTTCTTTACATCAGCGGCATGGGGTGCGTGACAGGCCCGACATGTCCTCGCCTTCACCCTGTTCGTACAATGGACGTAATGGAGATTGAGCTTCCCGTTCCTGAACTTTGTATAAATGGTTGTATCTGGAAAGCGAAGCAGGTTCTTGTTATGACACTTTAGGCAGAAATCAAACACCCCTGGCCTGTATTTGACATAAAACGACGAAGGATACGGCCCTCTCAATAATCTGTGGTTCCTTTCGCCGTGGGGATCGTGGCATGGGGCACATCTGTTTTTCCTTACAGGACCGTGCAAAAACTTTTTCTTGTCGATTTCCTTTTTTATATTCCTCAATGGTCGGGAACGGGTGGTGTCATCCTTTCCATGGCAAACCAGGCAGAGATCCTTTTCCGAAGACGCCACCAGAAGGCCTGGGCCGTCTGAATAATGGGAAGCATGACAGTTGGCGCATTTCTGTTTTACATACAGGGCCTTGTGCTTCACCCTTGAACGTTTGAATTTGTTCCCTATGTCTTCATGACAATTAAAACAGAAATCCGGGGTCTTTTCCTTCAGGAGCATGCCAAATTCAGAGGCATGGGAATCGTGGCAAACAGTACAATCGTTTTTCTTAACCGGGGGGTGTATCGACTTGGCTTCCTTAACGCCTTCTTCAAAATCTGCATGGCATTCAAGACAAAGCCTTCTCCCGCCCTGTTTCAACAAAGCTGCCACAGAAGAAGCGTGGGGATCATGACACTCAATGCAGTCACCTGACGCCACTGGGCCATGCACAAACTTTTGTTCTCCAAAGGAATCGTGACATTTGTAACATAGGGCTGAACCGCCACCAGACAGGCCAAAGCTCTTTCCAGAAGGCAATGGATGCTTCCCGCTCTTTCTTACGTGACATTCCAGGCAGTCTCCATCCTCTACTGGCTGGTGAACAACAGGTTTTCGTGCAAGCCCCTTGTGGCACTTCGAGGTGATGCATGTTTCACCAAGGGAGAGGCCTGGAAGAACAAAAAAAAGAATGCTGCACAATAACAGCAACTTCGACAAAATTTTCAGAGGATATGTTGTTTTCATGTCATGATGCTCTTTTCATGTCTTCAATGGAAACAATGCCTGGGATATCTATGATATTTCAGGTCGTTTTCCATGCTGATGTGGCAAAACCATATTTCTTCATCCTGTATCTGAGCGTATCCCGGGTAAGACGCAAACATTTTGCCGCCTTTGTCTGATTTCCCTTGTACCGCTCAAGGGCTTGACGAATCAACTCTTTCTCAACTTCTTCAAGCGAGATCCCCTCAGGAGGCAGTATGATTTTTCCGTTTCCAGGAGAAAATGAAGGCATATCACCTGATTGCACTTGTCGAATGGCTGCCTCGTCAATAGCGGCCGCACCCACTATGTCCTTGCTGAAGTGTTCCACCCCCAGGATTTTCCCTTGTTCAAGCATCATGGCCCTTTCAACGGCATTCCGCAGTTCACGGACATTGCCCGGCCAGTCATAATTCATCAAACATCTCAATGCCTGGTCTGAAACGCCTTCAATGGCCCGGTTGTATTCCTCGTTCAACCTTTCGATAAAATATTGAACCAGTGCTGGAATATCTTCCTTTCTTTCCCTTAAAGGTGGAAGTGGTATGTTCATTACATTGAGCCTGAAAAAGAGATCGCCCCTGAACTCGCCTCTGCTGACCATTTGCGGAAGATCCTGATTGGTGGCGGCA
>JALVPX010000023.1 GCA_027031565.1 Deltaproteobacteria bacterium | reverse complement strand
GTCCATGAGCCTTGCTGCCCCAATAAGAAATTTTCTCTCCACATCGGTAATTGGGAAAAGCACTCGGATGATTCCGGTAAAGACATATCCTGCTGGGGCTGCCTCGTCATAGAAGAGTTGATTCGGCACCGGAGTACGCCTCCTTCTAGAAATGGCTATCCCCGGCCGTATTTCTACGTCTTCATTTATCACCGGGTTTTTGTTGCCTGACACCAACTCCTCAATTTTATTTAATAGATTGGTATCAAGCTCTGCCTGCCCAACCCAAATGGCAGCGCTAAGAGCAGGGCTTCCAAAAAGCCTGCATATTGTACATGCGCTTTCACGAGTTTTGCATTGGGGTCTGTCCTCGCTATGAAATGATAAGCCAAGTGTTTTGGGGGCAGAAGAGAGCAGGCGAAGGGCTGAATAACGCCAACGACCCTTAATAGTAGAGCCTGGAATTGCTGGCAGTCCCCTTGCGTTACGCATTATCTGCCTGTCAACCAAACCGGCCACTCCATTTCCGCAAAAGACACTTACCGGAGATTTGAGATTCAACTGATATGTCCAGGTTTCCATGACGTCCTCTCAATTTTTAGGGTTTAATAAAATCATAGAGTTCAGCGATTTCGCTAAGGGGTGTTGTCCAGACTCCATTACCTTTGTCGCGGTATGGAAAGGCATTCAATTCTGTAAATAATTCGTTTAATGGACTGTCTTCTGGCAAATTTCCCGTTTTTTTTAGCCGCTCCTTTATACTGAGTGCTTCATATTGCGCCACCATCTGCTGTTTGAAAATTACCGGATAGAGGGCCTTTATTTTTGTCTTCGGTGCGCCTGATTTTTGAGCATCTCTTATCCATTGAAGGCGCTTTTTGCACTCTAAAACAGTATAAGGCCGCTCTGTAAGGATAATGGTCTTTCCTGAAGCTGAAGTGGAGGTGTATTCTTCGTCACGCCTCTCTTTGGGTGGCTCGCTGCTTGCCTCTGAAAGCACTATAAAATCAAGAGCGCTGGTGATTATGCCTTGCTTGGCAAGATCCGCGGCCTTTTTCTTTGCCATCTTCATGAGTTCTCCTGCCATGGTCATAAGTTCGCTTGCCGGATACTGCCTGTGAGCTATAACTACTCCGGCAGAGGCCGTAAGACCTTGTGGAAAGACCTTGTGTAAAGAAAGGTCTGAATTTTCATTGGCCAGATATTTTGTCTTCTCCTGGAAAAGCTCCATGAACCGCACGGCAACATCAAGGGCGTGATGGGCAGGCACAACCAACATAAGGTCATCGCCTCCGGCCATAATAAATTCCGCAGGAAGATAAGGCCGTGTCTTGCCGTTGATGTTCTTATGCTGAATTCCCACTATAGAAAGCACGGCCTCTATAGCCGCATGCCTTGTTGCCTTGTCTGTTATTTTCGAAAAGAGTTTATATGCCTCCTTTGCATTAGCATCATTCCGGAATTTTTTGCCGAGTTTTTTTACATGCTCTCCCATCCTATCTCCATCAGCATAGATAAATCCCATGTAGTTGGCGGGTGATGAGCAGGCTCCTATGTCATCAAAATCCTGGGGAAGGAAAAGCTCCCCTTCTATGTATTCGGAGAGGGTTGTAAATATGAAATCATTCCCATATCGCTTTTTCAGTTTCTCCTTTGGGGCAAGGGGACGAGGAGTTAATCCCTCGCCAGGTTTGGTATCTGCGTAAAGTTTGTTTACCTCGTTTCGTTTCTTTAAACACGAATGGCATAGCAGGTGTTTCCCAAATTCGTGGTAGACCTTCATAGCCGGTTGTCTTCCACAAGATGAACACGGCCTGATCCAGCGACCACCGGTAACAGACTTTCCCTCGAAGCTGGAAAATTTTGACTTGCGGCAAAGCTCAACTGCCCGGCTTACGGCATCAGTAAAAAGTTCTCCCGGTTTTTGCTCAACAACTTGCACGGCAATCCGCGCGTTTTCGGTCTCCTGCCTGTACATATCAAGCAGCTTGTTCTTAAAGCTTTCAGCATCCTCACGGCTGCAAAATTCTATTCGCCCAGATCCTCCTCCAAGATATATATTTTCTGCTCCTGGAAATTCCTTCTTCAAAAGTTCTTCTGTTTTTTTTCGATTCAACATATCAAGAAGAAGGCTTGCCCCTCTAGTCTCCCGCATAAAGGGCGATGCAAACAGATAGGATTTGACTTTCTGGGTTTCTATCGCCACGAGAAATGTTTTAGCCATCAAACGCCCTCCTCAGTTTTTTTGTTCAGCATATTCCCTACCACTAGTTTTCATTAACCACCTCATACCTACCCAACCCGAAACTGCTCCCCTTTCCTACATGCACATACTCCCCTAGCCGGATGTATGGCCAGAAGGGCTCAAAATC
>JALVPX010000022.1:1244-20331 GCA_027031565.1 Deltaproteobacteria bacterium | reverse complement strand
CCTTTGAAGAAGCAGGGAAAGTTCCTGGCTTTCTGAAAGTCTTTTCGAGCATCGGTCGTAGAGCTTCCTGGCCCGATCTATTTTTTCAAATATGGTCATTGCCTGGCAGCATCCTCTAAACTACCTCTTTTGACATGCCAGCATACTGTAAAACCTCTTTTATGCCAAAAACAACTATTGCCTGTCATGTCTGCCCTTTGACATGGCCTTAATTTTGCAAAGAGCAAGACGGCAATGGGCTATCTCTAAAAATTAGGATTTTTGTTCAAGGGCAAGGCGCGCGAAAAAAATAACCGCAGACATGTTGTTGATATTTCGAGGATTATTTTTTGAGTGCAACGCAGCCATTGGGCAAAAAGACAATTTTTAGAGGTAGCCAATGGATTAAGAATTCAAGAGGAGGCCTCTACTTTTTCTTTTCTTTTTTTGCTTTTCTGAATACAATCAGGAGTTCTATATTCGTTTCATGGGAAGGGATTGGCAATGGTCGTAAATTGTTTGCGCGGATTTGAGTTTCTCGGAGATTGGGCCCTTTACTATTTCAATCTCACTGGAAGAATGGGCCTTTTTATGCTGAGGGCCGTAATCGCCACCATTGTTCCTCCTTATAAGTGGGAGCCGCTGGTAAACCAGATTCATTTCATAGGCGCCAAATCCCTGTTTGTTATCATCTTTACCGGCGCCTTTACTGGCATGGTACTCGGCCTGCAGGGGTATTACAGCCTAAGCCAGTTTGGTTCAGAAAGCGCCCTTGGTTCTGCCATAGGGTTGAGCCTCGTGCGGGAACTAGGACCTGTCCTGACCGCCCTTATGGTCACGGGCCGTGCGGGATCAGCCATCTGCGCAGAAATAGGCATAATGCGCAACACGGAACAAATAGATGCCCTGGAGTGCATGGCCATTGACCCCTTCAAGTTTCTCATAGCGCCCAAGCTGGTGGCAGCCATTATAAGCCTGCCCATTCTTGCAGCCTTTTTCAACGTGGTAGGCATACTCGGCGGCTATTTGATTGCCGTGCCGGTGCTGGGCGTTAACGAAGGGGCCTACTTTCAGGGTATGTATCAGAGCGTGATCTGGGACGATCTCTATATGGGATTGGTCAAATCGCTTGCATTTGCAATAATAATTATAGGTATTTGTGCATCTAAAGGCTTTTATGTCCACCTTGACAGGGCCGGAGGATTTGGTGCTGAAGGAGTGAGCCGGGTGACAACAAGCGCAGTGGTATTTTCATCTGTGGCCATCCTGGTAGGCGACTATCTAATCACGGCCATCTTGTTGTGAAATCATAATGACAGAACAACGCGATCCAATCATAAGACTTGTTGAGATAGAAAAATCCTTCGGCACCCAGAAGGTGCTCAGGAAGGCGAGCCTGGACATCCGCACAGGCAAGGCCACGGTCATCGTGGGCGGCAGCGGCCAGGGAAAATCCGTGCTCCTTAAACACATGCTCGGGCTGCTGAAACCAGACAACGGGCAGGTTTTGATACACGGCAAGGACATATCCCGGATGAAAAAGAACGAGCTGATGGAGGTTAGGCGGGACATCGGCGTATTGTTCCAAAGCTCAGCCCTTTTTGATTCCATTACAGTCTATGAAAATGTGGCCCTTCCCCTTCGTGAACGCACAAAACTCAAGGAAGCGGAGATCGGCAGGATCGTAAAGGAAAAACTTGCGCTCATGGACCTTCACGGCGTAGAGGAGAAATACCCTGCGCAGCTCAGTGGAGGCATGAGGAAGAGGGTTGGTCTGGCAAGGGCCCTGGTGCTCGACCCAAAGATCGTCTTCCTGGACGAACCCACTACAGGGCTTGATGTAAAGCGCAGTGAAGAGATATACAAGCTGTTCCACCATACCCAGCGCAAACTCGGCTACACCTCGGTAATCGTCAGCCACGACGCCCCGAAGATATTCAAGCTGGCAGACTACGTCGCCCTGGTCGCCGATGGAAAGATCCAGGAATGCCTTCCTCCTGAGGATTTCCAGACATCAGAAAATCCCTACGTAAAGGCCTTTATCCAGGCCACAATGGGCGAAATTTACCGTGGAGAGGGAGAATCTCTATGAAGAGCAGGTTCAATATTGAAACAGTAGTAGGTATTTTTCTTATTCTCGGCTTCATATGTTTTGCATATCTGGCTGTAAAGTTGGGGGACATAAACCTTTTCAAGCAGAATTTCTACAGGGTTTCTGCCCACTTCACCTCTGTGACAGGACTCAAAAAGGGCGCAAACGTCGAGCTGGCCGGGGTGAAAATAGGACGCGTGGCCGGAATTGAACTTGACAACGAAAATTATGAGGCAGCGGTTACCATGGAAATAAGGCAAAATGTCAAGCTGCCAGACGACGTGATAGCCAGCATAAAGACATCTGGTATAATCGGGGACAAATATGTGTCTATTCAACCTGGGGGATCAGAGGTCTATCTCAAAGATGGCGACGAAATCATGGAAACAGAATCCGCCCTCGACCTAGAGGAACTGGTAAGTAAATATATCTTTGAAAAGAAATAATTCTTTATTGAGCTGGAGCACATCTTGCAAATTTGAAATAGCATGCGGATGTTGTATTTTTGCTTTTTTGGCACCGTTATGTTTGCTTTTTTGGCACCGTTATGAAGATGCTTTTTGAAACAGCCGCAAATAGCTGGAGGTTTGTTTGGCAATGAAGAAATCAAAAATTGGCATAACAGGATCGATAGTCATAATCTTTTTTACGATTTACGTGGGGCTGCTACCGTTTTCGAGCCCCACCGCAACCGCCTGTGAGGGCAAGACATCCTCACCAATATGCGTCGTTAAGTTTGCAGTAAACCAGATAATCGATCTGCTTAAAAACAAGGAGCTTTCCAAGGAGCAGAGGCGGGAGAAGATCCGCAAGATTATATATGAACACTTTGACTTTTCTGAAATGGCCAAACGGATATTGGCACGGCATTGGAGAAAACTCTCTTCCCATGAAAAAGAGGAATTCACGAAACTGCTTGCCCAGCTCCTTGAAACCTCATACAGGAACAAGATCGAAAACTATTCCGATGAAAAGGTGTTGTTCAAAAAGCAACGAATAAGGCGAAATCTGGCCAGGGTGTACACCATAATCCAGGCCCAAAAAGAAGAGATACCCGTAACCTATTCCCTGCTGAAAAAAGGCAATGGCAGATGGGTGATTTATGACGTCAAGGTGGAAGACGTGAGCATGGTGAGCAATTACAGGGCCACTTATGCTGAAATCATGAAAAAGGAAGGTTTCGACGGCCTGATAGCCAAAATGAGGGCTAAGATCAAGGAGCTTTCTGCCCAGCCGGAGCAAAAGAGCGCCGCGCTGTTCCATGTGGAAGAGAAAGGCGTGATACTGTGAGGGAAGAATGTAAACGGATTGCAAAAAATTCTGGCCTCTTCAATTACTTTCATCCCGAAGAGGCCCAGGCGGTATGCAGCCTTTTTGAATTCAGAAAGTATAAAAAGGGGGAAATCCTTTTCAACGAAGGCGACCCAGGAGATTTTATCGCATTTCTTGCCGAAGGAAGGGTACAGGTCAAGAAACAGACCGAATTCCCTGACAAGCATTTTGTGCTGGCGGTCTTCGGCCCTGGATGTTTCATAGGGGAACAGGCAGTTAGTGATATGAAGGGTGCATGCCGGGGAGCAACAGTTACAGCCCTGGAAGACTGCCAGGTGGCACTGCTCCACAACAGACAATTTGAGGAATTGATGGAGCGGTTTCCCGCTTCAACTGTCAAACTCCTTAGATCCATGCTGCGGATTCTCGGCGTCAGGCTCCGGGCAGCAAATAAAAGAATGTCTGATATCTTCTAGATGTGCAGTTCTTGCCTGAGGTAAATTTTTTGACATCGAATTAGAATAATTAGTGCAAGAAAGGCCACAAAAAAGGAGAGAAAACAATATGAAAGTAATGAATAATGATCCAGATATGTTAGAGGAATATGATTTTGGCAATGGCGTTTGTGGAAAGTATGCCTCTCAATACAAATCAGGAACCAATCTAATAAAGCGTGATCCAGAATTAATGGAATATTTCCCCAATTCAGCTTCTGTAAATGAGGCACTCAAGTCATTGGCTAAGCTAATGATAAAGATATAGAAATAAAAAAAGTCGAACAAATCGGTACCTTTAGACAAAGGAAGTCAAGCTCTCAGTTGTACGACTAATCTTCTTTCTAAACATTTCTATTATGTGACGATCATCATGGGGCCGGCCCCCGGATGAAGGAGGGAATGCGATGAAACTGCAAATTCTTTGCCGGTATGTCTGCCTGCTGATAGGGGAACCAGGGGACAGGCGAATAATTAAGCCTTCATTTTTCTTTTTCGACTGTCCACAATTTCGGGGGAAGGTCAAACAGACGCAGGCTGGTGCAGCGCTGTTGACAAAGCCAGGAAAGACACGCTTTCAGGCATCGGCCTTGATCGTCTCCTTCTTGAACTCCTTTAACACCATCTTTTCTTCATCCTTTTTGCTCTTCACCTCGCCATCCAGCCGGGCCTGAAGGAGCCTTTCAAAAATCCTTTTGTATTGAGGCCCAGGGGGTATGCCAAGCCTCTTTAAGTCATTTCCCGACAAGGCAGGCCTTACGCCTTGAAGCTCTGTTATGAATCTTGACACGGCCTTCCTCTGCACGTCATCTGGAGCCAAGGCCATCAGATGGAGCAACAGTTCAAGCTCCATATCATGAAAAAGGTTGTATACTTGGCTCGGTCTTATGTCCCTGTGCCTGGCCAGGTAGCGGAGCGCATACCTCACCTTTGGTATGCCACGTGTAAAGATTCTGGCCACCTTGCCGGTTATGCCTAGACGTGCGACGACTTTCCTTACATCTTCCAACCTCAGCCCGGCCAGCAGTGCCAGGAGGTAAACCACCCATTGAAGCGGTCTTTTCTCAAAATATAGAAGCTCGTACCAGGAAAGTATCTCCCTGCTGTTTCTCAAAATCTGTTCTCTTTCAGGAGTTAGATCCATGGAGGGATGGAGCACTTTTAACAGGCCCAGTTCATGGAGCCTGCGTATGGCAGGCAGGGGATCAGGCTCTTGAAAAATCAACTGCAGCTCATGAAGAAGCCTTTTGCCTGAAAGCCTGTCGAAGACCCCGAGTTTCAAGGCATTTTTCAGCAGTCGCAGCGTGTTCTTGCCTATCTTGAACTTGTAGCGCTGTTCAAATCGTACTGCCCTGAACGCCCTGGTGGGATCTTCCACAAAGCTCAAGCTGTGAAGCACCCTTATGACCCTGTCTTTCAGGTCTCTCTGGCCGCCAAAGAAATCTATCAAAGTGCCGAATTCCTTTGGGTTCAGTTTCACGGCCAGGGTGTTTATAGTGAAATCCCTCCTGTATAGATCCAGTTTTATGGAAGAAAGGGCCACGGTGGGCATTGCCGCAGGATATTCATAATATTCCCACCTGGCTGTTGCCACATCAATCTTGCGGCCATCCATGATCACCACTGCGGTCTTGAATTTTTCATGCGCCTTTACCCTTGCCCCAAGCTCTCCAGCCAGGGTCTCGGCAAACTTGATGCCGTCTCCTTCCACCACAAGGTCAATATCAAAGGTAGGCTGCCTGAGGAGCAGATCCCTTACAAACCCTCCCACCACGTAAACCTGGTAGCCCATGCCTTCTGCCACCTCACCGGCCTTTTTCAGCAGTTGCTGTATGGTCTTTGGCAGCTTTTCCCTTATAAGAGAGGCGATGTTCTTTTGCTGGGTCTTGGCTGCCAACAGGGGCTCTGGTTCCCGGGCAGGGTCCCCTGTAAGGATGTGCAGGAGGTCTGTCCTGGTAATCACGCCTACTATTCTGCCTTTTTCCACCACTGGAACAAACCGCTGCCTTGCCTTGACTATTATCTCCTGGACCTTGGCAAACGAATCCTCTGGAGAGACTGTAAAGAACTCTTCTGTCATATATTCCTTGACAGGCTCTTTGCTGAGGCCGTGGTAAAGGGCCTTCTGAACGGTGCGCCTGGATATGACACCCAGGATACGCTCATTCTCTACCACTGGCAGCACTGTTATTCCATACTGGGTGAGCAGGTTCTGCGCCTGCTCAATGTTGGCATCAGGCGGGATTGAGAGTACAGGGGCGCTCATGATATCCCTCACCTTGGGTTCCGAGCCCAGGGTCTTGTGAATGGCGGCAATTAGCTCTTCCTCCGCCTCTGCCAGGGTTATGCCCTTTAATGTTGCAGAAGCAGCCATTGCATGGCCTCCTCCACCCAACTCCTTCAAAATCTGGCCCACGTCCACCCTTTCCTCCCTGCTCCTGCCCACTATCAAAACCTGGTCAGACATTAGCGCAAGGGCGAATACTACCCTGAGCTTGCCCATGTCCATCAGCTCGTGGACCAATACGGCAAAATCCTCCACATATTTTGGCGTTGAGGTCTTTGCCACGGTTATTGGAACACCGGCTATGGTGTAGGTGACAGCTGTGTTAAGAAGATCGTTCAAAAGCTCCACGTGCTCTGGAGTAAATCGATGGCCCAGGAGATCGCTTATCAAAGTGAGATCTGCACCCTTTTGGAGCAGATAGGCCGCCGCTTCCATGTCTTCGGGTGTTGTGGTTGCAAAGGTGAAGGAGCCGGTATCTTCATATATGCCAAGGGCAAGAAAGGTGGCCTCATCCGGGCTAATCTCGATCTTTTTTTCTCTCAACAGCTCCACCATCAAGGTGGTGTTTGCTCCAACCCGCTTGTGGAATACCTTTTGTGCAGCAATATCCTTGTCTTCCAGGGGATGGTGATCATAGAGGTGCACTTCGATGTCCGGCCTGTCCAGGAGCGCTGCCAGCTGCCCCAGCCTTGACCTCTGCGAGATATCCACGATGACCATCTTCTCAACCCTGGACAGGTCCACATCCCTCAATTTGAGGACGTCCAGGAAGTATCCGCTGGAACGCACGAAAAAGTCCCTTAAACTGCGTTCCTGGGAACCTGGAAGCACTATTTTCGACCCGGGATAAAGCTTGGTGGCTGCGTATGCCGAGGCAAGGGCATCGAAATCAGCGTTTAGGTGGGTGGTTACAAGCGTGAAGCCTTTTTTGCCAGCTTCTTTGTTCGACTCCTTGGATTCTGATATCAAACAGAGACCTTGAAGACAAAGGGATGCTGCTTGGCAGGTGATCGTGCCGGCAGCACCCCTTGCGTTCTTTATCTTTATGATTTGGCCTTGAACGGGTTCACTGTCAGGACAGGCACAGTAGAGCGCTTGACCACACCTTCTGCCACAGAACCGAACATGATTTTTTCAAGGCCTTTTCTGCCATGGGTGCCGATTATGATCAAATCCGCCCCAAACTTGTCTATGGAATCGATGATGGTGTCCACCGGTTCCCCGATGAGCACCGAGGCATCTACATCCGCCCCGGCCATATCCTCCTCTATGAACCTGGTCATGGCCTTTTCAGCACCTTTTAGCAGCTCGTCCTCAAACGATGAAAACCAGGCTGCACCCATTTCAAAGCCTGAAAACTCTTCGGGGCCACGCACCACGTGTAGAAGATGTATCCTCGCACCCAATTTATCAGCCATGTACTTCACGTATGGAAGCACCTTTTTTGAACTTGAAGTAAAATCTACTGGAAAAAGGATCTTTTTGATTTCAATCATGGCAGCCCCTCCTTTTCAATTAAGATAATTTGATTTTTAACATCCTTGGTAGTTAATATCAGTCCTGCTGGAGCTATGTCAAGGTTGCCGGCTGCCATGCTGGTGCCTATAATAGTTCGCCTATCAATAAACAGGAGCTCGTTTAATGGGACTTACACTCACTGAAAAGATAATAAAAGAACATTTGATAGAAGGGGAAATGACCCCTGGAAAACCAATAGGCATAAGGATAGATCAGACCCTCACCCAGGATGCCACAGGCACTATGGCCTATCTCGAATTCGAGGCCACAGGGCTGGACAGGGTTAAAACCGAGCTTTCCGTGAGCTACGTGGATCATAATCTGCTTCAATCAGACTTCAGAAATGCCGATGATCACCGTTTTCTTCAATCCATTGCCGCACGGTATGGGCTCTATTTTTCAAAGCCGGGAAACGGCATCTGCCATCAGGTGCATCTGGAACGCTTTGCTGCACCAGGAAAGACGCTGCTTGGCTCAGACAGCCACACACCCACGGCAGGCGGGTGCGGTATGCTGGCCATGGGCGCAGGCGGACTAGACGTGGCCATGGCAATGGCAGGGCAGCCCTTCTTTTTGAACATGCCCAAGGTGGTTGGCGTGCTTCTCAAGGGCTCGCTCTCTCCGTGGGTATCTGCCAGAGACGTGATTTTGGAACTCCTCAGGCGCCTCACTGTCAAGGGCGGCGTGGGCAAGGTGATGGAATACCTTGGACCAGGCGTTGCCACCCTGTCTGTGCCTGACAGGGCCACCATAGCCAATCTCGGCACCGAGCTTGGGGCAACGGGCACGGTCTTCCCCTCAGACGGGGTTACGAGGCAGTTCCTCGCTGCCCAGGCCAGAGAGGCAGACTGGCAGCCTATGGAGGCCGATCCTGACGCACAATATAGTGAAATGATAGAAATTGATCTCTCTACCCTTGAACCCATGATCGCCTGCCCATCTTCTCCTGACAACGTCGTACCTGTGAGGGAAGTCGCAGGCAGGCCGGTATCGCAGGTTATCATAGGCTCCTGTGCCAATTCATCCCTTCGGGACCTGATGCTTGCAGCCAAGACGCTCGAGACAAGGGAAATCAGCCCTGATGTCAGTTTCGAGATCAATCCTGGAAGCCGCCAGGTGCTAGAAAACGGAGATGAAACAGGGGTGCTAAAGGCATTGATACATGCAGGGGCGCGCATCCACCAGAGCGGATGCCTTGGATGCATCGGCATGGGCCAGGCCCCTGCCACCAATACCATAAGCCTGCGCACCTTTACACGGAACTTTCCTGGAAGGAGCGGCACGAAGAATGACCAGGTCTATTTATGCAGCCCTGAAACCGCTGTTGCATCGGCCATTCAAGGCAGAATCACAGACCCGCGGGATCTTGGAGCAGCCCCTGATCTCGAAATGCCTGGCAAGTTCATCATAAACGACAACGGCATCATTCCGCCCCTGGAAGATGGCTCCGGGGTCGAGATCATAAGGGGACCCAACATAAAACCACTGCCGAAATTCGATCCGATGCCGGATGACCTGGACGGGGTTGTTCTGCTGAAGCTCGAAGACAATATCACTACTGATCACATAATGCCGGCAGGCAGCAAGATTTTGCCACTAAGAAGCAACGTGCCTGCCATAAGCGAATACGTTTTCTCACAGATAGACCCGGAATTTTCAAAAAGGGCCAAGGAAACATCACCTTCCATCATTGTGGGGGGTGAAAACTACGGCCAGGGCTCCTCTCGTGAACATGCCGCCCTTGCTCCGCGGTACCTGGGCGTGCGTGCAAAGCTGGTAAAGAGTTTTGCCAGGATACACAAGGCAAATCTCATCAATTTCGGCATACTGCCCATGACATTTGCCGATGCCTCCGACTATGACACAATCTCCCAGGGGGAAAAATTATCAATTCCGGGAATCAGGCAGGCACTGCTGGGAGGTGCCGACACCGTGACCATAAGGCGCCAAGACGGCTCCACGTTCCAGGCCAGGCTTGAGCTGTCTGAAAGGGAACGGCAGATATTGGCATCCGGCAGCCTGCTCAACTGGGTCAAGGCTCAACTTTAGATGAAACAGGATAAAATGGACATATGGATGCCGGATGCTGCCACCAGCCTGTACGGAATAATCGGACATCCGGTAGGTCACAGCCTGAGCCCCCTGCTCCATAACAGGGCACTCAGGGCATTGGGCCTTAACTGTGTCTATCTGGCCTTTGACGTTACCGACCTGGAAGGGGCCTTAAGTGGCATAAAGGCCCTGGGCATAAAGGGGCTTTCCGTAACCATACCTCACAAGCAGTCCATCATGCGGTTCCTGGATGAGATAGACGATGTTGCAAAAAGGATCGGTGCAGTCAACACCGTCCTGAATAAAGACGGCAGGCTGATCGGCACAAACACGGATTGGATAGGGGCGGTAAAGGCCCTTGAAGAAGAGGCTGGAAGGCTCGACACCAAAAAGGTGTTGGTGCTTGGTGCAGGTGGCTCGGCAAGGGCCGTGGTGGCAGGCCTTGCCGAACGCGGAGCGCGGGTGCTGATTGCCAACCGGACCTTGGAAAAGGCAAAGGATCTTGCAGAACAATTTGATGCGCGCTGGTACAGCTTTGATGAACTTCCTGACGTTGAGGCCTCCATCGTGGTAAATACCACATCGGTAGGCATGGCACCAGACCTGGAAAGATCCCTCATACCTTCTGATTTGTTGCCAAAATATGCTATCATAATGGATATAGTCTATTCCCCGCTCAAGACCAAACTCCTGCGGGATGCGGAACGGGCAGGCTGCAAGACAATCAACGGCCTTAGAATGCTTCTTTACCAGGCCGTTGCCCAATTCGAGCTGTGGACAGGAAAACCAGCACCGGTAAAGGAAATGGAACACGCACTCCGCGAGGCCATGGAACCAGACAAATGAGCAATACCCTTCTGCTTGACAAAAAGGACTTGAAACCACCTGTTGCCCGTGGGCCGATAAGGGCGGCCCTCAAGGTGCCCGGTTCAAAGAGCATTACCCAGCGTGCCCTGATGACGGCCTTTCTGGCAAAGGGAAAGAGCCTGCTGAAGGACCCCCTCCACAGCGAAGACATAACCCTATTGTCTGGGAGCCTTAGGGCGCTGGGAGCCACAGTGGAGCCAGAAGACGGCGGCGGCCTTGCCGTAACAGGCACAGGCGGTTCCATAAAAAATGGGGGCCTTAACCGCTCTGCACCACTTGAACTCTACATGGGCAACAACGGCACTGGCATAAGATTCCTGGCATCTGCCGTGTGCCTGGGAAGGGGCTGGTACCGCCTGTACGGCACGGAACGCATGGGCGAGCGCCCCATTCAACCCCTCTTGGACGCGCTGACCCAGTGGGGAGCAGAGGCCATAACCGAGAAGGGAAACGGCTGCCCGCCCGTTATGATAAAGAGCGCAGGCCTCAAGGGCGGCCACTGCCGGTTGGAGGCCAGAAAGAGCAGCCAGTACCTTTCCTCTCTTCTCTTGAGCGGGCCATACTGTAATGAAAATGCCTTGATCGAACTGGACGGGCTCGTATCCAGGCCTTACGTGGATCTCACGATCTCGGTAATGAAGGCCTTCGGTATCGATGTAGTTGAAAAGGGCACCGCCTTTTCGGTTGAAAGGGGCTGTTACCGAAGTATTGAATATCAAGTGGAAGGCGACGCCTCCAGTGCCTCATATTTTTTTGCAGCAGCAGCCATTACCGGAGGTGAGGTGACCATTGAGAACCTACCTCAAGACTCGCTCCAGGGCGATTCAGCCTTTGTTGATCTGTTGGCGCAAATGGGCTGCGTTATTGAAAGGAATTCATCATCAACGACGGTAAGGGGTCCTGAACCAGGAAAATTAAAGGCCATTGAAACAGACATGTCAAAATGGCCTGACATGGTCCCTACCCTGGCCATTGTGGCAGCCTTCGCCTCCGGCACCACAGTGATAAAAAACGTTGCCCATCTGAGGATCAAGGAGACGGACCGGCTAAAGGCAGTAGCATCCGAGCTTTCCAAGTTGGGCAGCAGGGTGAAGGAGCTTCCCGACGGCCTTGTAATAGAAGGGGGAAAGCCGCTCAGGCCTGCTTCAATATCTACATATGATGATCACCGCATAGCAATGTGCTTTGCAGTTGCCGGCCTGAAGGTAGAAGGCCTTACCATCCAAGACCCTGGCTGCGTTGCCAAATCCTTCCCTGACTTCTGGCAGCGATGGTACAAAATGGCAGGCATTGATCCAGATAAATGAACAAGTCCATATTCTTGATCGGCTACCGGGCAACCGGTAAAAGCATCGTGGGAAAGCGCCTTGCAAGCCTGCTCAGCCTCGATTTTATTGACCTTGATGAATGGATAAAGGATCAGGCCGGAAAGGAGATCCTTGAAATCGTGGCCGAAGGGGGCTGGAAAGGGTTTCGGAAGATGGAAAGAGAGGCACTTAGCCGTTTTGCAGCAAGCAGCAGGCCACTGATTGTCTCGTGCGGAGGCGGGGCAGTACTGCATGGGGATGTATGGCCTGAAATAAGGCAGAACGCCGTGGTGGTTTGGCTTAAGGCAAGGCCCGATACCATAGTGTCTCGCATGACCCAAGATGAAGGATCTTCGACAACGCGCCCAAGGCTCAAAGAGGGTGACATCTCCATTGAAGAGGAGGTGGAACTTACCCTGCGGGAGCGCCTTCCGCTCTATTCGAAATTCGCTGATCTCCAAGTGGAGACGGATCGGCTCGATCCGGATCAGGTGGCGCAAAAAATCATCAAGGAGGTGGCGGGTTAAAGGTGCCTGGAAACACGTTTGGACAATTTTTCAAGGTTACGACCTGGGGCGAATCGCACGGCCCTGCCCTAGGTGCTGTTATAGATGGCTGCCCTCCCCTGCTTCCCTTAACCGAGTCAGTGATTCAGCAGGAGCTGGACAGGAGAAGACCGGGCACTGGCGGACCTGCCGCATCCCCGCGCAAGGAGCCCGACAAGGTGGAGATCCTGTCTGGGACCTTTGAAGGAAAGACCACCGGCACACCTATATCGCTCTTGATATGGAACAAGGATGCAAGAAGCAGCTCCTATGACAAGCTCAAGGATCTGTTCAGGCCAGGCCATGGGGACTTCACTTACCTGAAAAAATATGGGATCAGGGACCACAGGGGCGGAGGAAGGGCCTCTGGCAGAGAAACAGCTGCCAGGGTGGCTGCCGGGGCAGTTGCCCAGGCCTTGCTGGACACATACAACATCTCCGTGGTGGCCTATACAGTTGCCTTGGCAAAGGTTGCTACTGAAAAGAGGAATCTGAACGAGATTTATGAAAACCGCCTCTTCTGCCCTGACAACGAGGCAGCAGGAAAAATGGAGGAGGCTATAGCCAGGATACGCTCAAAGGGCGACTCGGCAGGGGGAATCGTAGAGGTGTTGGCAACCGGAGTCCCCCCTGGGCTTGGCGAACCGGTGTTTGACAAGCTGGATGCAGAAATAGCCAAGGCCCTGATGTCCATCGGAGCAGTAAAAGGGGTTGAAATCGGTGCAGGTTTTAAGGCAGCCTTCATGCTTGGCTCCCAAAACAATGATCCAATCAGCCCTGAAGGCTTCCTGTCCAACAATGCCGGGGGAATCCTTGCTGGAATCTCAAACGGAGAAGAAATAGTTGCCAGGGCTGCCATAAAACCCATACCATCTATAGCCATGGAGCAGGATACCATAGACACTTCGGGCAGGCCGGTGAAACTCAAAGTGGGGGGGCGTCACGACGCCTCGGCCATACCAAGGATAGTGCCTGTGTGCCAGGCCATGATGAGACTGGTTTTGGCAGACCACATCCTGCGTCAAAGGGCCATATCGAGATGATTCCCCAAAGGCCTGTTATCGGCATAATCGGCGGCAGGGGCCGAATGGGCCGCTGGTTCCGCAATCTTTTAGAAAAGGCGGGCCTGGAAGTAATAATTTCAGATATCGACACGCCTTTGTCTTCAAAGGAAGTGGCGCACCAAAGCGACTTTTTGATCTTTTCCCTGCCCATGGACGTCTTTCCCGAGGTAGTCCAAGAGACAGCCCCGCTCATACCGGAACACAAGGCGATAACAGACCTTTGCTCCTTGAAGGAACGCCAAGTGGCCTGCATGCTTGAAAATAGCAAATGCCAAGTGATAGGTACCCATCCCCTCTTTGGGCCGGCAGAGAAGGATATCAAGGGAAGGCGGGTGGCCCTGTGCCCCGGACGCGGAAGGGAATGGCTTAAATGGTGGCGGGATCTGCTTTCCAGGCATGGTGCCATCGTGACAGACGTTTCGCCCTCCGAGCATGACCGCATCATGGCATGGGTTCAGGCACTCAACCACTTCATACTGCTCTCCCTCGGCAAGGCCCTCGAAGACGAGGGCATGGACCTTCAACACGTAGCAGCCCTTTCAACGCCCAGTTTCGAAAGACAGATGGAAATAGTAGGCAGGCTGTGCAAGCAGGACCCTGGCCTCTATTCCAAAATACAGATGGCAAACCCCTATACTGACCGCGCCCTGGCATCATTCATGGAACATGGCTCAAAACTCATGGACATAATTCACGCAAAGGATAAAGAGGAATTCATAACGATCTTTGAAGAGGTCCAGAAGTTTGGAAAAATATTGCTTCAGACCAGCAAGAAAAAATCGTAACGCCCTGGCTGAAGCCTTAACAGCAAAATGAAATATCCTTTTCTTGCCGAGACAAAAAAGGGGGTAGCCATAAACCTCCACGTCGTCCCAAAGGCCTCGAAAACTGCCATGAACGGAACCCACGGCGATTCGCTCAAGCTCCGGGTTCAAGCTCCTCCTGTGGACGGAAAGGCCAACAAGGCCATCATAGCCTATCTGTCTTCACTCTTTTCCATTCCAAAAAGCGACGTGGTACTCAAAAGCGGTGCATCATCCAGGAAGAAGACCTTCATACTCAAGGGCATCACGCTGGATCAGGCCCAAAGGATATTGGGCAACAAAATTTGATCCTTTTTTCAGTGACCGAGGCAAAAATCCGATAACAACCTATAAAAGGTTGAAAAAAACCGCGCGATTGTACTTGCGATACCCAAAGGATTGTCTGGAGATACAATTATGCCTGTATATGTATGGGAAGGTACGACCTTCAGGGGAGAAAAAAAGAAAGGGGAGATCGAGGCACAGGATGAACGCGCAGTCCGCGTGATGCTCAAGCGGCAGCGGATCGTGCCAAAGAAGATAAAGCAGAAGCCCAAGGACCTGTTTGAAAATGTCAGCTTTCTGCAGCCCAAGGTAACCACAAAGGACATCGTTCTTTTTACGAGACAGCTTTCCACCATGATAGATGCCGGCCTGCCGCTCATTCAGGCCCTGGAGGCCCAAGCCACCCAGCAGGAGAATAAGACCTTCCGTAACATGATAGCAGACATCAAAAATGAAGTGGCTGCCGGTTCCACCCTTGCGGACGCCTTGAAAAAATATCCCAAACACTTCGACAACCTCTATGTCAACATGGTGGCAGCAGGGGAAGTGGGCGGCATCCTGGACGAGGTCTTTTCAAGGCTTGCAAACTACATGGAAAAGGCTGAGCGCCTTAAAAGAAAGGTAAAAGGCGCGCTTACATATCCAGCCATAGTTCTTGCAATCTCCGGCCTGGTGCTGGCCGTTATACTCATCTTCGTCATTCCCGTGTTCCAAAAGATGTTCGCCGAGTTTGGCCACGCCCTTCCCACTCCCACCCAGATCGTTATCAACATAAGCAACTTCATGAAATCATATATCTTTGTCATGATCGGTGGTGCCATGGTGGGAATATTCCTGTTCAAAAAGTATTATGCCACGGACAATGGAAAACGGGTCGTTGACAGGCTCATCTTGAAATCCCCGGTATTTGGTGCCATGCTTAAAAAGGTTGCAGTGGCAAAATTCACAAGGACCCTGGGTACATTGATCACAAGCGGCGTACCGATAATAGAAGCGCTGAACATTGCAGCAGGCACGTCGGGGAATAAGATCGTCGAAGAGGCCATCCAAAAGGTGAGGCTGAGCATTGCCGAAGGACGCACCATAGCCCAGCCATTGCTTGAAAGCGGTGTCTTCCCCCCAATGGTCGTTCACATGATATCGGTGGGTGAAACAACCGGTGCCCTGGACCAGATGCTGAACAAGATCGCAGATTATTATGACGAGGAAGTAGATACTGCTGTTGACGCCTTGACCAGCATGATCGAGCCGTTCATGATCGTCTTTCTCGGCGGCACCATCGGCTCCATAATCATCTCCATGTACCTGCCGATCTTCAAAATGGCAAGTGTTGTCGGCAGCTGACGGGAAAAAGCTTCCTGAGACGCACCTGTAACAATTCCTTTTTTCTGCCGGATATGCTTTGAATCCTGCGCTGCACGACCTGTTGAGGCCGATCTTCATACTCCACCCCTTCCTTGGAAAAGGTTGTTTTTCAGGGCCGTCATAATTACTCTGGTTGCGTGTGCAGAACATGGCCTAAAGATGAAGAAGGAAGATATGCAATAGCCTTTGTCGGCGCAGGCCCGGGCGACCCCGAGCTTATCACGCTCAAGGGAAGACGCCTGCTCGAAGAGGCCGACCTGGTGGTTTATACTGGTTCGCTGGTGCCAAAGGATCTGATTTCGGGCCTGCCTGCCCAAGTGGTCGATTCAGCCCCCCTCACCCTGGAAGAGATAATGGCCTTGTTGAAGAGAGGCTATGATTCCAGAAAGAGGGTTGTGCGACTCCACACAGGAGATCCTGCTCTTTACAGCACCATAGGGGAACAGATAGCCCGTCTAGCAGAGGATGAAATCCCCTATTTCGTGGTACCAGGAGTAACAGCCGGTTTTGCTGCTGCTGCCTCCCTGGGAATCGAACTGACCATACCCGGCCAGACCCAAACAGTCATCATATCCAGAATATCGGGAAGGACCCCTGTGCCCCCGAAAGAGGACATGGAACGCCTTGCTGCCGTTCAGGCCTCCCTCGTGCTTTATCTAAGTGTTCACAAGATTGAAGAAGTAGTGGAAAAACTGGCAAAGGGCGGCTATCACGGCAATACCCCGGTAGCCGTGGTTGAAAAGGCCACCTGGCCTGAACAGAAGGTCATAATGGGAACACTTGAGACAATCACAAGAAAGGTCGAGGCTGCAGGAATCAAGAGGACTGCTGTCATCCTGGTGGGTGAGGCAGTGGGAGATCCAGACAAATCCCGGCAAAGGTCCCTGCTGTATCACCCCTCCTTCAGCCATGCTGCAAGGCCGCACGCCAAGGAAATAACAGGTGGACCCGGGGGCCCTCCTGTTGATCTAACCTTTTTTGACAGGCTCTATGTCGTCTTTCTTAACAAAAGAGGGAACAAATTGGGCCGCAAGATCCAAAAAGGAATACAACATCCTCATGTTGAATTGGTCACCTTCAAGGCATTCAAGGAGCTTCATAGGTCAGGGGCTCTATGGAATAAGGGGGTCGGCCTCATATTCATTATGGCCTCGGGAATAGTGATAAGAAGCATTGCCCCTTGCATAAAGTCCAAAAAGGAAGATCCTGCAGTGGTGGTCCTGGATGAATCTGGCATGAATGCAATAAGCCTTCTTTCCGGCCACTTGGGAAGGGCCAATGAATTGTGCAGGGTAACAGCCTCCTTGACAGGTGCAAGGCCAGTAATCACCACCGCATCGGATGTGCTGGGCCTTGCCCCCATCGATTTGTGGGCCGAAGCCCATGATCTGGAGCCGGTTTCCAAAGATGGTCTCAAAAGGGCCGCCTCTTTGCTGGTCTCGAAAAAGGAACTCAAGGTCTATACCGAATTCCAGGTTCACTCCCTGCCCCCAGGTGTTGTCCAGACCACAACTCTCGACGAGGCTGATCTTGTTGTAAGCCTTAAAAAAAGGGGCAACGCGAGCCCAGGGGCAGTTCATTTTGTTCCAAAGATCGTGTCCATAGGCATTGGATGCCACAGCCATATTTCGGCAGAACAGCTCTTCGCCACCTTGATGAAGTTCCTGGCAGGCCACGACCTCCATGAGGCATCTGTAAAATGCCTTGCCTCCATAGACCGAAGGAGGGATACCCCAGCCTTGTTCGAAATAGCAAAGAGACTGGGTATCCCTTTAAGGTTTTTCAGCAGGGAGGAGTTGAGTAGACTAGAGGTTCAAACCCCGTCGGAGATGGTGGAGTCTTCCATAGGGCTGAAGGGCGTGGCAGAACCGGCTGCACTTTTGGCTGCCGGCAGCACGGCCTCTCTCATAATCCCAAAAAGAAAGTATGGACACATGACCCTGGCCGCTGCCATGGACCGATTCAGCCTGACCAGCCGAACCGAGTAAGGCTGAATAAGGCTGACCAGGTTTGGGTTGAAGGCCACAAAAAAACCCCGCCAAGCAAGGTTCAGCGGGGCCTCTCTCCTCCATAGCAGCAGCAAATATAAATTATATTACCACCAGCTTACTGTCTGATCCGCCTCGAATATCATCTGGACCAGGATGTCATAGTTGGGATCGCCGTCATAGAGCCTGAATTCCTTGGCGTCACGATCCCTGCTGAGGATCTCGACAAGCTTTTTCACATCGTCATTTGGCTCGGAACGGTAAACATGCAATATTTTCATGGTCTTTTCTTCGCTCATTTCCTCATCCTCCCTTTATTATTCAGCACAGGCCGGAGGCGGAGTCTTGGACTGCTTCGGCAGGCCATAAGGTATTATGACATCTGCCTCTCTCATCCTCTCTCCAAGTTCCTCCAGGGTTATAGGAGTAAGCTCAACGCCTTCAGGGGCATCTGCACCCATTGTAAAGACATCACCCTCCATATCCTTGATCCAGTCGATGTTTTCCTTCTCATATTCGGAAAACTTCGGAAATTCCCCATTCATGATCACGGCGTATGAAAAGTGGTTTTCAACAGAAAGACCAAGTGTGGAGCGTATCCCATCCCCGGAATACATGCGGTTGGGGAGCAAAAAATATATTTTCTTCGATTCCATTTGTTATCCTCCTCTTACTTACAGGACCAGGTATTTACCGCACTCGTCGAGTACAGCGCCATGATAGGCCTGTGTCCTCATCTGGCGGGGCACAAGGCCCTTGGGCACATCTTTTTCCACGTCATAGCCTTCGCAAGTATAGCTGTCTGCACAAATGGCCACGTCTTCGATATCACACATGTTGCACAGCTTCACGAAGTCTGGATGCTTGGTAAGGTGTACAGATTTGAAGGTGAAAAACACCATAACCTTTTTGCCTGCTCGGGTTGCAGCAGCAGCCACTCCTATAACGTGGCGCATGTTTTGCGGGGAGGTCACGAAAATCCCCAATTTGTTTGGATCGGCAGCCATAATCTTTCTCCTCCCTTATTTCTTTTTCACATAAAAACGAATGAAGCCTTCATCCTCTTTTTCACCCAGGTATTCATGACCAGCCCTGGCACACCAGCCCGGGATGTCATTGCGGGAACCAGGGTCCGTACCGAGGATCTCGAGGATTTCACCGGAGTTTAT
>JALVPX010000022.1:0-1234 GCA_027031565.1 Deltaproteobacteria bacterium | reverse complement strand
GAGTTTATCTTCTCGATCTCCTTCTTGGTGCGGAGCAGGGGCATCGGACAGCTCAGGCCCTTTGCGTCCAATGTACGGGCTACTTCCAATCCGTCAGGGGCAATCTTTACGTCACTCATAACTTCCTCCTTTTAAAATTTCGATCTTATCAAAAGGCTGCGGGGATTAGCCTTTTTGACCTTTATTTATATCTCTAGGACCAGCTTATTACTCTCTTCGTTCCAGTCAATAACAATATACCATATCAGCATGGCCACAATGACCAGGAATATGGAGCCACCGTAACCCAGATAGTCGGGCAGAAATATAGGCTTACCAAGCTTCTCCATCCAGTCATTTTCCTCGAACCAGTAACGGAAAAGGGAATTGCTCAAGGCAAAGGTCAAAATAACCACCCACAACTTGACCTGACCTTCTGCTACCCTCCACAGGGAGCCGCTTCCGCAGCCGCCGGCGACTACCATAGCGGCACCAAAGATGACGCCGCCCACCAGGGCGCCCCACCAGAATGCGGGAACCACGTAGAGTTCCTCTGCCCTGAGTTCCATGAATTTCATTATGGCAATGCCGATGGTACCCAATATGACACTGATGGCTACTGCCTTGCCCATGGCCGCCTCGCCGGTCATGAAGGGCTCACGGAAACCGTTTACCATGCAGAGCCTGCTCCTGTGAAAGACAAAGCCTATACCTGCACCTATGAGCAGGTAGCCGGGCATGAGATCGGCGTCGTCTATGTCTGAACCAGCATAGGCATATGCGGCATAGATGAGACCTGCCAAGGCTATGAAGCCCAAGATCGGCGGAAGTTTGCTCAGGAAGGTGGGTCCGGCAGGGCCAGGCATAAAGTGCTCCATCTCCCAATAGATATATTTGAGGCCTATCACCACGCCGATTATGAGGCCTATCATCATTGCAAAGCCGTTGGCAGCCAGATTCTGAATGGCGCTGTAAAAACCGCCGACATTGCATCCATATGCGAGGGTGGAGCCAAATCCCATCAAGACACCTGCAATGGCTCCCTTATAGATTTCCAGCATGGGCGGTACACGAAAGGCAAATTCCCTGGCTATTACAGCAGAGATCCAGGCGCCGGCCAGCAAGCCCAGATCCATCACCGATGAAGAATAAAACAGCGGATGCGCAGGCGGCTCATCCAGATCAAAGAGCCCGATGTAGTAAAAGAGCCAGTCAGCCCAATTCCTTATGCCGCCTACGATTCCCCAAGGCCTGT
>JALVPX010000021.1 GCA_027031565.1 Deltaproteobacteria bacterium | reverse complement strand
CATCTTGGGCAGACGACCCGTTTGCCCATTTGCAGGGAGGGGAAGGGGGTCGTGATTTTGGATTTGGTTTTTTTCCCAGTCTTTTCTTTTGAAGGTAGATTCATAGAGTGAACTCGCAGTTAAAAAAGTTGTGTTATATTTATCGGCCAAAATAACCGGTTAACTGAGCTTCGGCTATGATATGGCCGGATACGGCCTGTTCAAAGACCTTCAACGTAACCTTGCCGGCAATCTTTATTTCCGGCGTATCGAGCGCATAAAGCTTGAAGACATATGGATGATCACCTGTTCCAGGAGGAGGCTGCGGGCCGCCATAGCCCTTGAAACCGAAAGAATTGACAAGTTCAAGAGCCCCTTTTGGCATCTTCCCAGGAGATGCTCCTTCGGGAAGGGCACGCGTTTTCGGTGGAATGTTTATGACTGCCCAGTGTATCCAATGTTTGGCAACTGGGTGCGGATCTTCCATTAAAAGGGCAAAGGACCTGGTTCCCTGGGGCACATTTTCCCAGTGCAGTTCAGGGGATATGTTTTCACCGCCAGCCCCTGGCATCACATGTCTTAGCGGTATCTTGCCGCCGTCTCGAAAGGATGCTGATTCTAATTTCACGGCCACCTCCCCTGATCGCACATTGGTCATAGGAATGGTGATTAAAACTACCCAGGCTAAGGTGCAGAGTATTATAATGTTCTTCATCTATTTAAATTATACCTTTCCGGATATGAAATGGCTAGTTGATTGTCCTCTCTTTTTTGTTGAAGGGTATCAATAAGTAGAATAGAAAAGAGCTTTAGTCAACACCGTCAAGGAGTCAGAATGAGTAGCAAAAGAGCCCAGAACGTGTTCGGCTGGTGGACTACGGGCCGCGACGAGGCCGCAATCGAATTGTTTGAGACAGTCCACAAGGCCATGGAAGACCGGACAATTCCAGGCAGCATATCCTATGCCTTTATCTCAAGATATCCTGGTGAATCGGAAATCAGCGACAAGTTGATCAGCGTGGTCCAAAAGGCCGGCATCCCGGTAGTGGCCCTTTCCGCCTTGAAATTCAAGCCGGAATTGAGAAAAAGCAGCCGGGATGCGTGGCGCACCCAATATCACCAGCTTGTATTGGAAAAAATTGGCCAATACGAGGCAGATGTGGTTGTGCTGGCAGGCTATATGTGGGTGGTGAGCCAGGAGACGTGCGAAAGGCTGAACATCATAAATCTGCATCCCGCAGCGCCGGACGGTCCTGCCGGGACATGGCAGGAAGTCATATGGCAGCTTCTGGAAAACAGGGCAGACAAGACCGGGGTGATGATGCATCTTGTAACACCAGAGCTGGATAAAGGCCCTCCGGTTACCTACTGCCTTTTTCCCATCAAAGGACCTGGCTGGGATGAATTGTGGAAGGAATTTCTGGATCTCGAGCATGAGTTGGGCCTTGAGGGCATAAAGGAGAAATATGGGGAAACTCTGCCCCTGTTTGCAAAGATCAGGGAAGAAGGAGTGAAACGGGAACTTCCTTTGATTGTTTACACATTGAGGTCCCTGGCCCGAGGGGACATATTTCTTGAAAAAGGTAAGGTCCTTGATTCTGGGGGAAACAGATTGGAAAAGGCCTGCGACCTTACCGAAGATATAGAAAAATCGTTGGGTGTGAAGGGAAATGAATAATATCGTTGAACCGCATGGCGGCCGGCTCAAGGAATTGATTGTTTCAAAGGAGGAAGCAAAGGCCCTTAAGGAGGCCTCGGTAGACATGGTTTCCATAAACTTATCTTCACGCCAGTTGTGCGACCTCGAGTTGCTGCTTTCAGGGGCCTATTCACCGCTTGAAGGGTTCATGGACCAGAAGAGTTATCAAGATGTCCTTGAAAGTCTGCACCTTCCGGATGGAACGATTTGGCCCCTGCCAGTGTGTCTGGACGTGCCCAGGGAGACCGCGTCTGAATTGAAGCCAGGCTGCGATCTGGCACTGAGGGACCAGGAAGGTTTTTTGCTTGCCATACTGACGGTGTCAGATGTCTGGGAGCCTGACAGGCGGCAGGAGGCAAGAACAATATTTCAGACCGACGAGCTGGATCATCCCGGCGTAGCCTATCTCCTTGAAAAAACAAATCCCATTTATGTGGGGGGTGCGGTTAAAGGCCTGACCCTGCCGGTTCACTATGATCACCGGCTTTATCGAAGGACCCCAACGGAGATCAGAAACCTTTTTTCCAAGATGGGATGGCGCCAGGTCATTGCATTCCAGACTAGGCGCCCCTTTCACAATGCCCACAAGGCCATGACCTTAAAGGCTGCAAATGAGATAGGGGCCAACATATTGCTGCATCCAATCGTAGGTCCTACCAGCCCTGGCGACATCGACTACTATGCAAGAATCAGATGTTACAAGGCGATTTGGAAGACCTATCCGGCAGAATCCGCCCTTTTGAATCTGCTTCCAGCGGCAATGAGAATGGCAGGCCCGAGGGAGGCCCTTTTACAGGCTGTCATCAACAAGAATTATGGATGCAGCCATTTTATGGTCACTCCCCACCACGCAGACCCCTTCACCGCAACAGAAAGGCCTTCATATTATCCGCGCTACAGTGCCCTTGAGTTCGTGCAGAAATATGAAAAGGAATGCGGAATAAAGGCCGTACCCTTCGAACGCATGGTATATGTTGAAGAAAAGGGCCGTTATGTCCCTGAGGACAAGTGTCCTGGGGACCTCAGGCCTAAGAGGCTGTCTGCCACAGAACTCAGGCGTCGCCTTGATCTGGGACTTGAGATACCGCCCTGGTTCTCTCCTCCAGAGGTGGTGGCTGAGCTGAGGAGGGCCTATCCCCCTAGATATGAACAGGGCTTTACGCTCTTTTTCACCGGCCTGTCAGGTTCAGGCAAATCGACCCTGGCAAAGATCTTGTTCACAAAGTTTATGGAAATGGGCGACAGGCCTGTTACTCTCCTGGATGGAGACATTGTAAGGCGCCATTTGTCTAGTGAACTGGGCTTTTCTGCTGAACACAGGCATATAAATGTGATAAGGATAGGTTTTGTGGCAAGCGAAATTACCAAAAACAGGGGTATTGCCATCTGCGCCCCAATTGCGCCATATGAACGCTCCCGCAGGTACAACAGGGAACTCATCTCCCGTTACGGAGGTTATGTGGAGGTCTATGTGGCCACGCCCCTGGAGGTATGCATGCAGAGGGACAGGAAGGGCTTGTATGCAAAGGCATTGGCCGGGAAGATAAAGGGAGTTACAGGAATTGACGATCCTTACGAAGAGCCTCAGAA
Source organism: Deltaproteobacteria bacterium (assembly GCA_027031565.1). Classification (GTDB taxonomy): domain Bacteria; phylum Desulfobacterota; class Dissulfuribacteria; order Dissulfuribacterales; family JALVPX01; genus JALVPX01. The sequence continues at coordinate 17,086 of JALVPX010000021.1, read as the reverse complement.
CCCGGATATAATTCTGGACACCACAGATATTACTCCGGACGAGGCGGCTCAGGAGATCCTTTTCCATCTCAAGCGAAAGGGCTATGTTGGAAGGCCCGGCATGTACACAGTGACCCTTGGGCCTTGACACCTGTCCCCAAGACCTTTATTTTCCACACGTTCACACATGAAGCGGTCCCATCGTCTAGTGGCCTAGGACGTCGGCCTCTCACGCCGAAAACAGGGGTTCGAGTCCCCTTGGGACCGCCAATTTTTTTCTGTGTCGATTGTCTCCCCTGGGTTTGAAAATGAAAATCGCAGTTGCAAGTGACACCCATGACCACATCTTTAACCTTCAAAAGGCCGTAAGCCAGATGAACCAGGCCGGCGCAGATCATCTGATTCACTGCGGCGACCTCATCTCTCCATTCATGTTGGAGGAACTGGACGGCTACAAAGGCCAAGTGCACCTGATCTTCGGCAACAATCCCGGGGATCAATATCTCCTTGCCCAAAGACTTGAGGCAAGGGCAGGTCACATGAAACACTATGGCTGGAGGGGTCAGCTGGATCTTCAGGCGAAAAGTATTGCATGGATTCATGACCCGCATCTGGCCTATGCCCTTGCCAGAACAGGGGATCATGATCTCGTATGCTGCGGGCATACCCATCGCTGGCGCGTGGAAAAGCTGGGCAATGGCACGCTTCTTTTGAATCCTGGTGAAATCCTTGGTAAAAAAGAGCCCCCTGGCTGGGCCTTGGTGGACCTGGACACCATGGAAATAAGCCATGTTTTGATATAGCAGCAGGAGCCCTTTAGTGTTTTTTGTCGGTATTGACACCGGAGGCACTTTTACAGACCTGATCGCAGTAGATGGATCTGGAAGGTGCAGGCGATGGAAGACCCTTTCAACACCCGCTAACCCTTCCCATGCAATATTGGAAGGCCTGAAACACCTTCTGAAAGGGGTCGGAAATCCCTCGGGCCAGATCGTCCACGGTACCACTGTGGGCACGAATGCCTTTCTTGAGCGCAAGGGGGCAAAGACGATATTCATAACTACAAAGGGCCTTGAAGACGTGTTGTGGCTGGGGAGACAGGCCAGGCCCCAGCTTTACAGTTTCGCAGGGGTGCGTCCTCCTGATCTTGTACTGCGCGATGATGTATTGGGTATTGATGAACGGTTGGATTTTAAAGGAAATGTCATAAGAGCGCTTGATGCCGAAGAAAAAGAGAAGGCCCTCCGTTTCTGCACTGCAAGGGGTGCCCAGAGCATTGCCGTGGGCCTTCTTCATTCATATGCCAATCCATGTCATGAGACAGAGGTGAAAAAGGCCCTTTCCGGCCTTGGCCTGCCCATCTCTCTTTCTTCCGAGGTGCTGCCTGAATTCAGGGAGTATGAGCGTTTTTCAACAACGGTTATAAATGCCTATCTGTGGCCGGTGGTGGGCAATTATGTGGAAGAGCTGGAAAGCAAACTTCCATCATGGAATATCTTCATTCAGCAGTCACACGGAGGCTGCCGTCCTGCTGCATCCATCGGCTCCCAGGCAGTTCATACGCTCTTGTCCGGCCCTGCTGGAGGTGTGCAGGCAGCCCATGCCCTTGGACTGGAACTTGGAATAGACAATATAATTACGCTTGATATGGGGGGCACCTCCACTGACGTATCCCTTTGCGCCGGCGGCCTTACCTATACCAGAGAGTACCAGATAGACCGCTTCCCTGTGGCTGTACCTATCATAGATATTCACACGGTTGGGGCCGGCGGCGGTTCCATAGCCTGGATCGACAGCGGTGGTGTGCTGCGGGTGGGGCCCAGGAGTGCGGGAGCGGATCCAGGGCCGGTTTGTTACGGCAGGGGGGAGGAAATCACCGTAACCGATGCGAATCTCTTTCTGGGGCGGCTGCTGCCGCAGGCCTTTTTGGCAGGGCGCATGGAATTGTATCCGGAAAGGTTGCCCCCGAGGATTAAAGAACTTGCATCAAGGCTTGCCCTAGACCCGGTGCAGACCGCATTGGGCATAATCAAGCTAGTAAATGTGAACATGGTCCAGGCTTTGCGGGCAGTTTCATTGGAAAGGGGGCACGATCCGAGGGATTTTGTGCTCTTGTGTTTTGGTGGAGCCGCAGGGCTGCACGGTGCGGAGCTGGCAGGGGAGCTGGGTATAAGGCAGGTCCTGTTCCCTGCCATGGCCGGGGTTTTTTCAGCCATGGGAATGGCCGCTGCAGACCTCAAGTTCAGGTCATCAAGGGCCGCAATCATGAAAGACGAAAGCGATCTTCATGCCTTGCCTCAACTTTACAGAGAAATGGCAGACCAGCTTTTGCATGATATTGCTTCTCATGGACTTGACGCAGAAAATGCCTCCATAGATTTCTATGTAGATGCCCGTTACAAGGGCCAGTCCTTCGAGATCACCGTGCCCTTTTCAAAGGATTGGCGCCTTTCCTTTGAAAGCGAGCACAAAAGGCTCTATGGCTTTTGCGTTACAGAGGGGCATGTGGAGACGACGGCTCTCAGGGTTGAGATCAATATTCCCCGGGATGTCGGAGCCGTTACACAATCTTCCATAGAGGTTCAAAGCCGCAGAGACTTTCCGCGTCACGCAAAGATATTGTTTGAGCACGGTGAAAAGATCGCCACTGTTTTAACCAGGGAAGAGGCCTTGAGGGCAGGGTGTCAAAAAGGACCACTGCTCGTTATTGACGATTTTTCAACCATTCTAGTGCCGGAAGGGTGGGCAACAAGGCCGCTTGGAAACCATTTAATGGTGGAATCCATATAGATTGAGGCCAAGAAAAACAACCATTTTGTTCAAGAGCAAGGCCTGAGGAGCGAAAAAAGCGCAGCATCCTTAGGATATGGGTGGTATATTACCATTTTTTCGCGACGAGAACTCAGCTGGTGTGCGAAAGGGGCGGTTTTTTCAGAGGTCTCAGATTAATTCTGTGCCTTGCACCTTTCTATCACCTCTGCAAGCTCCTCATCGCCTATGTCGTCTCTAATGACAGCAGAGCCGATTGAGTTGCAAAGCACAAAATGGGTCCTGCCTCCAACGTTCTTTTTGTCATGCCTTGTTATGTTAATCAGTTCGCTGGCGGAAAAGTCTGGCGGAATGGCCACGGGCAGCCCGAGCTGTTCGAGCACCTTCTTTATTCGGTCTGCTTCGTCCATTGACAGGATGCCCTTTTTGACCGAAAGAAGTGCGGCTGCCACCATACCCATGGCAACAGCCTCGCCATGTGCGATCTGGTAGCCTGCTGCCGCCTCTATTGCATGGCCTACGGTGTGACCGAAATTCAGAATACGTCTTAATCCCCCTTCGAGTTCATCCCTGGCCACGATGTCTGCCTTTATGGCACAAGATTTGGCCACTATGTGCGAGGTAATTTCAGGTTCGAGATTGATGATCTGTGTACCATGCCTTTCAAGCGTTTCAAATAGCTCGGGACTGCGAATAATTCCATACTTTACCACTTCAGCAAGGCCGTTTCTGAGTTCTTTCAAGGGCAACGAGGCAAGAACTCCTATGTCTGCATAGACTCTTTTGGGCTGTGCAAAGGTGCCGAGCAGGTTCTTGCCCTCAGGCAGATCAACTCCGGTTTTCCCGCCCACCGAGCTGTCGACCTGGGCCAAGAGTGTAGTAGGAAGCTGTACGAAAGGAATCCCGCGCATGTAAATGGAGGCTAGAAAGGCAGCCATGTCACCAACCACGCCCCCTCCCAAGGCCAGGATGGCGGTGGATCTGTCTGCACCCATGTTGACCATTTCCCGGGCCAATGAAACAATTGTATCCATTTTTTTTGATTCCTCTCCTGCCGGAAAGCTGACCATGTGTGCATCCATGCCTTCATCGGCAAGCAGGCGCAGAAGGTCGACACCAAGCAGATCCCTTACATTGGAATCTGTAATTATGAAATATTTTTGGGCCAGATCCATTCTCTTGAGGTCTGCAGCCAACTCAAGGAAAAGGCCTGGGCCTATCAAGATGTCATAACTGCGTTCCTTGAGATCAACAGGTACTATGTGCCATACATGTTCAAACTCGGTGGATACGGTTTCTTTGTGCAATTCTATCACCTGGATTTATTTATAACTTTTCAACAGCCTGCCTATATTATCTAATTACCACGGAGTTGATAAGCTCTTGCAGCTATTTTTTTCAGCTTTTTCCTTATCTTTTCTAAATCAGGCAGCGAGGGGAAAAATGGCAGCAGTTCGTGCACGTCTATTGTTTCAAAGGACATTTGTTCAGCAAGCTTTTGTGTATGACCCTGGGGCGCCTGCTCGCCGAGGCTCGAACTCAACACCTCGTCCTTTTCAAGGGTTCGGAAGAAAGAGAGAATTTCATCCAGTGAAAACTTGCTCTTGAATCGTTTTATCTCCTCATTTACAACTTCTGCCTCATCCAAAATTTCTTCATAAAGATCGTGAAGTTCTTCCCATCTGCGGTGAAGTTCCTTGTATGCATCCACCACCATGTTGATATATCGCGCCTTTGCAGTCAGGCCATGGGGCTCTAGATCTTCCAGGAGTTGTTTCCGTTCCCTCTCTGATAGCTGTGGTGCCATATCCAAGTCCTTCATGTCCCAGCCTAGCAATGAGTGGAATTCCTTGATCAACTCGGGGTCCTTCAGCAGCAAATGGATTCTGGCAAGTTCCCTGGCCTTGAGTTCGTCAAAACGGTTTTTGAAGTCCTCAACCATTTTTTCAAGGGCCTGTTTGTCCTCTTCGATAATCTTTCTGTAGCCGAAGTAGCGCTGCGCCACCTCGCGTTTTATCTGGTAGGCCATGGCCTTTCCTATGTCGCCTCTTCCAGCCATCTTGGTCTCCTCTGCTATTGTTGTTTTTGCTTAAATCGTCCTTAGGTCTCAAAACTTAGCAGTTGTATGAAGCAGTTATCAGACCACCTGCCTCAGGCGGGCTTCGATTTGTGCCTTGGGCATAGCCCCTACCATTGTATCCACTAACCGGCCATCTTTGAAAAGCAGCAGGGTGGGTATGCTCCTGATACCGAATTGTTGCGCTGTGGCAGGGTTCTGGTCCGTGTTAAGCTTTGCCACCTTGAGCCTTCCGCTGAACTCCGCAGAGATCTGGTCCATTACTGGAGCCACCATTCTGCAGGGGCCGCACCAAGGAGCCCAGCAGTCCAAAAGGACTGGCACTGGCGAATCCAGGACTTCCTGTTTAAAGGTGGCGTCAGTCACCTCAACCGGTTTTGCAGGCAGCAGCGGTGTTCCGCACCTTCCACACTTCGGCCTCAATCCGGTTTTTGACCTTGGCACCCTGTTTTTTACATTGCAGGAAGGACATCTTATTATATCAAAATCGTGGCTGTTCATTGCAAACTCCTTGTTGTATATTTTGCGCCTGGCATGTGCCGCGGTTAACATGGTTGTAATTAAAATAGGCACTTGGGATGTTTTGTAAATGAAAAGCCCCCTGAATATGTGGCAACTTTTTACATTTTTTGTCTCTGCTTGCATGCTTGCCGGCCTTTATTCTTGTGCGCCCAAGGTGCCGGTTGCCAGGCCTCCTGAAAGACCTGCGAGGATTGAGATAGGCCATGTGAGCCGGCAAATCCATGAAAGAGGGCTGCTGTTCCGGCAGGGAACCATGAAGGGCAAGGGCTGGCTTTTCCTTCCAGACGGACACAAGCAGAAGGTACGGTTTCTGCTCCAATGGTCATTTGAAAAGGGCAGCCCCATGGTAAGGGCGGCAGGGTTCGGTCCCTTTGGAATCACCATCTTTGATTTTCTTGCGTTTGGGAACAATGCCTATCTCATGGTTCCGTCAAGGAGTGTCACCTACAGCGCCAGGGCAGAAGATATTAAGGGCAGCAGGGCCGCTTCGGCTGCGGCAAGGCAATTTGCCCAGTTGGTGAACCCATGGTTCAAGGTAGACAACATTGAGATTCATTCAAGCAGCAAGACGGTTGTCGATGGCACTTATACTATCGACGGCGCTAGGTGGCGTGTTGTCTTTGATCCGGCTACCTTCATGCCTGTTAGGCTCACGGGACCGGAAATCATTGTGGAATACGGCCATGAGGCCATTGAAGCCGCGGGCAAGGCCATTTTATACCCAAAGAGCATGAACATAGAAATAAAAGACCGGCCGATTTCATTAAGGCTTCAAATCAAAAGCGTTAAAGCTGCTGCCTCAGGCCTCGATGAACGGGTTTTTGACAAATCCCGTTTTACGCAATTCCAAATCAGACCCTGGAAGGAACTCTTTGAATGCCAGGGCCTCTAATATCGGCTGCTATTTTTTTTCGTGAAAGGACCGTAACCCAGTGAAGACAGAGTCGGAATCAGTCAAGGGATCTAAGGAATGGGAGGTTGAACTGCCTCCAGCAGGCAGCACTATCCATCTCACGGGTATTTGCGGAACAGGCATGGCCTCGCTGGCCGGGCTTCTTGTGGAACAAGACTATAAGGTGCAAGGTTCAGATACGGCTTTCTATCCGCCCATGGGTGATGTCCTTAAAGGACTGGGTATCCCGCTTTTTGAGGGATATTCCCCTGAAAATTTGGATCCAAGGCCGGATTTCGTGATAATCGGCAATGTGATCAGGGCAGACAATCCAGAGGCAAAAGCGGTGCTTGAATCAGACACACCATACAGCTCGTTCCCAGCGGCCCTCTCCAGTCTGATCTTGCAAAGGCGCTTCTCCCTCGTGGTGGCTGGTACCCACGGCAAGACAACCACCTCTACCTTGCTGGTATCTGCACTGGCTGGATGCGGTCATGATGCCGGTTTTCTGATAGGCGGGGCGCTGAAATCCCATGGAACAGGTTTTCGCCTGGGAAACTCTCGTTATTTTGTAGTGGAAGGTGATGAATATGACACTGCCTTTTTTGACAAGCGGCCCAAGTTTGTCCACTATGCGCCAAAGGCGGCAATCTTGACGAGCGCAGAGTTTGACCATGCAGACATCTATCCAGATGAAGAGAGCATCAGGTCGGCCTTTGGCATGCTGGTGCAGACCATTCCAGAGCAGGGAGTGCTCGTTGCATGTACAGATTGGCCCATGGTGCGTGAGGTAATTGAGACCAGCAAGGCAAGGGTGGTAACCTATGGGGTTTCAGAGGGGTGCGATTACAGGCTGCTCGATTGGAGTGACACCAGAGAGTGTACACGGTTTGCGCTGGCCAGCAGAAAAGGCGAAATTTTGAAAGGCAGTGTCAAGATGCCTGGAATGCACAATGCATTAAACTGCTGCGCAGTGGCCGCACTGTGCATCGAGTTGGGCCTGCCAGCATACCGGGTCCTTGACGGCCTGGCCGGATGCCAGGGAGTGAAACGCCGCCAGGAGGTGAGAGGCGAGGCAAACGGCAGGCTGGTCATAGATGATTTTGCCCACCATCCAAGCGCTGTTTCAGTCACACTGGAAGGCTTAAAGGCCAGGTATCCCGGCAGAAGGCTGGTGGCGGTCTTCGAGCCCAGGACAAATACCAGCAGGAGGTCAATTTTTCAAGAACGCTATCCGCTCTCGTTTGGGTCAGCAGACATGGTGCTCGTCAGGGAGGTTCCGGATCCTCAGAAGGCTCCGGAAGGAGACCGTTTTTCATCTGAAAGACTCGTCCATGACCTAAACAAGCAGGGAATAGAGGCCCATCTTTTCCCAGATGGCCCTTCAATAGTCCGCTTCCTTGAAAAAAAGAGCAGCAAAGGCGATGTGATCGTAATATTGTCCAATGGTCCCTTTGAAGGCATACATGATATGCTTCTAGACAACCTTTAGGCCGCCTCTAAAAATTGTCTTTTTGCCCAATGGCTGCGTTTCACTCAAAAAATAATCCTCGAAATATCAGCAATATGTCTGCGGTTATTTTTTTCCGCGCGCCTTGCCCTTTAACAAAAATCCTAATTTTTAGAGGTAGTCTTTAGGTCATGATATTCACCGAACGTTGCAGAAGCACCCAGTGCAGATCACGCAGGGGCACTTTGAAGACGCTGCACGGCGCCATTGAAACCCCTGTGTTCATGCCAGTGGGCACCCAGGCCACAGTCAAGTCCGTTACTCCTGAGGAATTGATAGAGTGCGGTGCCCAGGTCATACTGGGAAACACCTACCACCTCTTTTTGCGCCCAGGCCACGAGATCATAGGAAGACTTGGCGGGCTTCACAAGTTCATGCACTGGGAAAGGCCCATATTGACTGACAGTGGAGGGTTCCAGGTTTACAGCCTCGCTGCTTCACGAGAGATAGACGAAGACGGCGTCACATTCCGTTCTCATATAGATGGTGCCTTGAAGAGGCTCACCCCTGAAAAGGTGATCGAGATTCAGCAGACCCTTGGATCAGACATAATGATGTGCCTTGACTCCTGTATTCCATATCCCGCCTCAAGGGAAGACGTGGCCTTGCACACCATGTTGACTACCCGGTGGGCGGAAAGATGCCTTGAACACCGCACGAGGGAGGAATTGCTGCTTTTTGGCATAGTCCAGGGCGGGATGTATCCGGATTGGAGGGAGAAGAGCTCAAGGGATTTGGTTGAATTGGGATTTGATGGATATGCCATAGGCGGTTTGAGTGTTGGAGAGCCCAGGGATCTCATGCTGGAGATGATCGAACATGTAAGGCCGTTGCTGCCTGACAGCAAACCAGTCTATTTGATGGGTGTGGGTACACCAGAGGACATGGTTGAGGCAGTGGAAAGGGGGGTAGACATGTTTGACTGCGTATTACCTACCCGCAATGCCAGAAATGGAATGCTCTTTACTTCGTTTGGCAGGATTGTTATAAAGAATTCCCGTTTTGCTCTGGATGACAGGCCCCTGGATCCGGCGTGCAATTGTTATACTTGCAGAAATTACTCCAGGGCCTATCTGCGCCACCTTTTTATGGCACGTGAACTCCTGGCCTACAGGCTGAACACCATCCACAACTTGAGCTTTTTCCTGGGCCTTATGGGAGAGATGCGGCAGGCCATCGAGGATGACAGATTCAAGGAGTTCAAACGGGAATTTTACAGGAAAAGGGAAAAAACATGTTCGAACTAGTACAGACCGTTTACGCAATGGGACCGCCGCCTCAGGGGCAGGGCGGTGGGGCAGGCAATCCGCTTATCTCTTTCTTGCCGTTGATTGTCATCTTCTTGATATTTTACTTTCTGCTCATTCGCCCGCAGCAAAAGAGGGCCAAGGAGCACAGGGCCTTCCTGGAGTCTCTTCAGCGCGGAGACGAAGTGGTCACCACAGGGGGGCTGATTGGAAAGGTCACAGGCCTCACCGAGGATGTCGTAACACTGGAAGTGGCAGATAACGTAAAGGTAAAGGTGGCCAGGAGCGCAATCGCTGGAAGGCCAGGGGAAAAGGGCGGCTCCAAGTAGGGCCTACTTCCCAAGGCAGAAATTGCTGAAGATCTGCTCCAGCAGGTCCTCTGAGGCGTTTTCACCAGTAAGCTCGTCCAGGAATCCAACAGCATCTCTTATGTCTATGGCTGTTATCTCAGGGCTGGCCGAAGTCTTGAGGTTTGAAGCGGCCCTGGCAAGCGCCTCTTCGCATCTTTCTGCACACACCTTTTGCCTGAGTGTCGGCAATATTTCCGGGGGCTCCTTTTGGCTGGAGGACAGGAGTTTCCTAGCCATGGCATTGGACAACTTTGAAAGGCCCGTCCCCTTTTTGGCTGAGATAGGGATGCACTCTACCTCATCATCAATACCGGCTGCGGCGCAGGCCTTTGCCTTGACCGCTTCCAACATTTGATCCATATCTTCCCGCCTCACGAGATCGACTTTGTTAAGGACGGTCAGTATAGCCTTTTTCCTTGCCAGAGGTTCGATCTCAGCGAGCACCGCCCCTTCTTCCCTGCTGGAGATGTCTGTGGCATCCCATATCCACAGGGCCAGCGAGGCATTCTCTGCAAGTCGGCCCACCTTTTCAATTCCAAGGGCCTCTATTGGGTCAGGGCCCTGCCTTATTCCTGCCGTGTCGATCACCCTGACAGCCATTCCCTCTATGGTAATATCTGCCTCGATCACGTCCCGGGTCGTGCCTGGAACCGGGCTTACAATTGCCCTGTCTTGACATACCAGGGCATTCAACAGGCTCGATTTACCCACGTTCGGCCTGCCCACGATCAAGACGGTAGCGCCGTCTCTCCAAATGCGGCTTCGTTCATAGGAGCCTATCAGATCTCTCACCGCAGGAAGCGCTTCATTTCTAAGTTTGTGAAGTACCTGAGCCTCGGACAAGATCTCTCCTTCCTCTTCCGGGTAGTCGATGGCTACTTCGAGTGCTGCCAGGGCCTCCATGAGACACTGCTTCAAGGCAGCTATTTTTTGACTCATGGCCCCGCTCAACTGTTTTGCCGCTGCTGCTGCCGCAACTGCGCCTTTTGACGTAGTCAACTCTAGGACAGCTTCTGCCTGGGCAAGGTCGATACGACCATTCAAGAAGGCCCGTTTCGTAAACTCGCCAGGCATTGCCAGCCGGGCACCATGGTCCAGTACGAGCTGGAGAATTTTCGACAGAAGGGCAGGGCCGCTATGGCACTGGATCTCAAGCACGTCTTCCCTGGTATAACTGTGGGGGGCCAGCATGAGGGTGCAAAGGACCTCGTCCACAAGCTGTCCGCCTGCCGGGTCCTTCACCCACCCGTAATATAGATGGTGTGATTTTGGATTGGCCAGCTCCTTTGCAGGCTGAAACAATTTTTTGAACATGGTGCGCGCCAGTGGGCCGCTTACCTTTACAATACCCACGCCTCCTGGGCCGCAAGGCGTGGCAATGGCAGCTATAGTATCGTTATCCCTGAGAAGATCTGTTGCCACTTCGGTTTCTGTAGTTGTTTTTTCTCCTCCTCGTATCCCTCTTCTTTTTGCGTAACGGTACTATAAGCACCTTCCTGCGCAGGCCTTCACCTATGCTGCGGGTCTTGACGCCAGGGAAGCTCTTCAAGGCTATGTGCACAGTGCGCCTGTCTCTTGCACCCATTGGGTTCAACGCTAGATCCTTTCCAAGCCGTTTAGCCTTGCTGGCCGTACGCTGGGCCAGCAGCTTGAGATTTTTGCTTCTTTTCTCCCTGTAGCCGCCGGCGTCTATAGAAACCCCTCGACACCCAGGAAGTTTCTTTGACAGGATCCGGTTGACCATATATTCAAGTGCATTCAAGGTGTCGCCCTCTTTCCCTATTATAAGAGAGAGATCTGGTCCAAGGATTTCGAGAAAGGGGCCATCTTCATTTGTTTGAATGACCACCTCGGCTTCTAAACCCGCCTGCTGCAGCAAGGCGTCTGCGACCTCTTTGGCTACCCGAAGGGTCTCCTCCCTGTCTTCCTCAAAGGCTTCGCCTTCCTCTTTCCCTTGTTCCGGCTGGGGTTCGCCTTCCTCCTGCACCAGCGGGGTTTCAACATCTTCAGATGAAACGGTATCAGATTCAGGCGGTTCCTTTTCTTCGGCTTCTTCTTTAAGGCACTTTGCCTTTATCTTGGCCTTGCGGCCCCCAAGCCCGAAAAGGCCAGTAGAGCCCTTGGTGATGATCTCATATTCCAGTTCCTTTTCAGTGCAGTTGAAGTGCTTGCAAGCAAGTTCCAGGGCCTTTTCTACGGTTTTTTCCTCAAATTCCACAAACTGTCTTTCCATGGTCACTTTTTCCTCAAACTTTTGGCAAATATTTCATGTCTCAATCAGTAAACTTATTGACATAGTATTGCTGGGCAATGGACAGCACGTTGTTTACGAGCCAGTAGAGCACCAGGCCGGACGGGAAATTTATGAAAAGAAAGGTGAACACTATGGGCAAAAGTTGCATCATCTTGGCCTGGGACGGGTCCATGGACGTTGGACTCATCTTTTGCTGGAAATACATGGAAGCCCCCATGAGAATGGTCAAAACTGGTATCCCGCCCAGGTAGGGTATGTCTACACCGGGAATCATCAGTCTGTCCGGTGCGGATAGATCATTTATCCAGAGCGCAAAGGGCGCGTGCCTTAGCTCAATGGCCTGAAGCAGTACCTTGTACAGGGCAAAGAAAACCGGTATCTGCACCAGCATGGGCAGGCAGCCGCTCATGGGATTGACCTTGTAGGTCTTGTATAGCTGCATCAGCTCCCTGTTCATTCTCTCCTTGTCATCGCCATATTTTTCCTTGAGCTTTTTAAGCTTCGGCTGGATCTTCTGCATGGTCTTCATGGACTTGGCGCTCTTTTGTGCCAGAGGCCAGAAGACGATCTTGATCAAGATAGTCACGATGATTATTGCGATTCCGTAGTTGCCGATGAAGCGGTAGATGAATTTCAAGAGATAGAGTACCGGTTTTGCCACTGGGTCGAACCAGCCGAAGTTGATGGCCTTTGAAAGGTTGTGACCCGTGCTTTTCAACTGGTCTATCTCCTTCGGCCCCAGGTAAAGACCCAGTTCAAGGGACTTTGCCTCCTCTTTGGATGAAAGGTCAATGACTGTGAGGCCTTTGTCGCTCTTTTTCTCAATCAGTAGATCCCACAGGCTGTTTTGAACAGTTGGAATCACGGCCATCATGAAATAGTTGTCTCCATAAGCCACCCAGTCGAGCGAGCCGGTATAGGTGTGCTTTTCTCCCGGATTTTTTAGCTTTATCTCTTGTAGCTTGTTGTTGGCATAATATGAGGGGCCGGAAAAGATGTAGCGTGAATCGGCCTTGTAAGGCATGTTGCGCAATACTATTCCACTTGGCCTGATCTGTCCGCTGCTGGTGTTGACCCGGAGATTTACCCAATAGGCACTGTTTTTGAAAGTGAATTCCTTGGTCACTATGGTGCCGTCCGGCAAGGCGGCCTTAAAGGTCAAACTTCCTTCTGGCTTGGCCGAAGAGAGCATAATCTTGTCTTTGTCTGATTCGAACAGCAGTGTGTTGATATCCGCAGACATGTTCCTGGTAGTTATGGCCAACGGAAGCATGTTGGAGGGCACATTCACAAGGTCCTGCAAAGGGGAATCCTTGTCCAGGGATACCCGGTATTTCTTTAGATAGCAGTGCTTGAGGAGCCCGCCTCGTTCTGTGATTACCGCCTTGAAGAGGTCGCTTTCAACCACTATATCGCGGGGTTCCCTACCCGGTGTTGAAGAAGGCGGGGCAATAGCCGCATTCGGGGCCTCTTTAGCGGCCTCAGGCGCCATTTTTGCCTCTATGGCCTGATTGCCGGCCTGCTCTCTTTTTTCCTTTGGCCCAAATTTTTTTTCTATAGCAGGGGTCGTGTTTGTTGCATTTGCCCCGGACTTGAGTTGCTGTTGCCGGGGTTTAACGTAAAGCTGCTGAAAAGCCACCAATACGAGCATTGACAAGGCCACAGCCAGTAGTGTTCGAGTTTCCATCTTCCATCCTATTCAATTGTTAATTTTTTTGCAAAGAAGAGCGCCTGGATTACGGCACGGGATCATATCCGCCTGGATGCCACGGATGACAGCGAGCTATCCTTTTTATTGCCAGCCAGCCGCCGTGTGCCACACCATGACGCTTCAACGCCTCCATGGCATAGGCAGAACAGCTTGGGTGAAAGCGGCAGTTGCCGGGGAGAACAGGCGAGAGGAAGAGCCGGTAAAGCTTGATCATCCATATCGCAGCGGTTTTCATTGCCTGGGTTCAGACTCCCCCTTGAATCTCTCCAGAGCCTTTACAAACTCTCTTGCCTGGACATCCCATCTTTTATTGAGAAATTCCCTGTCTGGAATCACAATTATGTCAAATCCTTGCGGCAAACTCTTCTTTTGCGTACGAAACAATTCCCTGATGCGTCTTTTGATCCTGTTTCTTGTTACAGCCTTGCCCACCCTTTTACTCACACTCAATCCCAACCTGGAATATGGCAGGCCATTGGGTGCTGCTATAATCTGGGCCCCAGGCATGCGCACCCGTTTTCCCCTCTTGAAGGCCCGATCATAGTCCTGCCTCTTGGCAAGGCGTTCTCTCCGTGGGAATGTCTGCTTGTTGATCGTCTTCTATACGCAGATACGGTGTCTTCCCTTGGCCCTGCGCCTGCTGAGAACTCTCCGTCCGCCTTTGGTGCTCATACGTTTGCGAAAACCGTGGGTGCGTTTTCTCTTGAGATTACTTGGTTGAAAGGTTCTTTTCATTTTACGCTCCCTATAGTGTAGTAAAGTGAAGTAATTAGATCTTTTCTTTTCCTTATATTTTAGTCAGATATCTCCTGAACCTTAATAAGTCGGTATCAGACAGGCCTTGTTTCGCAGGAAACCGACCTTTGCTGCATGAATAAAAACAATACAAGAAACAGGCTTTTATAACTGTAAGGCATTGATATGTCAATGTCTGATTCAAGCCGATTTTGCCAGGAAATTAGTGAAATGGCTAGACAGGAATGGAAGATGGCCTGCATCCGGCACCACGATTGTAGAGGACCTCTTGGGGGCAATACGATATTCCCTGGTAACGATTATATCCTTAGCGCCATAAACCATTGTTACATTATCACTTTTAAGGCCCTGGTCATCCATTGGCTCAAGGAGGTATTCGAGGCCTTCCAGAAGCTGTTCCTTGGTGTGCGCCTTTAGACCCCGCATCATTACATTTTTCTTGAACCAGTCAAAATCAGGCCTTTGGCCTACAAAACAGCGCCTGTAAAAGCTGGAAAGGGCCTTGGCAGGATCATCCTCCACAAGGCCACTCTCTTTTTCTATCTCCTCTCTGGTGTATCTCCTCCTTGCCGCCACCAGGATCAATCGTTCGATACCGATCTCACACTCTTTGAATGCCTGCAGGGCGGCCAGGGCCCCCAACGACCAGCCCAACACCGAGACTGCTATGCCCCGGGATGCGAGCCCATGGACAAGCTCACTTAGACAGCCGGCAGTTTCCCGGGTTACCGGCGACTGCGGAACCAGGAAATTTAAGTCAAGAGTGGTAAAAGAGCCTGGCTTAAAGAAGATGTGCCAGGTAAAACCCCAGCCGGGCAGCAATATCATGAGCCTCGAGGCCCCTTTATCTATTAATTTCCAATCCATATTCGGCGATTGCCCTGGCCAGCGAGATCACATGTTCAGGCGCATGGTGCGCAGTCACAGAAATTCGCAGCCTTGCCGTACCATCTGGGACCGTGGGAGGCCTGACCGCCTTTACAAAGAAACCTTTCTCTTTTAGCCGCTGCTGCATTTCAAGCGCCTTGTCGTTGTCCCCAACAATAACAGGGATTATATGGTGGTTCCCAAAACATTGGAGGCCGCACCTTCTTGAGATCTCATCCCTGAAGGCCTGTGACAGCTCAGCCACTTTTTTTCTGACTGAATCCATTTGGGCAGCAAGGGCTACTGCCTTTAGATTCACCGCTGCCACATGGGGAGGAAGGGCAGTGGAAAATATGAAGGGCCGTGCCTGGTTGACTAGGATCTCCTTCATCTGCGTTCCAAGGGCTGCATAGGCACCATAACTGCCGTAGGCCTTTCCAAAGGTGCCGACTGTTATATCCGCATCTTGGGCCACATCTTCCTGCACAAGTCCCCTTCCTTCAGGCCCGAGTATGCCCACTGCATGGGCCTCATCCACCAGCAAGAGGGTATTGTACTCTTTCTTGAGGTCGGTGATCCTCTTCAAAGGGGCAACGTCTCCATCCATTGAATAAAGGCTCTCAACTACTATCAAGGCATTATCATGTTTTTTACGTTCCCTTTTAAGCAGCGACTCCAGGTGCGAGGCGTCGTTGTGTCGGAACCTGTAAAGCCTGGCCCTGGAAAGGTGTATTCCATCAAGGATGGAGGCGTGAACGAGCCGGTCGGCAAAGACGCAGTCCTTCCTGCCCACAAGGCCTGAAATGACCCCGATATTCGCCAGGTACCCGCTCCCAAATAGAAGCGCCTCGTCCTTCGACGACATTTCAGCAACCTTCCCTTCGAGTTCGTGGAATATGGCCGCATTCCCGCTCATGAGGCGCGATGCGCCAGCCCCGCAGCCCCATGTTTCGAGGGCCTCCACCGCCGCTGCTGCCATTTCTTTATTGGAAGAAAGGCCAAGGTAGTCATTGGATGAAAAGTCGATTAATTTCCTGCCGTTTATATCGATTATGCCCTTGACCTTCTGTCTGACTACCTCGAGTTTTCTCAAAAGGCCTTGCTGTTTTCTCTTTTCTAACAGCCTTTCATGCTTCTCAATAAAATCTTTCAAGACCATATCTCTGCTATTAGGCCAAATTTGCATGGAAGTTGCAAGTAACCATGCTCATGGAACAAATGCACAAATATGTTGACTCTGGGAATGTGGTGGTATAATATTAAATTGTAATTGAGAATTATTTGCAATAATTAGGAGGTAATTGATGGAACCCATGACCTTGGAAGAACTCAAGAAACAAAGGGAGATAGTCCACAGGATAGATTGGACAATGACGCCTGAAAAGGCAGTTGACATGTATCTTGAATGGGGAGCAGGGTGGACCAGGGGCCATGACTTTGTCATGAGCAGCGAAGACTATTCCATATACTTCGTATTGTATGACTGGGAAGAACCGCCCCAGGCCACACTGCTTAAGCGTTCTGCCAAGGAAGTGATCGAACTTGCCAAGATCCCGGTTGATCCTGCGCTGTTCAGGGCCTCAATTGAGGAATCGGGCTACAAAGCGGGAGTGGGTGTCCATGCCCCAAATCTTGAGCTTAAGAAATGGCTTGCCGAACGCCTGGACGGTCCCCCTGTCGAGTTGTTCGAAGAGGCAGTGGCAGCTTGACGAATCAACATTAGAGGTAATCGTTTCGGCTGCCTTCTTAAAGGTGAAGATCCAATATTTGGAGGCAGCCTTCATTCAAACAGCGTAAGCTGTTTGGCCCTTGTCTTTTGTTTCTTGGGCCTTCCAGACTTCAAGCGCAAAAGCATGCTGTCTGGAATTTCCCGCAGAAAAGGCGAGGGCTCTTTTCTGCACCTCTTCCCCCAAAGGGCCCTGCTCCGTGCATAGGATATGTATAGCCGTTCCATGGCCCTGGTCATTCCCACATAAAAAAGGCGTCTTTCTTCATCCAGGAAGGGATTTTCTTTCCAAGGCACAAGTTCCTTTTCGCATCCAGCCAGGAAGATAATTGGGAACTCAAGCCCTTTTGCACCATGAAGAGTTAGCAGTGAGACGCCTTCAAGTTCAATATCCAGCAGGTCTGCCTCATCCTTGAAAAGTATGCT
>JALVPX010000020.1 GCA_027031565.1 Deltaproteobacteria bacterium | reverse complement strand
CGCCCAGGGTACCTTTACTGTCTTTATCCCATGTTAAGGACACTTTGTCCTTGGTACTTTGGCCGTGATATAGCAATGATGCTGAAAGAAGTTGAGATGGCTCCAGGTCTTTTCTTGAAAATCATGGGCCTTACACATTTTGCCACATACAGGGCATGGATATTTTGAACCACGGTCTGCCCTGATCTTGATCCTCAATTCATGCGGGTTTTTGCTGGTATCAAGAACCTGTCCCACAATCCTCTAAGGTTGCTGAATACCTAAACCAAGAGAAATAATGTCATACTCGTTCATCCCTCTTCACCTCGATTTGTTTTCTATGGATTTGATACCCCGTATATCAAATCCACAGAAAACGTCGAGGACCCAATTTTAGTTCTGTTCATGCGTTTCAGGAAGACCTTGATAAATAGCTCAATAACACAGAACGACCTCATAGAGACTATCGCAACAGTGGGAAAAGACCCATTATGTAACAAAAGAATATCCGTAAATTGCCTGCAAATAAAGTTAGTCATATAGTCATACAACTCACCACGCTGCGACCTGCGCGTTCGTTACCATCACGGGCCTTGAACGGTATCATGTGCCACTCACGCAAAAGAGTGTCAACATTTGCTTGAGTCTCACTCATGTTACCCTTCGTCATTCGCTGAACCGTCGTAGAGTACCTCGCCTGTCTCTTTGGAGATCAAGATTAATCAAGACCTCCTGAGTACGGTGTAGTCCCGCCCATCGTTCCACGGCGCCAAGATTACCCAACACGGCTCTTTATGCGTATTGTAGTTGACATTCTGGGGGAGCCGTGGGGAAACGCGAAATGACGTCGGGTCCGGGGGGGGTGTTTTTGCTGTGCAATGGCGATGGCATCATTTCTGCTTACTGGCGGAAAAAGCCACAGCCGGATACGGCGGAGCAGTTTTCTCATCTATCACCTCTGGCGAAGGTAATGGCCTACTTGCCGCTATAGAAGCAAGCCGAAGGATCCAACGGGATAGCGGTCAAGTGGACACAATGTTGTAGATAACTGGCTTTTCCTGACACAGGATATACAAAAGTTATTTGGACATTTCTTGTCAAGAATTTAATCTAATAAAAAAGGAGGGGAATACTCCCCTCCCTTCAGTACAAGATATGGAGATTTACAAGGGGCCACCTCTAAAAAATTGTCTTTTTGCCCATTGGCTGCGTTGCACTCAAAAAATAATCCTCGAGATATCAACAATATGTCTGCGGTTTTTTTCGCGCGCCTTGCCCTTGAACAAAAATCATAATTTTTAGAGTAGCCAAGGGTTAATTTACAACTTTAAGAATTTCTGGCTCAATGGCATTGAATGCGTTCTTTATTTCAGTCCAGCGTTTAAACCAGGCCTGCCCGATTGGAGTCTGCGGAAACCTCCATTTCATCCTGTTTTCGTAATTGTTAAAGCTCTTGAAAACACCTTTTACTTTGTTTTTGCTGAAGGATTTGCGGCCTCCTAGTGCGTAATAGACCTGCTCGGCTTCTGTTTTGGCATTGCTTAAGGTGCCGGCGGCATTATTGCAGGTTCGGCAGCGGGCAGCTTTTACTTCATCATGAAGCGCATTCAATTGGGCAACGATTTCATCAACTTTCTTGGCAAGGGCGGGGTGATTGGCATGGGCCTTTTTGACCCAGCTGTCCCAAGAACCTGGTCCAGTGTTGCTCACCCAACCCGACCTGGCGTGGCAAGTACCGATCAAAAAGAGGCAGAAAAAGGTGAAGAGTGTCAAACAACGTGAAATTACGGCCAATTTGTCATTCGTAGCTTGTTTCATGATACCTCCCGGCTTTTTTTAGCCTTCTAATCGGAAGTCCTCTTGATTTGCTTTAATCGTTTGTTCCCTGTTTTTGGAGGGCTGTGAGCGGTTAGAGTTTTTTGCTAGGGGAGAAACCCTTTAAAGTGACATTTTGTTCAAAAGCTGCATGACATGCAGAAGGAAGGGCGGAATTGAATCAGTGGCAGATAGGCGGATATTGTTGCATTTGGCCTGCTGGCCAAGGTTCCTTGATATGAAATCACACGGCTTGGATTTTCAAAGCTTTTTCAACATACCGGTTTCACGGCCCGGACAATCAAGACTATTCCCAGCCCAAGGAGCGTTAAGATCACAAGGCGCAGGTAACGCCTGGCATCAAGCTGTTTGTAAACCATGGACCCAAGCCACGTTCCTGCCATGACCCAGGGAGCGGTGAAGGTAAAGGTGTACAAGATGTGGGGCGTGAGGAGTCCGGAAATGTATTGGCTCGCAAGGGTGGCAAGGCCGCTGCTCAAAAAGAAGCCTGAAAGCGTGGACTTCACTTCGTCCTTGTCCCAATCCGCTAGGGAGGCAAAGATTATCACCGGCGGCCCGCTGGCGCTTATAGCAGCCCCTATGGCCCCTGAGGCAAAGCCGGCTGTGTAGGACCACGCCAGGCCGAGTTTGCGCCGGAGCGGCGGTCTCAGCAGTGCCCACGTACAATAGAGC
Source organism: Deltaproteobacteria bacterium (assembly GCA_027031565.1). Classification (GTDB taxonomy): domain Bacteria; phylum Desulfobacterota; class Dissulfuribacteria; order Dissulfuribacterales; family JALVPX01; genus JALVPX01. Next base: position 17,956 of record JALVPX010000020.1, on the reverse strand, counting down.
ACCAATAACAGGCCCAGGCAGATCTGCAATATCTTGACTGGAAGGTTTTTCAATAAAAAGGTGCCGAACACTATGCCGGGCAAGGCCCCTGCCAGGAGGGGGCCTAAATTTTTCAAGGTCAGATGGCGGCGCAGCTGAAAGGTGAGGAAGCCGGTGATGATCATGCCGTTTAATAGGCATAGGGGTACAGCGCTCTTGAAGTCCATGAACAGGGTGAGCAAGGGCATGGCCAGCAGCGCTGATCCAAAGCCGGTAAGGCCTTGAAGCAGGCTGGCACTCAAGAAAATGGTGCAAACTGCTGCAATATCGGGAAAAGTCATGGGGTTTATTCTGCCTTGGTACGATGTGGCGGATCAGGAAGGGCTATTCATTCCTGCGCCTTCTTATTTTCGTGCGTTTATAATTTGTTTCGTGAAGGAATATGTTGGGGTTCTCATCTTCCTTGTTCGTATAGTAGAGATCACCCTGGGGCGTCTTCCAGCGAAATTTAAAGGCATCTGTATCCATTTCAACCTTTCCAGTATGGGGATCAATATATTCCTCTTGACCAGTCAGGACCAGGAAATCGTCGTTCATGATCTCTTCGCGGTTGATCCTGGTCTTGCTCGCGATTTCTCTGTCGATCTGGCGCATCTTGTTATAGACCTTCATCGCGATCCTTGCACGTTCCTGCTGGCCCTTCATCTCCTTTATGATCCATTTTGGATTAAACTGGATGGAAAACCTTATGATGTCCATTACAGGTTTCCACTTCTCGAAGGAATTGGCAGGCGCCCTGAAGGATATGGTGCGGGTGTTTTTCCAGGTCATGGCGCTGCGCATGTTGATGATTCCAGTGGCAATCACTTCCCGATAAGTGATTCCTTTCTCCTTGTATTCAATAACTGCGCCTGCTGCATCGCTTTTGAAGGCCAGCCACGGCATGCCTATTTGCGAAAAAAGCCTGTTCATATATGAAATACCCTGGTCAATGGCCTTTTTCTCCCCGGGAAGCCGCTTTATTTCCAAAATTTTTATGGAACTGGCCGTTGGATGATGCGTCTTGAATAGCGCCTTGAGAAATTCTGAAGGATTCATAAAAGGCCTGACTTCGGCCCCTTGATAATGGCTTCCAGGCGGGAAAAAGCCTCCGCCTATCCCAACATGGGCATAAACTATATCTGGATAGATGCGAAATGCGACGGTGCCCTTGTTGTCGATCTTAATGGTAAGATCACATTTTGCTTCCATGCTGTTAAGCGGCCCTCCTGCCTGCAATGGATTTACCCTGAATATTCCTCCTTCAATAAGCCAGCCCTTGGGCACCAAAATGGAAAAGGCCGCCTCCTTTGGCTCATTGACCCTTGTAAAGGCTATGCCAGTATACACTGAGGCAGGAATATGGGCGGAATAACAAAATAGCGCCAATATTAGTGAACAACAGGTGATTTTTGCCATATTCTTCATTGTCGGCCTCCCCTACTTGCTGAAATGGCTATTAAAATTTTATACCTATAATTTCTTTAAATACAATTTTTTATTTTCAACAAAATCATGTTCATCCGTCCTTTTTGTTTGATCACCAGCGTCTAAAGAAGAGTTTTTACAGGCGGCTGTAATGTCTTATAAGTATGTAAAAAAGGTACTAACACGGAGGTGACTGCATATGCAGAGCATCGAACTTTCCATGCACCAGGCCAGCGGCGATGTGTCTGTGGAAGAGGCGCTTCGCAAAAGGCGGTCTGTAAGAGAATACAGCCGTAAGCCCCTGAGGCTTGGCGAAGTCTCGCAGCTTTTGTGGGCAGGCCAGGGGCTCACTGATCCCAGGGGGTTGAGGACCGCGCCTTCTGCTGGGGCGCTTTATCCTCTGGAATTGTACGTGGCAATTAGGAATGTGGAACGCGTTCCTTCCGGGGTGTATTGGTACAATCCTCTGGAACACAAATTGATCAGAACAGTGCAGGGGGATGTAAGAGATGAACTTACTGCTGCCGCCCTGTGGCAGGCCTGGATAGGCGAGGGGGCCATAGTGATTGCCTTTGGAGCAGTCTATCAGCGCACTACTGTCAAATATGGTGAGCGCGGGATCAGGTATGTACACATAGAGGTGGGGCATGCAGCACAGAACGTCTTCCTGTAGGCGGTCTCTCTTGACTTGAAGGCAGTGGTTGTTGGAGCCTTCAATGACAGGCGAGTGCAGAGAATTTTGAACATGTCTGAGGAGGAACTCCCGCTGTTACTGATGCCTGTCGGCAGGGGATAGGCTTTGGCAATATTCTTCCACTGCCAGGCTCCACGGCCTCAAGGCAGAGCCTGAAAGATTTGCAAAAAGGGAGTTGTCAAGAACCGAATAGGCTGGGCGTTTTGCCGGCCTTGGAAATGCTGATGTCGGCACAGGCCTTACCATTCCGGGATCCATGCCGCAACAGGAAAGTGTTTTGCTCGCAAGATCATACCATGTGCACGTTCCGCTGTTAGTGCAATGGAAGATGCCTTTGGGCTGCTTTTCCGCAAAGATCAACAGGGCCTCGGCCAGGTCCTTGGTAAAGGTGGGGCTTCCGCGCTGATCATTTACCACACTCAAGGTTTCCATTTTGCCGGCCAGCCTCAAAATGGTCTTGATGAAGTTGGGTCCGTTGATACCGAAGAGCCAGGAGGTCCGAACAATAGCATAACGTTTGCAGACAGCTGCAACCGCTTCCTCCCCTTTGAGTTTTGAAAGGCCGTACACATTTATGGGACATACGGGATCACTCTCCCTGTATGGCCTTGCTGACGTGCCGTCGAAAACGTAGTCCGTGCTTATGTGTATAAGGTACGCTCCTGTTTTAGCGGCAGCCTGGGCAATATTCCTGGCGCCTTCAAAATTCACCCGCAAAGCGGTTTCCGTGTCTGTTTCGCATTCATCCACTTTGGTGAAGGCGGCACAATTGATGATGACATGCGGCTTGATTTCCTGGACTGTCTGCTGGGTTCCTTCCTCTGAAGTAATGTCCAGTTGCCTGCGGCCGCATGCCACCACCTTGTGGCCTGAAGATTCAAAGGCCCTGGCCGTGTCCCAGCCAAGCATGCCCTCAGCGCCTGTTATCAAGACCTTGTACATGATTCCTCTTTCAGAGCGTGCCGTAGCGCCTTTGGTAATAGTTGCGGTAGTCGCCGCTCAAGATCCTTTCCCACCACTCTCTGTTGGCCTGGTACCACTCGATGGTGGCTGCAATGCCCTTTTTAAAATCCCATTCAGGCTGCCACTGCAGCTCGTTTTTTGCCTTGGTTATATCCATGGCATAACGGAAGTCATGCCCTGGCCTGTCCTTTACGAAGGTTATCAGATCTTCGGGCTTGTCGAGGAGCTCAAGAATGGTTTTAACCACTTCGAGGTTTGAAAGTTCGCATTCACCGCCGAAATTGTAAATTTCTCCTGGAGCGCCTTTTTCAAGCGCGGCAAGAACCCCTGTGCAGTGGTCTTCTACATATATCCAGTCCCTCACATTGGTTCCGTCGCCATAAACAGGCAGAGGCCTTTCTGAAAGGGCGTTTATGAACATCAAGGGTATCAATTTTTCTGGAAACTGATACGGGCCGTAATTGTTTGAACAGCGGGTTATTACAACAGGCAGGCCGTAGGTCTTGAAAAATGCGCGGCACAAGAGGTCTGAGGAGGCCTTGGAGGCGGAATATGGGCTGTTTGGCCGAAGGTGGTCCCCTTCCTTGAAAGCTGGCTCGCCAGGCCTGAGACTTCCATACACCTCGTCTGTAGACACGTGCACAAAACGTTTCAGCCTTGGAGAGTGCAGGGCGCTGCTCAAAAGCACCTGTGTACCCAGTACATTGGTTACTACAAAGGGCTGCTGCTCCTCAATGGAACGGTCAACGTGAGATTCGGCAGCAAAGTGGACTACTGCATCTGCATCTTTAAGCAGACTGTTCACCAGGTCTGCATTCTCGATCCTGCCTTTCACAAAGGTGTACCTGGAATCACTCTCGCATTCCTTTAAGTTTTCGGGATTACCGGCATAGGTGAGGGCGTCCAGGTTTATGATTTCATAATCCCTCTCTCTTAGGCACATGTGGATGAAGTTTGAGCCTATGAAGCCGCAGCCGCCGGTTACAACAATTGTTTCTATTCTTTCTTTCATACTGTCTGTGCCTCGTTGCAAATGGCCACAAAAAAAAGCAGAGGATCACTTGATCCTCTGCTTTTCTTACCATTTCAGGCTGGTATTGTCAGCCAGTTGGCTATCCCTAAAAATTGTCTTTTTGCCCAATGGCTGCGTTGCACTCAAAAAATAATCCTCGAAATATCAACAATATGTCTGCGGTTATTTTTTTCGCGCGCCTTGCCCTTGAACAAAAATCCTAATTTTCAGAGGTAGCCAGTTATTATTTTACCTCCTCAAAGTCGGCATCCACAACATCATCGTCTCCACCGCCCTGGCTGCCGCCGCCTGCTTCGCCGCCAGCAGCACCGCCGCCTGCGGCCTGTTCCCCAGCGCCGCCAGCAGCACCTGCCGATTCCTTGTACAGGAGTTCAGCCAGTTTATGGGCAGCCTGCATGAGCTGATCCGTGGCAGACTTGATGGCCTGGGTGTCATCGCCTTTCATGGTTTCTCTCAAGGCCTCGATCTTTTCGGTGATCTCTTTCTTGACCGATTCGTCAACCTTGTCCCCAAGGTCTTTCAGGTTCTTTTCTGTAGAATAGATCAGGTTGTCTGCCTGGTTCCTCGCCTCCACCAGCTCTTTCCTCTTGCGGTCCTCTTCGGCGTGGAGTTCGGCCTCCTTCATCATCCTTTGGATTTCTTCCTCTGTGAGACCGCTGGATGCCTGGATCCTGATGGACTGCTCCTTGCCGGTGGCAAGGTCTTTTGCAGACACGTGAAGGATTCCATTGGCGTCGATATCAAAGGTGACCTCTATCTGCGGCACCCCCCGAGGCGCCGGTGGAATTCCAACCAGCTCAAAGCGGCCGATCGACTTGTTGTCGGCGGCCATTTCCCGTTCACCCTGCAGAACATGGATGGTCACGGCAGTCTGGTTGTCTGCTGCAGTGGTGAAGATCTGGCTCTTCTTGGTAGGTATGGTCGTATTCTTTTCAATCAATTTGGTCATCACACCGCCCATGGTCTCGATGCCGAGAGAAAGCGGCGTAACGTCCAGCAGCAGCACATCCTTTACTTCACCTTTCAGGACGGCACCCTGGATAGCTGCACCAACTGCCACCACTTCGTCAGGATTGACACCCTTATGGGGTTCCTTGCCGAAGATATCCTTGACCTTTTCCTGGACCCGCGGCATCCTCGTCATGCCGCCAACCAGGATGACCTCGTCGATATCCGCCTTGGTGAGGCCTGCATCCCGCAGGGCGATCTCGCAAGGTTCCACCACCCTTTCAATCAGGTCTTCTACAAGGGCTTCCAGCTTGGCCCTGGTCAGCTTTATTACCAGGTGTTTCGGCCCAGATGCGTCTGCTGTGATGAACGGCAGATTGATCTCAGTTTCCATGGTGGTGGAAAGTTCGCATTTGGCCTTTTCTGCTGCTTCCTTCAAGCGCTGAAGGGCCATACGATCCTGCTTGAGGTCAATGCCGTTTTCCTTCTTGAATTCGTCTACCAGCCAGTCCACGATCCTAAGGTCAAAGTCTTCGCCGCCAAGGAACGTGTCTCCGTTGGTAGCCTTTACTTCAAACACTCCTTCGCCTATTTCCAGAATGGATATGTCAAATGTACCGCCGCCAAGGTCAAACACGGCGATCTTTTCTTCACCCTTCTTGTCCAGGCCGTAAGCAAGGGCTGCCGCTGTTGGCTCGTTTATGATTCGCAGAACCTCAAGGCCGGCAATCCTGCCAGCATCCTTTGTGGCCTGGCGCTGGCTGTCATTAAAATAGGCAGGAACTGTTATGACAGACTCGGAAACCTTTTCACCATAGTAATCCTCTGACGTCTCTTTCAGTTTTTTCAGGATCATGGCAGAGATTTCGGCAGGGCTGTACTTCTTGCCCTTTACTTCCACATAGGCATCTCCATTTGGCCCTTCTACTATTTTGTATGGTACTATCTCCTTGGTGCGCTGCACCTCGGGGTCATTGTATTTGCGGCCAATAAGCCTTTTGACTGCAAAGATGGTGTTTTCCGGATTGGTTACTGCCTGCCTCTTGGCCAGCATACCAACGAGAATCTCACCTTTTTCAGTAAAGGCCACGACAGACGGGGTGGTCCTGCCGCCTTCGGCATTTGTCAAGACCTTGGGTTCCCCGCCCTCTGTAACTGCCACGCATGAATTTGTGGTTCCCAAGTCTATACCAATCACTTTGCTGCTCATATTTTCAAATCCTCCTTAAAATTTTTAGGGAACTGTTGTCTAATCTCTTCTCAGTTTTATGAAATCCAGAAGACTTTACGTCCCGCTTTTTCAAAATATCCAAATAATAGTGGTTGTTTTTAAGCTAAGCTAAGCATTTGATTCGCTTTGTCCACTCTTTGTGTCATCACCTTGTTCAGGTTTTTTGGAAACCACCACCAAAGCAGGCCTTAAAACCCGTTCATGAAGCGTGTATCCCCTGAGAAGCTCCTTGATGACAGTGTTTTCATCCACGGTATGGTCTTCTTCCACTGTAAGGGCCTCGTGGAAGTTGGGGTCAAATCTTTGACCTTCTGCTGCAAAGGTCTTGAGGCCGAATCTTTCAAGTGTCTTGAGGTAGCCAGACAATGTAAGATCCAGGCCCTGTATGAGCGCATCGATGTCCTTGGTTTCCTTTGCAGATTGTACAGCCCTTTCAAGGTTATCCAGGAAGGGCAGCAACTCTTTGGCAAAGGATTCCAAGGCATATTTCATATACTCTGCCTTTTCCCGGTCTGTGCGTTTTTTGAAATTGTCCAGCTCTGCAGCCAGGCGGAGCATTTTATCTTTGCACTCTGCCAATTCCTTTTCTTTTTTTTCTAGCTCTTTTTTAAGGTCTTCCATCTCTTTTGTTTCAATATCTTCTTTTTCAGAGGCCGCGGATTGGGCCTGTTCCTTTTCCGTCTGTTTTTCCCTTTCCTCGTTGCTCATTTCTCCATCTCCTTCACCCATTCACTCAGAACTTCGGCAGTGTATTCAACGAGTGCCAGGGCCCTTGCGTAATTCATTCTCATGGGGCCCATTACACCCAGGCTTCCAAGGGTTTCATCTCCTGCCTTGTAAGGTGCAATAACGAGACCACACTCTACTTCGTGCCCCAGGCCTTCGGAGCCTATTATCACCTTGGTCCCCTCTTCCTGGACGCATTGATCTAGCAACGTCAAGAGCACATGCTTTTCCTTGAGCTTTTTGAGCACAGCCCTGGCCCTGGATATGGATGCAAACTCTGGATAATCGAGCAGATTGAGTTCGCCGCCCACTATAAGCTCGCTGGAGACCGCCTCGGCGGCCTTGCCGTCAACCAGATTGGCGAGGAAATGCTCCAATACCTTTTTGTCCCTTTCCAGCTCCTTTGCCACTGCCTTTTTGGCCTGTTTGAAGCCGACCTGTTTGAGCTTTTCATTGAAATAGGCAGCGACGCTGTCCATGAATTCCTGGTCCAGCTCAGGGTTGACATTAACGAGCCTCTGCTGCATGAGACCGGTTTCTGCCACGGCCACTACCAGTACAAGGCCAGGCTTTATCACGACAAAATCGATGTGATGCAGGCTTGTCCTGGAAGGGGCAGGCGTGGTGATCAGGGCGGCCTGGCCGGAAAAATCGGCCAGAAGCTGAACTGCCCGCTTCAACAGTGCAACAAGATCTGCCTCCTCAGACTTTATGGTCTGTTCTATTGCTACCTGGTCGCCCCAGGACAAGGGTTCTTTCTCAAGCAGGCAGTCAACAAAGTAGCGAAGGCCGATCTCGGTTGGCACCCTGCCTGCCGACACGTGGGGCTGGAACAGGAGGCCCATTTCTTCGAGGTCTGCCATCACGTTTCGTATGGTGGCTGGGCTGAGTCCCAGGCCCGACTTCTTTGCTATGGTCCTCGAGCCAACTGGTTCGGCAGTATCTACATACGTGCCTATGACTGCCTTCAGCACCTCTTTAGAACGTTCCGACAGGGATATGTCTTGATCTTTGTATGCCATTTTGTTTTTTGACTTTTCGTTTGCTGGAGAATGCTAAGAGACATTAATTATCAAGACATGGGGTGTCAACTGGTTGACGAAAGGGGTTTAAGCGGTTTGCAGCGTGCAGAATTATTGCCTGTAAGGCATGAATAAGGGTTACCGGCCAGGTTCAGGAATTGGCCTCGGAAATTAGCTTTGCAGTGATCTTGAGCTCCCTTTTGAGAGACTTGTCCAGAAGAGAATCAAGGGGCACGGAGAAGCCGGTTTCCCTCAGGAATGGTTCCGACAGCTTGTAGAGGGCGCCGGCCTTGTGAGGGAAGGCCCGGTTGGCCAGGTAATCACTGACTGCAATAAAGGCCACGTCCTGCTGGACATGGGATGGTATATCCTCCCAATTGGCAAAGGCTCCATGATGGTGATAGGCAACAGCCGTGCATATCTCCTCTGGAAGCCCCCAATAAGTTGTCAGGAGATACGCTATGCGGCAGTGGTCCGTACCCATTTTCTGGCCCTCGAGCTCCAGGGGAGACAGCGGCCTTTCCGTTTCCCCGTTTTCCGTATCCGTACCCTTGGCTACGACGCCGATCAAGAATTTGCCAACGTCGTGGAGGAGGGCCGAGGTCATGGTGGTGGCAGCCCTTTCTGCATTCCACAAGCCCTGGGCCAGGAGCAGATGTTTGGCGCAGGCAGAAGTGAGAGCGGCGTGAAGCCACAGTGCCTTGATGTTCTCCTTGCTCATCTTCCCAATGGGCTGGAGGGACTTTGCAATCACCATCTGGTTGACGAGCATCCAGATCTGATTGAAGCCCAAAAAGATTATGGCCTTTTGAATGGACCTGACATTTCCCCGGCCCACAGCAGCAGAATTTGCCACCCGAAGTATCCGGGCACTCAGCACCGGATCCGTGCTGACCATATCTGCCACCTTTCGGACCGGAACATCAGGCTCCCTGAGCATCCTGGAAAGCTCGAGCACTGCACTAGGAAGTTCCGCTGCCTGCCTGATTAGGTCGATGAAGACGGCATCAACAGCAGAGGGGGTACGGTCTGGAAGGTCCAATTCCTTTTCCGTGCAGTCATAGAGGTCAGGCCCTTCAGGTTCTGCAGGCGGGGTCAGGTTGTCATATTTTTCAGGTTCAGCAGGCCCTGCATTGGCAACGCCCTGAAAATCCTGGTTCCTCCTGGAGCGGGAAAGGCTGCTCTTTTTCTTTTGTGACTTGTTCCCTATGATGTTCCAGGCAATCAGAAAGGTAATGATCAGGGAGGATAAGACTATAGCGAAGGTAGACCACAGTCCCATGAAATACGCCTAATCTGCCTTTACGAAAAAGATATATATCCAAGTGGCTGCAACGCCCAGACAGATGCCTGCAAAAGGCCCAAGCTGGCTCAATTGAAGATCGGCTCCCGCTGTCTCAGGGAGAAAATAGGCGACCCCTATCCACATCACTATGAGGCCTGCCACGACTGCAATAGATCGAACCATCTTCAGAAAAAGCATGGCCCCGAAGATCACCAGGAGAGCCACGATGACTGCTGGCTGTTTCAAAAATGTCACTGGGTCCATTCCCTGCAAATAGGAAAGGATGTTTTCTGTCCTCAGCTGTTCGAGGATGCCTCTCCAATCCATGCATTTCTCCTTTATCGAAAATGAAATTAATCCTTTCCTATAAATCGGGAAAAAAGTATTAAAGGATTAGTCTTGTTTAAGACGCTAGGTTACAAGATAAAGTTATGAATTAAGGAAGGAGCAATGCCCTTTGGCCTTATAATACAGATCCTGGCTGCCCTGGTGCTGCTTTCATCAGCGCCCGAAGGCGCACAGCCGCCCCTTTCACTTTCGTGGCTGGCCCTGGCCTGGTGTGCCAAGCTTCTTTTATGGTACTGGTTTTGCGCCTTTCTTTTCAACAAGGCGTCATCTTCATCTGCCAGGAACAGGCTGGTGGACACGCTTCAGTGGATTGCCCTGATTCCCCTTATTTCAGACTTTTATCTGCTGAGGCTTGGTTTCATCCTGAAAGTATTGCTCCCGTACGAATGGTCTGCTCCAGTGCGGGAATTGATGAAGCTTGCTTTTTTGCTCATTTACTGGATGGTAGTCTGGGCATCTTTCTGGCACATGGAGAAACAGGACAAGGCTGGGGGCATGCATCCGCTGAGGGAGGAAGTCTCGCAGCGGATCAGGATGGTAGCGCCCATACTCCTTCCCTTTATTTTCCTGAATCTGCTGGAAGGGCTTTTAAGGGCGGTCCCATCTCCAAGGCTCCAGGAATTTTTGTCCACGCCCTGGGCAGAGGCCCTCTTCTTTATTTTCTTTGCCCTTCTTGTGCTGGTCTTTATTCCTCCTATGATAATCAGGTTGTGGAAATGCGTGGAATTGCCCCACGGTACACTGAGGGAGTTCCTGGAACGATCCCTTAGGGAACAGAATGTGTCGTTTGCTTCGATCTATATATGGCCGCTTCACGGGGGCAAGGCATGCACGGCTGCTGTCCTGGGCATCTTTCCAAGATGGCGCTATATCCTGTTTACGCCGTGTCTCCTGCACCATCTGAGTCCAGAGGAAATCGAGGCGGTACTGGCCCATGAGATTGCCCATGTACGCCACAGGCACCTGGTTTGGTATGTCGTTTTTCTGGCCTTGTACAGTTTCGTTCTTTACAATCTCCTGGATCCGCTTTGGACATGGTGCCTGTCCAGGCCTCAATTTATCGATTTTTTGCTGGGGGCCGAAGGATATCTCGGCGATGATCAGACCTTTTTGCTGGCCTTGCCCATTGGTCTTTCGATGCTCCTTTATTTCCGGTTCGTGATGGGCTATTTCATGCGCCACTTTGAACGCCAGGCAGATCTGGGAGCCGTGGACGTGCAGGGGCATCCTTACTATTTGATAAGCGCCCTTGAAAAAATAAGCATCTTGGCCGGTGGTATCAGGAACAAACCGAGCTGGCACCATTTCAGCATTGCCGAACGGGTGAATTTCCTGAAATCGGCGGGGGCACACCCAGAAGTAAGACACCGGTTTGAAAGGGGCCTTGCCTTGAAACGGTCGGTCTTTCTGGTGCTATGCATGGGCCTGGCAATATTGCCCAAGGCCATGCCGGTCAAGTCGTGGCAAAAGAGCGCCAGAATCAATCTGGCTGAGGTATATCTCCAGGAACTTTTGAAAAATGAGAAGCACGACCCGCGCTGGTATATGGCTATAGGCCAGATCCTGTATGAAAAAGGGGATTACAAGCGGGCGCTCACCCTGCTGAAAAAGGCAGAAGCCCTGGCACCGGGCAACCCGGAGATAATGAATTCCATTGCCTGGCTGTATGCTACTGCAAGAGACCCTGGTTACCGTGATCCAGCCGCGGCCCTCATGTATGCCTCCAGGGCAGCAAAAATAAGGCCTGCCCCCCACATATTGGATACGTTGGCAGAAAGCCTCTTTTTGAATGGATATGTGGAGGAGGCGGTGCGGATAGAGGAAGAGGCCTTGAGAAAGGCCGAGCGGAATCGGGCCTATTACAAGGCCCAATTGGAACGGTTCAGGAAGTGCCTTAGTGAAGGTGATTGTTCGAGTTATGATTCTCCTGCTGGCTGATCATGCGGCGGGCCATGTTCAGGATTTCGTTAATCTTGAAGGGTTTTCTTATGCAGGGAACACCTGTCTCGTTCAGGAATTCCTGGGTCTCCTTGTCAAAGGTGACGCCAGTGGTAAATACGATTCTCTTGCAATATTCCGGGCACCTTTTCTGCAATTGTTCATAGAGCCCGATTCCATTAAGGCCTGGCATCTTTACGTCTGAAACAATGAGATCGTAGGTATCGCTCTCCAGTTTTTCCAGGGCCTCTTCTCCATTCCTTGCCAGTACGGTCTTGAAATTGATTGAAAGGACCTCTTTTAGCAGCTGGGCGATTTCCGGTTCATCCTCAACAACCAAAATTTTCTTGTTTGTCTGATAGCCGTTTGCCAATTCTATGGAATCCAAAGGTACTGGCACGAGATCGTCTTCGTCTGCGGCAGCCGGCAGCCTGATGCAGAAGGTGGCACCCGGTCCATCTGATGAAACGGCAATATCACCGCCATGTTCCCTGATGATGCCGTGGCATATGCTGAGCCCCATTCCACTTCCCTTGCCTCGGTCCTTAGTAGTAAAGAATGGATCAAATATGTGGGCCATTATGTGATTGGGTACCCCCGGCCCAGTATCACTTATGGTGATCATTACATCACCCTCTTTTTCAAAGCTCTTGATGATTATTTCCCCTCCCCCTGGCATGGCTTCAAAGGCATTTTTTATAATATTTACGAGGACCTGCTCGACTTGATGCCTGTCTGCCATCACCTTGGGCAGTTCCTTGTGGAGATCCATCTTTACTTCAACAAAGGAGGTCCTGAATGAAGGGGATACAAGATCCAGGGCCACTCGCAGCATCTCGTTGACATCGCAAGGCTCCTTGCGCGGTTTTTCTTGCCTGGCAAAAAGGAGCAGCGATTCAACTATGTTCTTGGCGCCCAAGGCTGCATTGTGAATAAGCTCCAAGGGCCTGTTTATTTCTTCTTCTGGATTTTTTTGAGACAGCATCTCGACATAGCCGAGGATAGGTGTGAGCTTGTTGTTCAATTCATGGGCAATGCCTGCCACCATTTCCCCCATGACAGCAAGCTTTTCCTGCTTTATGAGCTTGTCCCACAAGCTCTTCATTTCACTCACATCCCTGCATATTACCACAACCTCTCCAGGCTGTTTGCTGGAAACGCTCGTGCTGAACTTGATCTCACAAGAAATTTTCTCACCCCTGACATTTCTTAGCGCCACTTCGTCTGACACCAGAAAGCGTTCCCCGCCGTGAAGAAAGCGCAGGTTTTCCTCGAGCCTCGGCCTGCTGGCCTGGTCAACAAAGTCAAAAAAATCCTTTCCCAATAATGATCCTGCATCACACTGGAGGAGCCGGCACATGGTCTTGTTCGCATAGACAATCTTGCCCCTGTCGATCACCAAATAGCCGTCGTTAAGCTCCTCTATGAGGCTGCGGTATCGTTCTTCAGACGAGCGGATTTCATCCTCCATCATCTGATGCCTCATCGCCTTTTCAACGGAAAAGAGAAGGAGCTCAAAGTCAAAGGGCTTTACCACATAGTCATATGCACCGATACGGAGGGATTCTATTGCCGAATCTAGGGATGCGTGGCCTGTCATGGCAATCACCTTGGTCTTGGGGCAATATCGCCTGCAATAGGCCATAATCTCCAAGCCGTTTCCGTCTGGAAAAAGCATGTCAGTGACAACCACATCGAAGAAGTCGCTTTGTACCGCCTCCAGTCCGTCCCTCACGGTTTCGGCAAATGCAACTTCATAGCCGTGACGCCGGAACAATATGCCAAGGCTCTCCCTCATGCCTGCTTCATCGTCAGCTATCAGAATCTTGCCTTTGCTCACTCCCATGACTTCCTTTTATAACAAGTGTTCCCGTGGTTCAAATCTTGGGCAGTTTGATCTCAAAAACTGCGCCCCAGCCCTTTTCGGTTTTGTGTCTTATGGACCCTCCTACTGCCTTCAAAAGGCCGTGACATACAGACAGGCCCAATCCCGAATTCTCTCCCCCCTTGCTCGATACGAAAGGCTCAAAGACGTGCTCAAGCACATCCTTTGAAATCCCCGGCCCGGTGTCCTTCACTTGTATGACAACAAACTTGGGTTCCTGGTCACTCTGGAAACACTTTACCAGGATTTTGCCCGGCCCGGCCAGAGCCTCTTCTGCATTTTTTACCAGGTTGATAAGTATCTGTTTCAGGTTTTCATTGGAGATCTGGACATCTGGCAGATCAGAGTCGATCTCAACTTGCAGCTCAATCCCTTTGGTGGCCAGGCTTTTCTGCCACAGCGCGATCAGGTCGGAGATAACCCGGTTGATGTTTCCCCTCACCTCTGCATCTTCAGGGGCGAGCTGTCTTGCGAACTCCTTTAATTCTCCCATTATCTTGGAGATCCTGTCGATCTCCCTTTCTGTGGCCGCCAAGGCGTCCAGTGCCTCTTCCTTGTCTTTTACATCCATTTTCAAGATCTGGAGAAAGTTCTTTATGACACTCAAGGGATTATTCACTTCGTGGGCAACTTTTCTTGCAAATTGACTTGCAGCAGCCAGTCTGCTTGCTTCCACCATGCTTTCCTGGACCTTCTTAAACTCTTGAGCCTTTTCATCCAATGCAGCACTTAGCAGTTCTGCACGCTTTGAACGCTCCATCTCGAACAGCTTTTGAACGGTGATGTCCTGCAGGGTAACCAATATTCTCAAAGGGTCGTGGCCCTTAAGCGGAGCAGATGATATGTCCAGCCAGATCATGGACTCGTCTTCCTGCGCCGAGGTGAGCTTTTTCCGCCTCATCCAAGGCCGTCCTGCCAGAGCCTTTTTTGCAAAATCCTCTTTTTCTTTTTTGCTGAAATGGAGGGCCTCGAAAAGATTCAGCAATTCAGGCTCCTCTTGCCCCAATGACTCAAAGATCTTCTTGGCTGCTGGATTTACAAAGTGAATAGTGCCGTGGGAATCGATCAAGGTCAGGCCTATGGGTGCAGTCTCGAGGATGGCCTTGTTTAGTGATTGGACCTGCTGGTTTATTTCCTTAAGGCTGTAATTGGAAACCGCCTGGCTGAAGCTCCTGGCCAGAAGCTTCAGCACGTTTTCCCATTGCTTTGATTCTTCCCAGTCAAACCATTCTATTTTGGCCAGCACCAGCCCATAGGGTTTCTTTCCGAAGGAAAGCGGAATTACAAGAAAAGGCCCACCCAAATAGGTTACGATCTGCTTGTCAATCACCTTTGGTTGATGGTCATTAAAATAGAGGTCAGAATGAAGGATCTGTTTGGTATCGAATGCCTGATTCCAGATCGAACCCGGTATGGATGCCAGCTTTATCCTTGCAGCAAGCGCATCGTGCCTGGTTCCGCTGGCCTGCACGCCTTGAAAGGATCCGTTTCCAGTATGTTTCAGCAGGAACAGCGATTCCACATTCAGCAGCAGGGCTATTGATGAAAACAGGGCCTCGACAAGCTCGTCTTCGTTGGTGGATGAAATCAATGTTTCAAGTGCCCCGACTGTCATGCCGAGGTCAAAGGCATTTTGCTTTGCAGCAGAGCTTATGGCCCTGTCTTGATAAGCAAGCGCAATTTTGACAGACTTGTCACCACTTTCAGGCATTTCAATGCCCAAAATATCGGCCGCTTCCAATATTTCCTTATCCAGCGCAGACAAGACCTGGTGAAGCTGCTCCTTGTTGATTGACAATAATTTCCGGACCGACTTTTCCATTGGCTCCGGTACGATTGCAACAGACTCCTCTGCCTGATGCGCAAGTCTGTTTGCAAGATAAACTATCCTGACCAGGGGAAGCGAGTGCTCGATTTCATCTTCAGGATGATGATGGTAGCACACGGCATCTATTATTCCCTGGGGGAAATGATAGGCCTGCAGTAATTCTGCACCTGTGCTGGCATGGTCTTTGCTCCAATATTTTCGTTCAGCAGCCAGAAGCGTGGTTCCAGACTGTGCTGCCTCAACAATTTTTTTGAAATTGTCCGGGGAAAGCTTGATCATGTGCAGCTGACCTACATCGTGGAGAAGGCCTGCTATAAATGCCTCTTCAGGCTCCTCATAATCGGCTGCAGCTGCCAGATGTTTTGCAATGATAGAGACAGAGATGGCGTGCTGCCAGAATCTTGCCAGAGAGAAATCTTCCAGGGTATCCAGGTCTGCAAATGCCTCATAGATGGAGAGGCTTACTGCGATATTGCGCACCATGCCCATGCCGAGACTGATTACGGCCTGGTCCATGGTGGATATATTTCTGTTCACGCCAAAAAGCGGTGAATTGGCAAGCCTCAAGATCTGGGCTGTAAGCCCTGGATCCTTCTCGGCCAGGCTGGTTACCACGCTTAGGGATGCGTCTTCATCAAGAGTCACTTCCAGCAGCTTTACGACTGCCTGAGGAAGAGAAGGCAAGAAAGATCCCCTGGCGGTTAGCGGGCTTTTCATGGCCCGTTCTCTTTGAGTTGAGTTATCCAAACGGTCTTTCCCCTTTGACAAGGCACTTGGAAAAACAGTAATGTTTTATATTATTACTCATAAAAAAACAGTGAAATCAAGAAAAAAGTAAAACTTTACTAAAAAATTGTGTTTCCGTTCTGTTTATACTATTGAATTCAATTTAATCGAGTTAAACTGAATATTTTATCGGAGGAATAATGGATTCTTTAAAAATTAAATCCACATCCCGTACAGAGCTTATCGACATAACCGGAATGATTCAAAAACAGATTGAAGAACGGGGTGTTACAGATGGGGTCGTCACGGTTTACGTACCTCACACTACTGCAGGAATCACTATCAATGAAGGCGCAGATCCAGCAGTGAAATCTGACATCTTGAAGGTTTTGAATGATGTTATACCCTGGGAATTCGGTTACCGGCACATGGAGGGCAATTCTCCTGCCCACATCAAGACGAGTATCATTGGATCATCGGTCCAGGTGATAGTTGAAAAGGGCAGGCTGATGCTTGGGACGTGGCAGCGGATATTTTTCTGTGAATTCGATGGGCCGAGGAGCCGCAAGGTCTGGATCAAGGATTGATCGATGTCTGAAAAAAAGACTTTTTTCTCTACATTTTTCACAGGGTTTTTCATTGTTTCAGTACTGTTTGGATTCATGGTCAACGACACGGCAGCATCTGCCTGCCACAATGGTGCCACCGGTGTTCCAGCTGTATGGCTTCCCCTTTTTGAACGTTTGGTAAAGGATGGCGAGGATCCTTCCGATCTAAAGCGGCTTTTTTCTGCTGTAACCTTTGACAAGAGGGTAATGCCGAGAAAGTTGAAGCACAAGGAAAGGCCCGTGGACTACGAGAAGTTTCTTCAGCCAAAGCGGATTTCCAGGGCCAGGGCCTTCCTTGCCAGGAACAGGAAATTGCTTGAGCAAATCGAGAAAAGATATCATGTCCCCAAAGAGGTGATGACATCCATTTTCCTGATTGAAACGGATTTGGGCAGATATCTTGGGGCAGGCCCTGCCTTCAGGATATTGGCCAGCATGGCCTTGGCGTCCGATTTCGATGCAGTCAGGCCCTGGCTTCCCGATGAATTGCTTGGCAGAAACGAGCTTGAGACGCGGAGAAAATTGAGGAAAAAGGCGCAATGGGCCTATTCTGAATTGAGGGCACTCATAGAATACGCCAGGGAAAATCATATGGATCCCTTGGCTATAAAGGGCTCAATTTTCGGGGCCATTGGTCTTTGCCAATTCATGCCATCGAATGCCTTGCGATTCGGTATTGATTTTGACAATGATGAAAGGGTTGACCTGTTTCACCTGCCGGACGCTGCAGCCAGTATGGCCAATTATCTCAGCCGTCATGGATGGAAAAGGGAGATGAACCATACCGGAAAGATCAGGGTGCTTCTTTCATACAATTACAGCCGGCCATACGCCAAGAGCGTTCTCGAAGTGGCCTCAAGGTTGTGACCATTTATGCCTGATCCCCCCTCATTCAAGGTCCCAGCCCACGAGCTGGCTGGACGCATAAAGGCCTTTCAGAGGAAACTGCTGGAAGCCCGAGTCGATCTCGCACTGGTCAGGCAAAACAGCGATCTCTACTATTTTTCTGGAACGGTTCAAGACGCTCACCTGTTCATCCCATCGGCAGGTGATCCTGTGATGTTCGTCTTCCGCTCCTTTGAAAGGGCAAAAAAGGAGTCTGCCCTTGAAGACATCATGCCCCTGGACTCCATGAAAGCGCTTCCATCATTGCTCAGGGAAAAGGGCATTCACGGTTTCTCTTCCTTGGGGCTCGAACTGGATGTGCTGCCGGCCAATCTGTTTCATCTTTATGAAAGACTCTTTGAAATGAATGGCTTCATCCAGGACATATCT
>JALVPX010000019.1 GCA_027031565.1 Deltaproteobacteria bacterium | reverse complement strand
CTCCCCAAAGGCGAAAACGGTCTGCTTCCCAGCAAGAGGCAAGGCCTGGTGCCTTGTCCGTTCCTCAGCCAAAGGGTGCTGCACCTCCGGCAGCAGAGAAAAAGCCCAAGAAAAAGGGCAAAAGGGTGGTGCAGGCATCTGAAATAAGAGGGCCTGCCCGGCGCAAAAAACCCCAGCCAAAAAAGAAGGAGAGGCAGAAGCCGATTACAAAGCTTTTGGCTGAAGAGATCGACGTCAACCAGCCCGAGGAACTGGAAATCCAGGCCCCGCTTGCTACTGCCGGCAAGAAAAAGAAAAAGGGCAAGGAACAACCAGAGGCGGCAAAGGCTCCTACTGCTCCACCCAAGGTAGGGAAACGGAAATTTGCCATCTATGAGACCATTCAGGTGAGTGATCTGGCAAAACGTATGGGAGTCAAGGTTGCGGATGTGATTGTAAAACTCATGGGTTTGGGAGTTATGGCAACGGCCAACCAGGCCCTGGATTATGATACAGCGGCACTCGTGGCATCTGAATTTGGCTATGAGGTGGAAAAGAAGGCGGTTGCCGAGGATCTCATCAAGATCGAAGAGGAGGCAGGTAGCGGCGAATTGGAGCAGCGGCCGCCTGTGGTAACTGTGATGGGGCATGTTGACCATGGCAAGACCTCATTGCTCGATGCCATACGCCAGTCCGATGTGGCTGCAAAAGAGGCAGGAGGCATTACCCAGCACATTGGTGCCTACCAGGTGCAGCTGCCCTCTGGAAACATAGTGACCTTTCTGGATACTCCGGGCCACGAGGCGTTCACAGCCATGCGGTCAAGGGGAGCCCAGGTAACCGATATTGTGATCCTGGTTGTGGCAGCAGATGATGGAGTCATGGCCCAGACCAGGGAGGCTATTGACCACGCCAGGGCTGCAGGTGTGCCCATAATCGTTGCCATCAATAAAATTGATAAACCAGGGGCCAACCCAGACAGGGTGAAGCAAGAATTGGCCGAACTCGATCTCATACCAGAAGATTGGGGCGGCGACACTATATTTGTAAATGTATCTGCCAAGAAAAAGATTGGGATTGACGAGCTCATGGAGATGCTGTGGCTCCAGGCAGAGATCCTGGAACTGAAAGCGGATGCCAACAGGCCTGCAAGGGGCCACGTGATAGAGTCCAGGCTTGACAAGGGCCGTGGTCCAGTGGCGACCATCCTGGTTTCCGAGGGTACGCTCCATGTTGGTGATGCCATCGTGTGCGGCATGCACTATGGCAAGGTACGCGCCATGATCAATGACAAAGGCCAGCGTGTAGACAGCGCTGGGCCGTCCACTCCGGTTGAGGTGCAGGGACTTTCAGGTCTGCCAGAGGCAGGAAACGAATTTGTGGTTTTGAAAGATGAAAAACAGGCCCGTGAGGTGGCTGAGTACCGACAAAGAAAGGCCAGGGAGGCAGAGCTGGCCAAGGCCAGCAAGGTCAGCCTCGAAAGCATATTTGAAAAATTACAGGAGGCCGAGGTCAAGGAGCTCAATCTGCTCATCAAGGCGGATGTGCAGGGCTCGCTGGAAGCCCTTTCGGATGCCCTTACCAAGCTGAGCACAAAGGACGTTCGAG
This sequence comes from Deltaproteobacteria bacterium, assembly GCA_027031565.1. Lineage (GTDB taxonomy): Bacteria > Desulfobacterota > Dissulfuribacteria > Dissulfuribacterales > JALVPX01 > JALVPX01. The sequence continues at coordinate 5,727 of JALVPX010000019.1, read as the reverse complement.
TGAATATTGTCCGCGGCAGCATTGGAGCCATCACCGAGTCGGATGTGCTGCTAGCATCTGCCTCAAATGCAATAATTATCGGTTTTAATGTGAGACCGACCTCAAGTGCCAAGGCCCTGGCAGAGCAGGAATATGTGGATATTCGTTATTACGATGTGATCTATAATGCCATTGATGAGGTCAAGGCCGCCATGATTGGTATGCTGGAGCCTGAATATCGTGAAAAGGTGCTTGGCAAGGCGGAAGTAAGGCAGACATTCCGCGTTTCCAAGGTTGGTACAGTGGCCGGATGCTATGTGCTCGAGGGCACCATTCCGCGTAATGCCAATGCACGTCTGCTGCGGGACAATGTGGTCATATACACAGGCAAGATAACCTCTTTGAAGAGGTTCAAGGAAGATGCCCGCGAGGTGCAGGCTGGTTATGAGTGCGGTATCGGCCTGGAAAAGTTCAATGACATCAAGGTGGGCGACATAATAGAGGCCTTTGAGATGGAAGAGATAAAGCCGGAGCTGGGCAAGTCCCTTGAGGAGCAAGACCAGCAGGAAAAGCAGTAGAAGCGAAATGGTAGTAGGAGTATGCCGGATCAGGCTTCGTTTGTCAGAGAATCACTCGTTGAAGGGCAAGCGAAAGGTTGTGAAAAGCTTAATGGGCCAAGTGAACAGCAGATTCAATGTGGCTGTTTCCGAGGTGGCCCTTCATGATGTGTGGCAGGAGGCAGCCATTGGCGTTTCCGCCATAGGGAACAATCACTCTATGATCAATTCTGTTCTGGACAAGGTGATAGACTTCATAGAGAGGACCAGTCCAGCAGAAATTACTCAATCAGACATAGAGATCATCCATTTAGGTGAATGAAATAAAGAAAAGAGATGAATTTTGGATTTAAACGATCAGAAAGAGTGGCAGATCTCATAAGGAAAGAAATGGCGCTCATGCTCTTGTATGAACTCAAGGACCCCCGCATCCAGGGAATGGTCACTGTGATGGAAGTGCGTGTTTCCGATGATCTGCGACATGCAAAGATATACGTATCTGTTTTGGGCAGTGATGCCGAAAAAGAAGGTGCCATGGCAGGATTGAACAGGGCCAAGGGGTTTGTAAGGCGCACCTTGGGCTCCAGGCTTCATTTGAAGAGGACACCTACTGTGGATTTTTTCCTGGACAGGCGCCTTGATGCCCAGGAGCAGATCACAAGGCTTTTGCAGTCCGCGCACGGTAAAAGCAAGGCGGGTCAGGAAGGCTGAACGTGGCCAGCTTAAGATCAGACCTGATAAAAGACAGGGGTCTCTTTGAGAAAGTGGCTGCGGAGTTGAACAGCAGGACCCACTTTGTTTTAACTTGCCACGTAAGGCCTGACGGGGATGCAATAGGCTCCATGCTGGGCCTTGGTCATGCCCTAGGGGAAAGGGGAAAGGATGTCATCATCTACTCGGAAGACGCGGTTCCCAAGAATCTGGAGTTTCTGCCTGGCACCGGTGACATAGAGCACAAACTGCCTGAGACAATAGGGGATGATGTCGTCCTTTGCATCCTTGATTGCGGCGAGCCTGGGCGCATAGGCAGCAAGTCTGAACAGCTGGTTGAGCAGGCAAGCAGGATAATCGTGCTTGATCACCATTTGGATAACGGTGCCTTTGCAAATGAGGAAAAGGCGCTGGCCTATATCGATCAGGACTTTTTTGCTACAGGCGCCTTGGTGATGCTGCTGCTGGAACACCTGAAATGGCCTGTCACCAAACCAATAGCCACATGTCTCTACAGTGCCATAATTACAGACACAGGCGCCTTCAGGCACAGCAATACCACTGCCGCTGCTTTTGAAATGGCATCTGCGCTGGTAGAGGCTGGAGCTGATCCCTATGTCATATCCAATCACCTGTATCAAAGTTATCCAGAGCGCAGGATACATCTTCTCGGATTGGTGTTGAGGACTTTAGAGGTTTTTGATCATGGCAGGGTGGCAGTCCTCCAGGCAACCCCTGAGATGTTTCGCATAACCGGGGCGGTGCCAGAGGACACAGAGGATTTTGTCGGGTTTGCAAGGAGCATAGATACGGTTGAAGTGGCTGTATTCGTGCGGGAGGTGCACGCCGGCCACGTAACCGTGAGCCTGAGATCAAAGGAATTTGTGAATGTAGCCCGAATCGCAAAGGCCTTTGGAGGAGGAGGCCACTTTCACGCAGCAGGTTTTACGACCACCGGAAATACGGCAGAAGTAAGGGATGCCATTTTAAAGGAATTAGGCAAACTCTATGGAGAGCTTTGATAGAAAAATGGAGATCGAAGGAATTCTAGTTGTGGACAAGCCTGCAGGATGGACCTCATTTGATGTTGTGCGCAAGGTTAAAAGGCTTCTGGGCATAAAAAAGGTGGGCCACACTGGAACACTGGATCCCATGGCTACCGGGGTGTTGCCGCTGTGCCTCGGAAGGGCCACAAAAATTTCCCGTTTCATAACCGAGGGATCCAAGGTCTATGAAGGGACGATCAACTTTGGTATCGAGACAGATACTTACGATGTAACCGGTAAGTTGACCAAACAGTGTGCTGTGCCCCAGGAGTTCAATCTAAAAAGTGTGCAGCAAGGCGCAAAGGCCTTTTGTGGCAAGATACTTCAGACACCTCCGCCATTCTCGGCGGTCAAACACAAAGGCATGCCCTTGTATAAGTGGGCCAGAAAAGGCGTAAAGGTTCAAAAGGAACCGCGGGAAGTCTTCATCAAGAGATTCGATATTTTGTGGGTGCGTGGAAACGAGGCGGGTTTCCGGGTGGAGTGCAGCAAGGGCACTTATGTTCGTTCCCTGGTCCATGACCTTGGAAGGCATCTCAAAACCTGCGCCTGCCTCAAGAGCTTGAAGAGGGTGGAAAGCAGTCCGTTCAAACAGGAAAATGCCCACACAATTGAGGAGGTGGAAAGGGCCGTGGACGACGGCAGGATTCATAAATTCATAATACCTGTAAGTATGGCCCTGGACCATCTTCCCCAGGTGGAGATCGATCAACAACTCGCCCAGGAACTCAGATATGGCCGGCCCGTTCCAGCCTCCAGGCTCTCCGAGCTTCTTAGGGAACAAAGCGTTGTGCTTGATGATTCAGCCGCTTCTTCCTATCTGCGCCTTGTGCTGAAGGCCCCTGAGAGGGGAAAAAAAGCAGGGGATCAGCAGCTTGTCTCGGTAATCCAATGGCTTGCCACCAGGCAGTGCCAAGGCAGCAAGAGGCTCAAGACCTTGAAAGTATGGCAGTAACAAACTGAAAATAGAAATAAAAAGTAATATGATATTCAAGGAGGATTTAAAACGTGACCCTAGATACTGAACAGAAAAAAAAGATCATTGAAAAATTCAAGATCCACGATTCTGATACAGGTTCCCCTGAAGTGCAGATTGCGCTTCTGAGTGCCCGAATCGGATACCTCACAGAGCATTTCAAGGTCCATAAAAAGGACCACGCATCAAGGAGGGGGCTGCTGAAACTGGTTGGCCAGAGAAGGCGCCTTCTTGATTATCTGAAGAGACAAGATATCGAACGCTACCGTTCAATCATAAAAGAATTAGGTATTCGCAAATAAATCAGGATAAGGAAATAATTATATGCATAAAGTTGAAACCGAAATTAATGGCAGGACCTTTTCCCTTGAGACAGGTCGCCTTGCCAAACAGGCAAATGGAGCCGTACTCGTCAGCTATGGGGATACCATGGTCCTGGTCACGGCTGTAACCTCTGGTGAAGTAAGAGAGGGTATAGACTTTCTTCCCCTTTTGGTGGATTACCAGGAAATGTTCTATGCAGCAGGCCGGATACCAGGAGGCTATTTCCGTCGTGAAATAGGAAGGCCGACTGAAAAAGAGACCTTGACCTCAAGGCTCATAGACAGGCCTCTGCGCCCGCGTTTTCCAGAGGGCTACCGTTACGACACCCAGATCATTGCAACCGTGCTTTCAGTTGATCCGGAAGTGGATCCAGATGTAGTTGCAATAACAGGTGCCTCGGCAGCATTGATGGTATCTGATATCCCCTTTGACGGTCCTATTGCCGGTATGCGGATAGGCCGAATCGAGGGCGAGTTTGTGCCTAATCCATCTGCAAGCCAGCTTCAGCAGTCAGACATGAATATTATTGTTGCTGGTTCTTCCGATTCCATTGTGATGGTGGAGGGGGGAGCCGCCATCCTGCAGGAAAAGGCGGTGCTGGACGCAATTCTATTTGGACAGGATGCCTTGCAGGCATTGATTGCACTCCAGAATGAGCTACAGCAAATTGCCGGCAAGCCCAAGATGGAAATACCTGCGCCTGTGGTGGATGAAGAGCTGAAGGCCAGGGTGTGGGAGGTGGCTGAGGCCAAGATGTCTGAGGCCATCAGAATTCCCCAAAAAGTGGAACGCAGTGCAGCCAAAAAGCGCCTTTGTGCCGAGGTGGTTGAGGCCTTGAGCATTGCCTTTCCAGACAGGGAGGGCGAGATAAACAAGTTCCTGAAAGAGTTGGAAAAGGAGCTGATGCGCAACTTGATGATCAAGGAGCGCATACGCATAGACAACCGCAAATTCCATGAGGTCAGGCCCATATCATGTTCTGTTGGAGAGTTGCCTAGGACCCATGGGTCTGCCGTATTCACCCGCGGTGAAACCCAGGTAATGGCAGTGGCCACACTGGGCAGCAGCGGAGATGAACAGCGCATCGAAACCCTGGGCGGTGAGCTGCACAAGCACTTTATTCTTCACTATAATTTCCCGCCCTATTGCGTAGGCGAAGTAAGGCCCCTGCGCGGGCCTGCCAGGCGTGACATCGGCCATGGAGCCCTTGCTGAAAGGGCTCTGGCAGCAGTGATTCCCCCGCTTGAAGACTTTATGTACACGATCCGCATTGTTTCCGAGGTGCTCGAGTCCAACGGATCGTCATCCATGGCTACAGTGTGCGGCGGAACGCTGGCAATGATGGATGCGGGCATCCCCATCAGGGATATGGTAGCCGGCGTGGCAATGGGCCTGATAAAGTCTGAAGAGGACGTGATAATACTTTCTGACATCCTGGGAGACGAAGATCATCTCGGAGACATGGATTTCAAGGTTACTGGAACCGAAGAAGGCATTACAGCCATTCAGATGGATATAAAGGTAAAGGGCATAAGCGGCAGCATCCTTGAAAGGGCCCTTCATCAGGCAAAGGACGCCCGTCTCCATATATTGGACAAGATGCGCGAGGTCTTGGACAGGCCCAGGAAGCAGCTCTCCAGCTATGCCCCCCGTATAACCTCTATCCATATAAGCCCTGACAAGATACGCGATTTGATTGGCCCTGGAGGCAAACATATAAAAGGTATTGTAGCAGATACCGGGGTAAAAATAGATGTGGACGACTCAGGTCAGGTCAACATCTTTTCCCCAGACAAGGCTGCCACTGAAGAGGCCTTGAAACGCATCAAGGAACTTACCAAGGAGGCCAAGGTCGGAGAGGTCTACGAAGGTACGGTCAAGAAAGTGGTTGATTTCGGGGCCTTCGTGGAGATCTTCCCTGGCACCGAAGGCCTGGTGCATATATCCCAGCTTGCGAAGGAACATGTCAGGGATGTAAAAGACGTGGTGAAGGTTGGGGACAAAATAAAGGTAAAGGTGATCGATATTGACAAGAGCGGAAGGATCAAGTTGAGCAGAAAGGCTGTGTTGCCAGAGTGAACGGGATATTCAAGAAAGATACGCTTGATAACGGCCTGAAGGTGTTGACTGAAAA
>JALVPX010000018.1 GCA_027031565.1 Deltaproteobacteria bacterium | reverse complement strand
TAGCTGCCTCCCTTTGAAGATCACCGGTTATGACACCGGGTTCCACCACAGCAGTGAGATTTTCTGAAGATATGGTGACAATGTTGTTCATCCTGGTAAGGCTAAGGAGCAAACCCGGGCTCTGCGCAATGGCTGCACCGGTTGTACCTGTCCCTGCCCCGCGCGGATACACCGGGACCTTGTATTCGTTGCAGATGCGCAGGACATGTATAACCTGCTCCCTGGTGGTCGGAAGGGCAACTGCCTGTGGCCGGCCTGTCAGGCCGCTGGCATCATACTCATAACAGGCAAGATCTGTATATTCCGTGGTCAGGGCGCTTCCCAGAGCTTTTTCAAGCGCAGTCAGAGCGCCCTTGGGGATCTTTATTCCTGCCAGCGTCTCTTCTCCAGACGATCCTTGAGAAACTCGACCTGGTTGCGCAGGGTGTTATTCTGTAAAAGCTGTTTTTTCATCTTTTTTATGGCATGAACAACTGTGGCATGATCCCTGTTAAACTCCCTGCCAATGGATTCAAGGGTCGACTCAGTATACTCCCTGGCAAGATACATTGCTATCTGGCGAGGCCACGATATGGCCTTCTTGCGTGACTTTGAGCGAATCTCCTCATGACTTACCTGGAAATGGCTGCAAACCATCTCCCTTATGGCCTTGATGGTAATGGCTGGCGGCTCACCTAGCAGTTCCTTCAGGACCTCTTTTGCCAACTCCATATTTATTGGATAGTTCAGTAGGGTGGATTTGGCTATCAGGCCTACCACTGCGCCCTCTATTCTCCTGATGTCGCCTCTCAGGTGGTGGGCGAGGAATTCTGCCAGTTCATCGTCCAGCACGATTCCCTGGCTCTTGGCCTTTCGCTGCAGGATCTTTTTCCTGGTGGAGAATTCCGGGGGATTTATGGTGGTGATGAGCCCGTTGCTGAGCCTGGACCTCAAATGATCGTGCACCTTGTCCAGCTCCCTTGGAAGGGCGTTTCCGGTAAGGACCACCACCTTTCCCCTTTCCACCAGGGTATCCAGGGAGTTCATCAGCTCTATCTGGGTCCTGGTCCTTCCGGCTATATTCTGAAATTCTTCAAAGAGGAGCAGATCGCACTTTTCGGCATAGTTGGATTTGAATGCAGATATGCCGTCACTCCTCACCGCCTTGACTACCTGTGAGGTAAAGGCGTCTGCTGTAACATACCTTACCCTAAAGTCAGGCCGCCTCTCCAGCACTGTCTGCCCCACTGCATGGGCAAGATGGCTCTTTCCGAGGCCGGTATCCCCATGAAGGTATAGAATGCGGCCTGCGGGCCTGGTGGCATTATCCGCGACATCTAGGCACGCCTTGTAGGCATAACGGTTTGATTCGCCCACCACGAATTCATTGAAGGTGAACCTGCTGCAAAATCTGCTTGCAGCCAGGTCCCTTGGAGAAAAGGAAGGCAGGTGGAGCTGTGCCCTTATCTCGCCGCTTTCCCGCTTATCAGGTACAAGCTTGATCTGAACAGGCCTTTCAATTTGGCCAAGCACATCAGAGAGCAGCGAAAGGTAGTTTTCCTCCACCCAGGAAGCAAAAAACTTGTTAGGGCATCCAATATAAATGGTATCTGCCTCAGCCTTTTGAAATTTCAAGGGGGCAATCCAGACCTTGAAGGTGTTTTGCGGCAGCCTTTCTTTAAGTGTGTTTTTTAACGATCTCCACAACCTCTCCATTGCACTCCTCACACATTAAGCCCAATTTTTTGACTTTAGCCACAAATTGTAAAATTTTTTAATGGTTAAGTTAGATTTTCGTCCTCAAGAATGTGCGAATATTTCTAACTTGTCTGTTTTTGCATGTCAAAGCAAAATATGGGTGATTTTGGTTTCTTCTTGATCTGGTTATTAACAAGAAATATGTTTCCGTATTATTGACATTTTTTGTCACCACTGACCTTAACCAGCAGAAATTATTTATTTTTTTTATGCATTTTTTAACATAAGAAAATCAAGTAATTATCTTAACAAAATCAACTTTTCAACAAAGCCTGCGAAATCTTTAAATCTTGTTCAATCGCCATTTTACGCTTTTTTTCTAAGGAAAGGGCCTTGCTGTGAAACAGGGGTTTTTCTCACCAGTTTCATCATCTTTTCATAAAATCAATTTGCTTAACCAAGGACCGATTTTTTATCAAATTGGCTTCTTTGGCAAAATGAAATAATATGCTTTTATGGCAAATATAAACATTTCTTTACCTAGCAGGGGCGAGTGCCTCAAACTGCTACAGGAACACAATGTACCTGATCATGTCCAGAAGCATTCTATCCGCGTGGCACAGGTGGCAGAGGATATAGCAATCAAGTTAATAGAGAAAGGGGTGGCCGTTGAGATAGATCTGGTACTGGCAGCTT
>JALVPX010000017.1 GCA_027031565.1 Deltaproteobacteria bacterium | reverse complement strand
AGACACCACTAGACCTTGTAAAGGAAATAACGGCTACTTCAAAAAATTGGGATTTTTGTTCAAGGGCAAGGCGCGCGAAAAAAATAACCACAGACATGTTGTTGATATTTCGAGGATTATTTTTTGGAGTGCAACGCAGCCACGCGCCAGCATGGCAAAAAGACAATTTTTAGAGGCAGCCTATATTCAAGGGATCAAGACTGGGTACCCAGGCCTTTTTCTATCAATGGTACCAGCATATCCCTCGTTACCATTCCCATGAAACGTTTCATGATTCTCTGATCCTTGTCAATCACAAAGGTGACCGGCAAGCCGTAAATATTGCCATAATCCTTTATCACCTTTGACGTTGCAATCAAGACAGGAAAGTTGAGCTTCATGGCCCTGATAAACCTTGGAAGCACGATTTGGGGATTCTGGTCTACTGAAATGGCCAGAATGATAAAGCCCTTTGGCCCATATTCCTTTTGCAGTTCGACAAAATCCGTCATTTCAAGCCTGCATGGCGGGCAATAAGTTGCGAAGAAATTTACCAGAACGACTTTGCCCTTGTAATCTGACAGTGAAACCAGATCCCCCTGAAGGTTCAATAGGGAAAAATTTGGCGCCTGTGTTTCATCTGCCTTGCTCTGACAGGCAACTGCCGCCATGAAAAAAAGCAGCGGCAAAACAACTGCTGAGACCTTGACAATGTTTTTGAGATAAATCCTTTTCATCTATTAAAAACCTTTCTCCATTTTCTCCATTTTTTTTATCAAATCCGCTAAATAGCGGCTTTCCTGGTCCAATATACTGCGCCCCTTTCCGACCGAGGCCTTGGATGGATCTCCCCACACACCATTTTGCCAGAATGCTCTTTTGTCGCGCACCAAAATATGCCTTGGAAAGGCTGGGAATTCCTTTTCAGCCGTGCCCTTGACCAGTTCCGGCCTTAGAAACTGCATGAGCGACGTCTCCACTTCACCAGCATGGGAATCATTTGCCGTTTCAATGAGTTCCTTGCAGCTGGCAGCCACTGCATCGATTATGGACAATACCGCCACCCTGCTCTCTTCGTACCTCTTCAAAATTTGCTCCCCTGCATCTACCAGGTATGCCATGTGCGTTGACCCAGCATGACCAGACAACATTATAAAATTCCTTAAACCCTGATCATAGAGTGATCCAGCGATGTCAATGGCAAGGCTTCGCAGGGTCGGGCCGCTTATTGTGATAGTGCCCGGGTGCTGACTGGTACTTTTGCACAATCCATACCATATTGGAGGGCACACGAAGACTGGAACATGCCTGGACGTTTCCTTGGCAAGCTCGTATGCGTGAATGGTATCAGTTCCCAGGGGCAGATGAGGTCCATGTTCTTCCACAGAACCAAAAGGAATGATGACGCTTCTGCACCCACGGCGTTTGTCATGGAACTGGTCCATATTTATGGCCTCAAGAAGCATGGCGCAACTCTACTTTTATGGGCACATTATGTCAATTTGGCTGCAGCACTTCTATCGATTCTTTTTGGGCGCGATAGGCAAAAAATACTTGTCATGTAAAGGCCTTTTGGACTAAAATTGCGTAATTCTCAAAAATGAAGATCGAGATTTTTATATTGAGGGCACAAGGGCAAACCTCCTTTAAGGAAGCACGACATGGGAAAGATAATTAGCATCAAGAAACCTACAAAGCCTAGAACAGGAACTCCCAAACGGCTTGAACAGATCAAACGCGAGCTGATCCGCTCATATGGAATAGATCTGGATCAGCTGCTTGCCTCCGAACCTGCTTCTAAACTCACCATAGATGAATTTGAGGATCTTACTGAGCGCCTTCTCGCAACTGTTGACGAATTCTGCGAAGAGCACACCGAAGCCACTGTACATGATGTCCTTTACACCCTTGAAAATGTCAAAGATATCATAAGGGAAACAACTGAGGCTGACTGATTGCAAAGACCAAAAACCTGTTTCAGCCCATTAGCAGTGGCTGATTGTCAATCCATCTTATCGACCTCGATCTGGCGCGCCTCATCATGCCTCAAGCTTACATGGTAGCCCTTGACACGGTATTCCACTGGATCCTTCAAGGGAGCATACTTAACCACTTCCACTTCTGCTCCTGAAACAAAACCCATTTCCAATAATCTTTTCTTGAAGGGCCCCTTTGCCAAAAGCTTCAGGACCCGTCCCCGTTCGCCTGTTGTGAGATCATCAAGTGTCATGTCAACTCTAGTGGCGTTCTCTGTTTTGTAGTGGTACTAATTGGACTATATTGGTTTAGGCAAGAATATACATACCAGGATATCAACCTTGTAGAGGAGAAGAGATTATGGCCAAGATAGCTGTGGGAGGGTCCAGGTCCTTTCAAGATTATGAACTGGTTAAAG
>JALVPX010000016.1:6236-7330 GCA_027031565.1 Deltaproteobacteria bacterium | reverse complement strand
ACGTAAATATCGTCCACCGCAACCGAGCCTTGTGCATGGTAGGTGTCAGACCTTCCAACTGTTACCACGTTGAAGGCGCTTCCTAAAAAGGGTTGGTTGGTGGTTCCATTTCCCATTGCAGTCACTATGAGTGCCTCATCAGTGGCAATAAGCCAGTCGACCCTCCGCAAGACGTCAGAATTAATTGTGCTGTTATCCGTGTAGCCAATCCAGCTGTTGTTGAAGATCCTGTTATGGCTTGGGGCAGGCATCTGGTCATCGGACATGGCGTGCAGATATCCATCCATAAGCCAATGGGCGGCATTATAACTCTTTATATCGGATACGCCTGGAGCCATGGAACTGGCACTGCCGTAAAACAGCCTGCCAACCGATGTTGCATGGCCGGAGAAGGCGCCTGGCTCAGAGCCGGACATGTCTGTTATCGTCTTGCCAGAGAATTCCATATCTTGGCTGTCAGGCATCCAGGCCGGGACAGGAGGCGTTTCTGGATCGTTATCGTGATCGACCTCCACCCCTGCCTCTGCCTGAAGCACGTTTACTGAGATGCCGGTCGGTATGGCATCTCCCAGCAGGTCCTGCAGCTCCGGAAAGGCGATATCCAGCTGATATGCCGGCCCAGCCGGCGCGGCCAGGAACAGCTGATCATCAGGCTGGAGGTTTTCAGGCGTTTTGATGTGAAACTGGCCAGCATTGGAGAGACTGGCCAGGACCAGCACAGATAGAATAACTGCTGTATATTTCATTTGTTATCACTTTCTCTGCCATTTTCCAGGAGACGATTCAATCCACGTTCCAGCCGGTGCGGTTTTCTGCCATTCCTGTGCAAATATTTGCTGAAGCCTGGAGATCTCAGAGGGCGGCACCTTTAAGGCCCCGGCCACTGCCTGGTACAGGCCCTTTCTGTCCCTGTTTTCTGCATCCACCAGCCTCTTTACCACGGCCCTTTCCTTCAGGCTCAGGACGGCGGCGTTTTTTATAACCAGCATGCCGTTATATGCCTCTCCTACTGCACCGCGCTCCAAAAAGGGCTTCAGGCGCGGATACCTGGCCTTCATTGCGGCCTTTAGCTGGCGGATCGTGGCATTGGAGAC
>JALVPX010000016.1:0-6226 GCA_027031565.1 Deltaproteobacteria bacterium | reverse complement strand
GACCGTAAGAGCCGATTCTGCGGCATGTGCCGTTCCAACCATGTTCAACAGTTGGGGGATATTCAGCCGGCTCTGCGGGCCCGTTGCCTTGTCTTCAGCGCTCTTGCGCACATCCCTTGCAATCTCTTGGGCAGCCTTCTGCACCTCGGCCGCAGGGAAATAGATGTTCACGGTTACGCAGGCCGTAAGAAGTGCTGTGCAAATAGTGGTGACAAACAGGTTCTTTGAAATGTTCATGCTTCACTCCTTTTCTGATCCTTCTTGTGTTCCAATCCTTTTCAAACGGTCCAACATGTCACGGAAAGAAATTTTGCCTTCCGGGTTTCTGTTTATCACATCCACGCCAAAGGGAAAGCCCCTTTTTACCAAATATTCGGTCTCCCCCTTTTTGATAAGACCGCGCAGGGTAAAGACATCGTTTTCCAAGTGGCACCTTATGCCCAATCTGTCGTAAGAATAGGTCTTGAAAAATCTGCCAATAAGGGGAATGCCTGCACCGCCTCCGATTATAGAGAGGCTTTCCACGGCCTCGGCGCTTATTCTGCGTTTTCCCTTGCCCTCCGGATCGCTTTCTATAAGCAGGTCAAAGGCCTCTGGCTCCATGCCGCTCATTACCAGGTCTTTTACACTGCCGCGGATTTTACCTGTCATGTAGCCAAAACTTGTCTTTCTTGTTAGCTCGCCTAGTTCAATTTTGGAAAAGGTAATATCCGCACCCCACCTGGGCAGGGTGCCAGATGGTTCAAACCACAGGTTTGAGACAGTGATTTTGCCCCCGCCTATGGATATTTCGACCCTGCCGCGGAATTTCAACAGGCCTTGCTCATAGATTGCTTCTTGAAAAGAGCCCCTTAGCCTGCCTTCCCATGGAAGGTCCGGGAAAAGGCTTTGGATGTCCAGTTTATTGATCCCGATTTCATAGGCCCGCACCTGCCTGCTTTGAAGATCGAAATCGATTTTTTTGGCCAACACCTCTCCGCCAGCCTTTAGCCTCAGCCTCAAGGGGCCTGCCTCAATGGATCGGTAACACAATTTCAATGGTACGCGCGAAGGCTTAATCCTTGCTTCCGGAAGGGATGGCGGTGAAATAGCTTGCCAGGTGATGAGGCCGTCCATGCATTCGTGGTTAAGAAGGGGTATGTCTGCCTGGACAACAAGATCTTGGACAAAGGGTTTTTTTAGCCATTTAATATTTGCAGATGCATCAATAGTCGCCATACTCATTTGCAGCAATATCTTTAATGCTCCATCAAGATCCATCTTGTTGAGGATGGGCTCTGCGTCTGCGTAAGGCTCCTGGATAAAGTGCTTGTATAGTGGCTGCAATCTGCCCTTTAAGACCACTTTGTGCCATGAAAATTGGTCTCTAATTTTTTTGAAATCTAATATATTGTCTGGTTTTTCGAGTTTTTTAATAAAAAAATCGTCTAGTTCCGCTTCAAAGATCCAGTTGAGCCTTAATTTCGTGATAACTGGTGTTGATTCCTTGTAAAGCCACTTTGTTTCAAGCTTGAGCGGCTGTTTGGAAAAGTCAAAAAACCAGGGGGAATAGAGGGCCTGACCTTTGTTGATGCGGAGATTAAAAGACCCGTTCAGCTCTTTGAAATTCCAGGCCCTGCCCCATGCTTCAAGTCCGGCTTCAACTTCAAGCTGCTCCACCGCAAGGTCCATGCCCTTTGACCAGCTCACTGGGCCAGAAACCGGGGCGGCGAATATTTTCCATGCAAGCCCGTCTGGCCCAGGCCATTTCAGCACCAGTTTAAACCGCTGCTGTTTGAACTCTGGGTAAGCCTCAAGCCTTCCTGTCCAGCCTAGGTCCTTGAATAGTAAGGCATGCCAGGGGATTTTCGCATTTTTTACAATGGGATGCCCCGCAACCAATATGGTGCCCTTTATTTCAAGTGTGCGCTTTTTGTTCATCACTTCGATCCTGGGCAGCGTGAAGGTGGCGTGCCCGGCGACGGCCTTCAGGTCTTTTATATGAAGGGATCGGCCAGTCATGCTGATCGGGCCGGTAGAAAATCTTATGCCATGGTATTCTCCGTGGAGGGGCGGCAGCTTGACGGTCAAGGCCCATGAAGGATCCGTGAGCATGACCAGGGGCAGGATCAGCCACAGAATGAACTGATGCCGGGCTTGAAAGGGGCTTCTAGCCATGGGCCGTGGAGAGTCCATTCTACCTGGTCAAAAAGGAAATGATCTCTTCCTTGTCTCCTGGCTCGAGCCGTGCACCATCCCGGATCATTCGTTCTATGATGGCATTCCACTCCTCAGCAGTGCGCCTGGTCTTGTAGATGCGATTCGTACTGTGGCAGGCCGTGCACCTTTGTTTAATCAGGTCTGCATCGATTTTTGTTATTGAAGACTCCTGGCAGGAAATCAAGGCAATGCCCAGGCTCAATATGAGGCAAAACACATATTTTCTCATTATCTTTTCTTACTCCCTCCATCGTGCAGGAAACAGAATAGAGACCCTGGTCCCTGTTCCAGGCTGTGTATCAATTTTTATTTCTGCCTGATGCTCTTCCACGATATGTTTTACCAAAAGCATACCAAGCCCGGTGCCCGCGGGCTTGGTGCTGACAGAGGCCTTGAAGAGCTTGTCCATGATTTCCTTGGGAATACCTGGCCCGTTATCCTGGACTGTCAAAAAGGGGCGGTTGTCCTTGCGGCCAGCCTCTATCACTATGGTTCCCCCTTCAGGAGACGCATCACTGCTGTTCCTGAGAATGTGCAATATGGCCACCTTCAGGGTTTGGGGATTGGCAGTTATTTTCACTGGCTCTGGCGCAAAACGCGTCTTTACCTTCAATTTTTTTTTGGCAAGGGCAGGGCTCCACGTCTTGATCACCTCGACCAGCAGTTTTCTTAGGTCCACGGACTTCAGAAATCTTTGCTGGGTAAGGGCCAGGGATTCAAATTCGCGCACGATCTTCTCCAGATGTGCAGCTTCTTTGAAGATTGCCTGCAGTTTTGATGCAAGGTCTTCATCCAGCCCAGCTTTTTTGAGCAGCGTTCTTGCAAGCCCCCCTATGACCATGGCGGGATTCCTGACCTTGTCTGCTATTCGAAGCCCGAGTTCAGCAACCGTGCGCTCGTGGGCCAGGGCCTCAAGATCGTTGCTTAGTTGCAGCAATTCCCGGTTGGCCTTATTGAGCTCATGATTTTTGTGAGAAAGTTCTTTCAGGAGCCTCAATACCTCCTCATGTTTTGCCTTGAGATTTTCCTGGGCAAGTTCTTCGGTATCCTTGAAGAGTTCCTCTCTAAGGGTTTGTGCCAAGGATGGGAACTCATGCCACGAAACAGGTGATCCCGATTTTTTGAACTCCAAACTGAGAGGGGTGCCCGGTTCGGCAGTGAGACTCATCTCATCCATAACCGCCTTGATCCCAGATATCACCTTTGAATTTAGGGTGCTTTCTGAAGCGCTCTGCAAACCATTCATGCCTTCGGCCCCTTGAAAGGAGAAGAACAGGGCCGACTTCCCGTGATCGTTGCCAGGCACGGCTGATATATCCAGAAGTCCGCCCTTGGACAAAATAAGCACCATCCTGGTGGCCTCAGATGCAGCAGTAGCTATTTGGGTCCTGGCAAGCCTTGGGAATTGGAGCAATTCTGCCACGGTTTTTGCCTTTGCCCTTACTTTAGGGATGTCTGATAGCTTTTTTATAACCAGGCGGATGATATGTAATTTGTTATTTGTTGATTGGTCCATTTCCATATTGCGAGGGCAGAGGGTACACTGGGCTGGCCTTTCATAATGTTGTAATAGAGAATCTCGCCCAAGATTGTTTCACGTGAAACATCATCTATGGCCTCAACAAGCTTTGCCAGCTGTTGTGAACATGTTGGTGACATAATAAGCAAGGCCTCTTCAAAGTTGGCAAGTGAATAGTCTGCCTTACACCCTCCTTCAGGCGTAAAAAGCATGTATTCAGGGGCACCTTCCTCCTTTGCCAATAAAAAAAAGTTCATCTGGTCAGGACAGACAACCTTTAGTGTTGACGTGGCAGCATCGAACAAGGCCTCCAGACCTTTTGAAGATGAATGGCTGCTTAAGGGTTTAAAAGAAACAGGTTTAGACGTTTTCAACTGATTTCCGCCTGTTGTCAGGGTCATATATGTAGACATACCTTGGGGTACGAGTGAGACACTCAAGGGTACTGGGGTGTGAAGGGTTGATGATCCTATGGCGAAAAAAGTCTGCCGGCTGGAAAGGAGTTGGTCAAAGATCTCCCGTGGCTGCCAGAGCGTGGCAGTGACTATGGTTGCAAATGAATGGTGCCCATTTAAGGGGCAAGGATAATGTTCGGCTGGCTTGGAGCATATCTCCATGGCATGGGAATATCTCTTCACTGTTCTGAGGCCGGCTCCCAGTCCCCTGGAGCTGTTCCTTGAACCGCTCAGTACAGCCTCGATGTCCGCTATGCCTGGCCCTGCATCCAGGCTGGCGATTGTGAGGGTCTTGGCTGTCTCTATATCCACTGAGCTGATTCTAATCCTTCCGTCTACAGTGTGATGAACCACCAAATTTGTGGCCAACTCGCTGGTTATCAATCTAGCGTATTCGCACAATTCCCTGGACATGCCAATTTGTTCTGCCATAAGGGCAGCTTTCTGCTGTGCAATGTAGGCATCGGCTAGTGCACGAACGCTTATCTCATCCCAGGAAAGGGCGGGAGTCTTTCTTTTCAATACACCTTCCTATCTTTTTGAGGCCCTGTTCAAGGTCCAGGGCAAAATCCGTATGCTCAAAGCTAACACCAAAATCCAGCAAGGTCATGACCGCTGGCACTTTAAGACCTACTATCAGCGAGCCGATTTCCATGGCGCTCAAGGAAGCTGCCAGATGAGAGATGTTGGATGCTAGATAGGAATCCACAACATCAACATTCTGCATGTCAATAATAACGGCAACCACCGATTTTTCCTTTGCTGTTACCAAGGATCGATCGATCAATCTGGATATGTCCCGGTCATCAATATCTTCTTGAATGGAGATGAGAAGGATATCCTCCAGGACGAACAGGGCAAATGGTTCAGCCAATCTAGCCTCCCAAATCCTTTTTCAATGTATCAAGGGCGCTGCGCGAGGAGTTAAGTGCGTTTATGGCCAGATGAAGGGCATCGGTCATCCTGCCCCGCACCGTGATGTCGCCCAGCCTTACGTCCAGTTTTGCTATGGTTCGTGCAATGTGAGGACTGATACCGGTCAAGATCGCTTCGCTGCCCATGAGCCGTGCAGCATCGATGGTCTGAATAATGTGATTTGCAACCTCGGCATCCACAGTGGGCACGCCTGTAATATCTATGATCACGAAGGAGGATCGTGTTCGTTCAATGGCCTCCAGCAGTCTTTCCATGGCAATCTTGGCCCTGTGGCTGTCAAGGGTGCCTACTAGTGGAAGGGCAAGAATGCCGTCCCACACTTCAATAACAGGCGTGGACAGTTCAAGGATTTCATCTTGAAGATGGCGTATGTCTTCCTCCCTCTTTTTCAGAAGTTGTTCCTGTTGTTCAAGGATTATCCGTTCTTTTTCCAGGCGGTCTGATATGTCTATGAAATGTTCAACACATCCAATTATTTCGCCTTCCAAATTTCGCAAGGGCCTGCTGGCGTATTCAATGGGTATTTCCTTGCCGGCAAGCCTGAGCACAGTCTGGCCTGTATTTACAGATTCCTTTTCTATGGCCTTTCTGCAGGTGCACGCCTCTGTCTGGCACATTGGTGTGTCAAAGATTTCATAGCACTTTCTGTCGAAACAATCTCCAGGAGTGCGGCCCACCATTGCAGCTCCTGCCTTGTTGATCATCATAATAGTGTTTTCCCTGTCTGTTACGAATATGCCTGAGGGAATGGCATTTATGATTTCAGACAAGAATCCTTCATTGGGGGAAAATTCGGCTATCTCTTTCATTGATCGATGCTCCCTGGACACCTTGTTGTTTTACAGGGCTAATATGGTTTTTGAACTGCTTTTTAATATAATCCATTTGGAACTATGTGCCATGAGCCTTTTCAAGGCTAGACATGTGCATCTACATGTTTTTCTTTGTGCCTGAAAAAGAAAAAGAGCATTATGCCTGCATCTTCTAGCGGCGTGGATGAGACGCTTACCGTCCCGTTTTTTTTGGAAATTTTTCTAATCCAAGGGGTCTTGTAGGCCCTGCATGAATTCATAAAACAGAGAGTTAGCCCTTTAGGCATATGTTTTAAAAGCGGGTT
>JALVPX010000015.1 GCA_027031565.1 Deltaproteobacteria bacterium | reverse complement strand
GATGTCAGTTATAAAGGAAAACAGGCCTCATCCCCAGGACATAGAGCTTCTACAGGAGTTCATACCAGCTTCACAGGTGGAATCCCTGCATGACCTGGGGGAATTGAAGGATGAGGAGTTGAAACGTCTGAAGGAAACCGGGGTCGATCTTGGCGCCAAGGACCGCATAGGAACCTATTTTCAGACCAACTGCGGAGTGGCTGAATGTTCTTGTGACTTCAAAGGCGTGGAAATGCTCCCGATCACAGAGGCACTCAAAAAATATGATGGCCTCAAGGAATATTATTGGAAGCTGATCCCGCAGGAAAAGGATGTATTTACCCAGGAGACGGCACAAGACCTTGACAATGGCTATTTCATACGCGCACTTCCTGGGGAAAAAGTGGTCTATCCTCTTCAGACCTGCCTTTACATTAGAACAGACAAAGTGCGCCAAAGGGTGCACAACATAGTAGTTGCAGAGGAAGGCTCTGAACTGCACATAATCACAGGCTGCGCCACCCACCCGAAGCTTACATCAGGTCTCCATATAGGTGTATCCGAATTTTTTGTTAAAAAAGGGGCCAAGCTCATCTTTACCATGATACACAATTGGGGCGAGGAAGTGGTGGTAAGGCCCAGGAGCGCCGTGGTCGTAGAAGAAGGTGGTACGTATCTCTCCAACTACATAACCTTGAAGGGCGTAAAATCGGTCCAGACTTTCCCTATGGCCATACTCAAGGAAGGTGCCCTAGCCCGGTTTAATTCCATTATAGTTGCGCCCAAGGGCTCAGAAATCGATACTGGGGCCCGGGTGATCCTGGAAGGCCGGGGCAGCCGTGCTGAAATCATATCTAGAACCATTTCCTATGGAGGCAAGGTGGTGGCAAGGGGCCATCTTGTAGGCAAGGTGCCTGACATAAAGGCCCACCTGGAGTGCCAGGGCCTCATCCTTTCAGATGAAGGCATAATTCATGCAATCCCTGAGTTGGAGGCCCACGTTGCGGATGTGGATATGTCACACGAGGCAGCAGTGGGAAAGATTGCACGAGAGGAGATAGAGTATCTCATGGCAAGGGGCCTGGACGAGGAAGAGGCCACCTCGACCATTGTCAGGGGATTCCTGAACGTGAAGATAGAAGGCCTTCCAAGAGAGCTAGAAGAAGAGCTGGAATCAGCGGTACGGGAATGCCAGAAGGGAATGTAGCAGGGCAGAATGGCGGATCAAAAAAAGAATATGCATCAAGAAGCGCCGGGCAGCATGCCAACCCATGAGACCTTAAGTGATCACATGACTGACGAAATCGATCTTGCCGACCTGGTGGCAGTTTTGTGGCGCAGGCGCTGGACCATCTTTTTCTGCACCTTCATGTTTGCCTGTGTAGGTGTTCTCTATGTCTATTTATCAACTCCCAAATATGCTGTTACAGCTCAACTGCGGCCTGGCATCACTGGGTATACAGGAAAAGGCGAACCCAAGTATGATCTCAAACCCCAGGATATTAAGACCTGGTTTGACAAAAAGGCCTATATCGATCAGATCAGAAGAAACACACTTATCAAAGATGGCCAGGAAATACGCATCAAGGCATCCCTGTCACGGAACAGCAGTGTAGTTTCCGCCGTGCTCCTTTGGCCTGATCCTGAAAAGGGTAAGGAAATCCTGTTGTCGGTGTTGAGGAGCCTTACGCATGCCGGGTCTGAGAGTCTAAAGCGTAGTCTCACGGTCAGCCAGGCTGAAATCAACAAGCAGATCGCAGACAAGCAGTCAGAGGTTCAGCTCCTGGAACTCGAGAAAAGGCGTTACAATGAAAAAATCGAAAAAGAAAGGCGCAGCATCCAGGTGGTAAAGGCGGATATAGAGCTTACCAATCAGAAAAAAGAGCAGATAAAGCATCTGGTTGAGAGCATAAAGGGCCAGATCGGCACCATCAATAAAAATACCCAGGAATTGATCAAATTGCGGAATGGGCTGCTTCGGGTGAAGGGTGAACAGCTGTCCCTTCTCATGTATTCCAATATTATTCAACAAAATATCAATTATGTCACCGTATTGTGGCAAAGGTTGACTGATCTAAAGAATCAGATGGAAAGCCTAGAGTTTGAAAAGGTGAGCAAAGAGGCCAAGATCAAGGATATTCAGCAGAATATAAAGGAACTTGAGCTTCAAAGGGACAAAGAGCTTCCATTGAAACTGGCTGAGTATCAACAAGAAATCGAGGCATTGAAGACGAAACTCGACGCGCTTTCTCCGGTGGAACTGGTTCAACATCCTTACTCTTCACTCAATCCCGTAAAGCCGGCAAAGATCAAGATCGTTGCCTTGTCCATGGTTTCGGGGTTTTTCATATCCATTTTTTGCGCTTTTCTGCGTGATTTTTGGGTGCGCAACCGTGAAAAAATTGCTAACCCAAAGGCAGCTTGACCCAGTG
>JALVPX010000014.1 GCA_027031565.1 Deltaproteobacteria bacterium | reverse complement strand
TATGTCATCCAGGGTCACCTTGGCGCTGGCCTGCAGCTCTGCCAAGCCCTGGATTGCAGGACCGAGTTGATCAGAAATTTCGGCCATGCTCTTCCTGAGGCTGTTCAGGGTCATTATGGCAACATCGAGGCTGCGCTTCATGGTCACGATCAAGTAGATCAAGAAAACGACCAGTATCACAAAGGCTCCGCTCACCGCATATATAGCCAGTTCACTTCCGCTCAAGCTCATAACCGCCCCTTTCAACGGATGTATTGAATTTTCCATTTAAGGCCCTGTTCTTTGCCAAGGAAATCAAGGCCTTTTGCTAGTTTTAACGATAAGTATGGAGCCTTTGTTTTACAAGGTTTGACGTTGGTGTATTGACGGATCCATGGAAAAATCGTGTGGACGGGCCGCAGTAGAGCACCTCTCCCCCATCTTTTCCGCCGGCAGGGCCGAGTTCCACCACCCAGTCGCTGTTGATTATGAAGTCGAGATTATGCTCTATGACCACTATGGTGGCTCCCCGGTCCACCATTTTGTGCAGAAAGCGTATCAGCCGCTCCACGTCCTCCATGTGGAGGCCTGTGGTGGGCTCATCCAGCAAATAGATGCCCTTTTCCGGTCTTCCGGAAATGAGTTCCCTCCCTAGCTTGATCCGCTGGGCCTCGCCTCCGGACAGGGTCGGGCTGGGCTGCCCCAGGGCCAGGTATCCGATCCCAAGCTCACAAAGGATTGAAAGCGGCCTGAACAGATTGGGTACAGGCTTGAAGAGTTCCCGGGCCTCTTCTATGGTCATGCCCAGTATGTCTGCAATGTTTTTCCCCCGCCAGCGTATCTTCAGCACCTCCTGCTTGAAACGGCTTCCGTTGCAGCGGCTGCACTTAACGTAAACATCGGGCAGGAACCCCAGTACCACCTTGATATTGGACTGGCCCTTGCACACCTCGCATCGGCCGCCTTCCACATTGAAGGAAAAAGTGGAAGGCCCGAATCCCCTCCGTCTCGCTTCGGGTGTAGCAGCCAGGAGCATCCTGATAGGGTCCATCAGCTTGCAGTAGGTGGCTGGGCAGGAACGCGGGGTCCTTCCTATGGGCAAATGATCCACCCTTTTTATTGATTTGAATAATCCCGCACCTGTTACGTCCGTGCAGTAAAGAGGCTGGGCCTTTTCCCTGCCGGACAGCAAGCGCCTTATGTTGGGCGCCAGAATACCGTCCACGAAGGTGCTTTTACCCGAACCGGAAACGCCGCAGACCACGGTTAATCCCCCTGCTGGTATGGAAATGTCGGCACCTCGCAGGTTGCGGAAATTGCACCCCTTGACCTCCAGGAAATTGGTGAATTCGGCCAGCGGTTCCCTTAAAGGCGTGCGCCTTTGCCGCCTGGCCAGCATCCTGCCCGTGGCGCTCCTTTCAAGACCTTTCAACATGCCTGGAGGCCCGCTGAAGAGAACTTCGCCGCCCTTTGAGCCGCCTCCTGGCCCAAGATCGATCACCCAGTCAGACTCCATGATGGTCTCCTCGTCGTGCTCCACTACCACCACTGAATTGCCCTGGTCGCACAACCTTTTCAGTGCATTGATAAGGAGCCTGTTGTCTGATGGATGAAGCCCAATGGTGGGCTCGTCCAGCACCATGGTGATGCCTGTAAGTCCAGAACCAATGGAAGCGGCAAGCCTTATGCGCTGGGTCTCGCCGCCTGACAGACTCTCCCCTGAGCGGTTGAGCTGGAGATATCCAAGGCCTACATCGGTCAAAAAGGAGAGCATGCGCACAATGGTATCTAGAAGCGGCATTGCCACCGGCCTCAATCTTTTGGGAAAAGGCGGGCTCTTCTTCCAAGCCCTGGCCAGACCAAGGGCCTCAGAGATCTCAAGGCCAAGAAAGTGGTCGATCCCGACATTTCCGATCCGCCACTGTCTTGCAAGCCCGGAAAGCCTGCTTCCGCCGCATGCCCTGCATCGGATGCCGGAATCATCCATGCCTGAGCCGCCGCAGCGGGCACAAGCGCCGTTTGGCGTATTAAAGGAAAACAGGAGGGGATCAGGTTCAGGAACACTGACCCTGCATCCTGGGCAGGAATAGCTGAGGCTGAAATGCTCCTCTTTTCCGTCATCGTCAAGGACCATGATCTCCCCGTGTCCTTGCTCAAACAGCCCTTTTAGGAACTTTTTTGCCTCCTGAGGAGATTTGCCTGCGAAAAACAGGGCAGGCCCATAGCCCACCTCGATAGTGTGGGGCTTGTATCTGGAAGGCCTCGGTATTGGAGGAATCTTCATCACCTTTCCATCGATCCTGGCAAAGGAGGCGCCTGCCTTGACGGCTTGCTCAAACAGCGGCTTGAACCAGCCCTTGCGGTTCCTTACCTTTGGAACGAGGACGGTGATACGGTCCTGGCCATATTTTTCGAGCAGGCAGCCTGCTACTTGTTCAATGTCCTGCCTGA
>JALVPX010000013.1 GCA_027031565.1 Deltaproteobacteria bacterium | reverse complement strand
ATCTTATTGCAAGGATAGAAGATCCGCAGCACGAGGTCCGCATAGCAATGGTAGGCAAATATGTAAATCTCAGGGAATCTTACAAAAGCCTCAATGAGGCCCTTTTTCATGGCGGTGTTGCCAACAGGGCCAAGGTGGAGATCGATTTCATAAATTCCGAGGCCGTCAGGGGAGAGGAATTGGCAAAACGGCTGGAAGCGGTAGACGGCGTGCTGGTGCCGGGCGGTTTTGGGTCCAGGGGCATACCCGGAAAACTCGAGGCCATAGGATATGCCAGAGAGAACAACGTGCCTTTCCTGGGGATCTGCCTGGGGATGCAGCTTGCAGTAATCGAATTTGCCAGGAGCAAGGCAGGGTTCCCTCTGGCCGATTCCACGGAATTCGCACCATCCACGCCGGACCCGATAATTTATCTAATGAAAGAGTGGTATGATTACCGCACCGATACCATCCAGACCAGGGACGAGGGCAGCCAGATGGGAGGCACCATGAGGCTTGGTGCCTATCCCTGCAAAATATCGAAGGAAAGCAAGGCCTATGAGGCCTATAAGACAGAGGAGATATTTGAGCGCCACAGGCACCGTTACGAATTCAACAATGATTACAGGGAACCCATGGAAAAGGCTGGTATGCTTTTTTCCGGCCTCAGCCCCAACGGAGAGCTGGTCGAAATTGCTGAAATTCCTGAACATCCATGGTTTCTTGGTTGTCAATTCCATCCCGAATTCAAGTCCCGGCCCTTGGCTCCCCATCCTCTGTTCGTGGCATTTATCCAGGCTGCCTTGAAAAAACGCCTTGGAGGCTGATCAAGATATATGGTCATTGATGTTGCCGGTTACAAGGTTGGAGACAAATGCCGGCCGCTTCTAATTGCAGGCCCGTGCGTTCTGGAGGATGAGGAAACAGCGGTACAGGTGGCAAGGTATGTGAAACAGGCTGCTGAGAACGCAGGATTCAACTATATTTTCAAGGCCTCTTTTGACAAGGCAAACAGGACATCCATTGCTTCGTACCGCGGCCCTGGCCTTGAAAAGGGTCTTCAGATGCTTTCAAGAGTAAAGCAGGAGGCCGGGGTTCCCGTTATTTCCGACATTCATCTGCCTTCCCAGGCAGAAGCGGCGGCAAGGGTCCTGGACTGTCTCCAGATTCCTGCCTTTTTGTGCCGGCAGACAGATCTGCTCGTGGCAGCCGCCAAGACAGGCCTTCCGATCTCCATAAAAAAAGGGCAATTCATGGCACCATGGGACATGCGCCATGCACTTAACAAGGTGAGGGAATCAGGCAACAAGCTTGTCATGCTCACCGAAAGGGGCACGACCTTCGGTTACAACAACCTGGTGGTGGATATGAGATCCCTGGCAATAATGCGCTCTCTGGGTGCGCCTGTAATATTTGATGCAACCCATAGCGTTCAATTGCCTGGAGGCGGCGATGGCTGTTCCGCAGGGCAGCGGGAGTTTGTGCCCCTCCTTGCCAGGGCAGCGATGGCCGCTGGTATAGATGGGCTTTTCATGGAAGTACACCCCGAACCTGAAAAGGCCCTGTGTGATGGCCCTAACAGCTTGAGCCTCGACCAGTTACCGGCCTTGCTCGAACAGCTCCAGGAGATTGGGTCTTTTTATGCGCCTGCTTGATCAAGATGCCCTCAATGAGGCAGCATCACATATTAAAATGCTGGTTCTGGACGTGGATGGCATACTTACAGATGGCAGGATAGTCTATACCAGCAAGGGTGAGCAGATTCAGGCCTTTCATGTACATGACGGCTTCGGCCTCAAGCTCTTAATGAAGTCGGATATCAAGGTTGTTCTTCTTTCGGCACGGGGCGGCCGGGCCCTTGAAAAAAGGGCAAAGGAGCTTGGTATCCATGACCTTTATCAAGACCGTTCAGACAAGCTCATGATCTATGAGCAGATCAAGCACCGATTCGGTTTAGAAGACAAACAGGTCGCTTTTATGGGTGATGACTGGATGGATCTACCGATTCTCACAAGGGTAGGGCTTTCAGCCACTGTGCCTGATTGCGTTGAAGCCGTCAAGGAAAGGGTCCATTACATTACATCAAGGGAAGGTGGCAGGGGAGCAGTGAGGGAGGTTTGTGAACTCATTTTGAGATCGAAGGACCTCCTCGGGTCTTTTTTGGATCAGTTTCTGGCCTGATAATGCCGTGTCCATCGGGAATCCTGGCCATGTAAGCCCAATGGGGCAAATAACTACGGGGTAATTTTGACAAAATTATTTGCTGAACCTCTGAAAATGCATGAACCAGGATAATTTCCTTTAAATCAATCAGTTGTATTTGTTATAATAGGTGCATGACATTTAATTCGAGTCAGCGCCATCTGCTTTGGTCTGTGGCAGTACTGCTTTTAGCCCTGGTTCTGCTGCATCCATGGTCTGGTAAAAGGTCAGATTTAAGGAAATTGTGGTCTATTGACTTAAGCGAGCTTGAAGCTGATGTTACACTAGAAGGCGTTCGTTATACCAGGGCCGAAGAAGGCAACCCCCTTTGGGTAATGGATGCAGACCTGGCTAAGATTTTTGAAGAAGAAGGTCTGGTAAATATGCAAAAAATAACCATTTATTTTTTCCAAAACGGCGAAAATAATCTGATAGTAAAAGCAGATAAGGGCGCTTATGATACGAAACAGAAGATCATCAAGATGTTTGGAAATGTGAGGTTGAAATCTGCCAAGGGTGACAGCCTGGAAACACAGGTGTTGAGCTTAAATCAGAAAAACAGGTTGCTATGGTCTGATAAATATGTGGTGATACATTCTCAAGGCCTTGTTATAAAGGGCACTGCCTTTAGATATTACATGGATGAGGCCAGATTTGAGGTCTCCAACCAGGAGAGCGTGATAAATGAAGGTGAAAGCCTTACATTTGAATGAGTCAGGAGATTACAGGAAATATGACTAAACCTCTTTATGCGTTTATAATTTTGACCTTTTTGAATCTGTTTTTTGTTCACATCTGTGTTGCAAATAATGGCAAAGGCCCTGTACCAATCCATATCAAGAGTGACAAGATGGAGGCATTGGACAAGAAGGGAAAGGTCATCTTCACAGGCAATGTTACTGCTACCAGAGGTGACATAGTCATAAAGGCAGACCGATTGGAGGTCTTTTACAGGGTATCCGAAAAGGATAAAAAGGGCGCAAGCAGTAAGCGATTCGTAACGAAACTTGTGGCAACAGGTCATGTGAAGATAGCTGAAGGTAAGCGTACTGGAACGGCAGAAAAAGCTGTTTATGACAAGGTGAACAACAAGATTATATTGCTCGGAAACGCCCAGGTTTGGGAAGGACCGAATCGTATATCAGGCGCAAAGATAACGTTGTTTGAAAATGAGCAGAAGAGTGTAGTGGAAGGCGGTCCGGGAGACAAGGTAGAGGCCGTGGTTTTCCCGGAAGATTAGCTGTCTATGGCCCTTTTGACTGCTTCAAATTTGGTGAAGACATACAAAGGCCGGAAGGTGGTAAATGGGGTCACTCTTTCCGTTGAAGACCATTCCATAGTAGGGCTTTTGGGACCCAACGGCGCTGGCAAGACCACCACTTTTTACATGATTGCCGGCATGATTGCCCCTGACGACGGGGTGATTGAACTCAATGGTGAGGATGTGACCCATCTGCCCATGTTCAAAAGGGCCCTTATGGGAATCGTCTATCTGCCCCAGGAACATTCAGTGTTCAGAAAGTTGAGCGTTTCGCAAAACATTGAGCTGGTATTGGAGGCAAGGGGCATGAAAAGGAAGGAGATAAAGGAGCGGACCATGGGTCTGTTGGCCGAGATGGGACTTTCCCACTTGGCAGAACAAAAGGCTGCCCATCTTTCAGGCGGGGAGCGCAGGCGTCTTGAGGTTATCAGGGCCTTGGCTGTTGAACCGGAGTTTATTCTGCTCGATGAACCCTTTGCAGGTGTTGATCCCTTATCCATTGCAGACCTTCAGGAAATGGTCAAGGGATTGAAAGAGAGAGGAATTGGAATATTTATTTCGGATCACAACGTGCGGGAAACCTTGACGGTATGTGACCGTGCCTATATTGTTAACACTGGAAATATCGTAGTAAAGGGCACTCCGGAAGAGATTTTAGAAAGTCCCGTTGCCAGGAAAGTTTATTTAGGAGAGGATTTTTCACTTTAATCTATGGCATTAGAACTCAGGCAAAATCTGAAACTAACTCAGCAGTTGGTAATGACCCCCCAGCTCCAGCAGGCCATCAAGCTGCTGCAGCTTTCGCGAATAGAGCTGATAGAAACCATCAATCAGGAACTTGAAGCAAATCCGGTACTTGAAGAGACTGCTGAAGCAGCTCCAGACAAGGAAGAAAAGGTCTCCGAAGAGGCAACGATCGACGAGTGGACAGAGGAGCAGGCCCTATCCACCCTGGCTCCGTCAGGCTCGGAAGAGGAAAAGACCCCCTGGGATGAAAAGGCGCTTCAGGAACAGGAATGGAAGGAACTTTGGGATCAAGACAATCATTCAAGCCTGCCTGCCTATTCCTTTGAAGAAAAAGAGCTTCCAAACTATGAGAATATCCTGACCCAGGAGTCAGACCTGACTGAACACCTGCTTTGGCAGCTGCGGGTTTCCAACTTGAGCGAAGAGGAGCGCGAGATTGCATGCCTGATAATCGGCAATCTGGATCAAAACGGCTATCTCAAGGCCTCGCTGGATGAGATTGCTGAGGAAGCGAATATAGATTCAGAAGAGGTGGAGCGAGTATTACGCCAGGTTCAGCTTTTTGATCCTGTTGGAGTCGCTGCCAGGGATCTCAAGGAGTGCTTGTTAATTCAAATACGCCATCTGGGTATAGAAGATTCCCTGGTTAAGATCTTGGTTGAAGAGTATCTGCCCCAATTGGAACGCCATAATTACCAGGCAATTGTTAAAAAAACCGGGGCGACAATGGAAGAGGTCCTGGCAGCGGTTGACATCATAAGGCAGCTCGATCCAAGGCCAGGCAGGGCATACAGCCGTGAGCACGTTCAATACATAGTGCCGGATATTTATGTGTACAAGGTTGATGATGAATACGTTGTGACCCTGAATGACGAGGGCATGCCCAGGCTCAGAATAAATTCATATTACAGGGAAGCAGTCAAAAACGGCATGGCTCCTGATGATGCAAAGGAATTTATTCAGGGCAAACTGAAATCGGCGGTATGGTTGATCAGGAGCATTCATCAGCGCCAGCGCACCATCTATAAGGTCACCAAGAGCATAGTCAAATTCCAGCGTGAATTTTTCGATAAAGGCGTGGCCTATCTGAAGCCGCTCATATTGCGGGACGTGGCCGAAGACGTTGGGATGCACGAATCCACAATAAGCAGGGTTACCACCAATAAATATGTCCATACGCCCCAGGGAATATTTGAACTCAAGTTTTTCTTCAGTGTCGGCCTGAGGAGAAATGACGGGGTGGATGTGGCCACTCAGAGCGTCAAAGAGCGCATAAAGCAGCTCATCCAGTCTGAGGATCCGACCAAACCATACAGCGACAAACAGATAGCCGATATCTTGGCAAAGGATGACATCCGCATAGCCAGACGCACCGTTGCAAAATATAGGGACCTGATGGGTATATTGCCTTCAAGCCGAAGAAAGCGGCCGGTTGCAAGCTGACGTGTACCTGTTAGGAATTTTGGGTAATAGAGGAGTCAAATTTGTGGAGGTTTTGTAAATGAGGATAAATATCACCTTTAGACATGTGGAATCATCAGACGATCTCAAGGAATATGCTGAACAGAGGCTCAAGAAATTGAAAAAGTATGCTGATGGTCCCATGGACGTAAACGTGGTCCTCACAGTTGAAAAGTTTCGTAATACCGCTGAGGTGGTCATATCTGGAGATGGCATAAGGGCGGCAGCAAAGGAAATGCATGAAGACATGAAGGCTGCCATAGACTTGGTTTCAGACAAGATAGAGAAGCAGCTGAAAAAGTTCAGGGAAAAACTAAAAACCAGAAACAAGCGCCAGGCTGCTGCTAGCAAAGGTGCGACTCCACCAGCGCCGGAAATATCTGAGGCAGGCAGCGCGGAGGTGCCTGAAGAGATTATCCACGTTGAAAAACTTGAATACAAGCCTATGTCAGTGGAGGAGGCAGTGGCCCAGTTGCAAGTATTGGGTCAGGATTTCATAGTCTTCACCAATGCGGAAACCAACAAGATCAATGTAATATATTGGCGCAAGGATGGCACCTTAGGGCTTATTGAGCCATAATCCGGTCGCCCAATGATACAACAATATATTTGCCCGGAATGCATAATTTCGGACATGAAAGAGAAGACCAAGCCAGGGGTTATCGAAAGGCTGGCTGAAACCGCTGCCAGGGCCGAATCCGGTTTGAATCATGCCAAGGTTATTCAAGTCCTGAAAGAGCGCGAGGACCTGGGCAGCACCGGCATCGGCGGTGGAGTAGCCATTCCCCACGGCAAGCTGGATGGTCTGGACCGGATGATCATAGTTGTCGCCAGGAGCCGGGAAGGGGTGCCGTTCGATGCAGCGGATAACAGGCCTGTTCACGTCATTTTCTTGTTGCTCGCCCCAAATGATGCAGCTTCACAATATCTGAAAACCCTGGCCAAGATTTCAAGGGTGCTCAGAATGGAGGGAGTCAGCCAGAAGATATTGGAGGCAGAGGATGAGGAAGAGATAAGGGCTGTTATCGAAGAGGCAGAGGAGAAGATAAGGAGCGGTAATTTTTAGTGTCCAGGGAAGCAAATCTAGACGTGCCCAGCAGGGAAAAGCAGGGGAGGGCGGCTACAGGCAAGATTCTGCAAGCCGTGATAGTAAGCGGCATGTCAGGATCTGGCAAGAGTTCTGCATTGAAGGCCTTTGAAGACATAGGTTACTTTTGCATAGACAACTTGCCGATAATACTTCTTCCTGAACTCTTTACGGTGCTTGATCACACAAGCAGCGGTACCGAAAAGATAGCCCTGGTCATGGATGTGCGGGAACCCACATTCCTTGATCAATTCGCCTCCATTTTTCAACACTTGAAGGCCTCGGGCCAGCCGCTCGAGCTGCTTTTCCTTGATGCAAAGGATGATGTCATTCTACAGCGTTTCAGCCAGACCAGGCGCAAGCACCCAGTTGATGCCAAGATCAGTGTGACAGAGGCCATAAAAAAAGAAAGGCGCCAATTAAGGGGACTGCGGGAACTGGCAGACCGCACATTGGATACATCTGATTTCAACGTCCATCAACTTAGGCGGGCCATACACGAGATGTATGCTCCTAGGGAAAGGCTGGACCGCCTGCTCATCCACATGATCTCGTTTGGGTTCAAATATGGCATACCTGCTGAGGCAAACATAGTCCTGGATGTGCGTTTTCTTCCCAACCCATATTTTATCCAGGATTTGTCATCCTTGACAGGCTGTGACAAGGCCGTACAGGACTTTGTGTTGGACAATTCCGATACGGCCGAATTCATTGAACATACAGAAGCTCTCTTTAATTTTCTGATCCCCAAGTATAAAAAAGAGG
>JALVPX010000012.1:9010-20886 GCA_027031565.1 Deltaproteobacteria bacterium | reverse complement strand
CCAGACACCGGGGGATGAAGATCCTCCATGGTGAGCGGCCCAAAATGATAAGGCCTGGTCCAGCTCTCCTGGCTCGAAGAAAAGAGAACAGTGGCCTTAAGGCCCTTGCTGTCCATTTCTTTCTTGTCAGGCTCAAGGGCTGTTCCCCACAGGTAAAGCAGCCCGGAAATACGGTCTGTAACGGACAAGGTGTTATTCATCTGATCTGGCAGCACCTGAATCTGCATGGGGAAATTTACCGGCATTTGTACCAGCGCAGTAAACATGCCGATTTTTCGCTGCGTGGCAATGGAAAGCACGGCATGTCTTTTGTCAAAGAGCATCTCTTCGTCGACACCAAGCCCGTAAGCCGCAAGAAGTTCATTTATGTTGGTCGGAATTTGCTGGGCCATTGCAGTCATGCCTTCAGCCCCCTCGTTGTAGTTATACTTTATGCGTTGCACGGCCAAAAACAGCCTTCCGCCTCTGGATAAAAAGTTTGCTATCTCGTAGCGCTGGCGTTCATTCAATTGGCCTGGCTCCAGGATGACAAGAAGCTTGGCATCATCTGGTATGGGGCTGTTTTTGTCCAGCCTGATTTTTTCCACATCATAGCCCACTTCCTGCAGCAGCCCTGTCAGGGTGTTGAATTCATCCTCCGGGACCTGCTGCCCCATCTGGCGCATCAGCATGGCAGTCTGGGGATCGAGGTTGCTGGAAGGCGCAAGAAGGGCAACCTTGGGCTGTTTGTCCATGGTCAGCCTGAAGATTTTGGACACGAGATCATATTCAAGGCTGCCCAAGGATTGAGGCACTATCTGGGGTATTATCTCCTCCTTTTTATCAAGATAGGCTATGGAGAGTGCTGAATATATGCGCTTGATATTGAGGGCATCCTGTTCAATGGTCTGGGCATTAAATGGAACGATTCCCTTTTTCTGAAGATCAGGGATCTTGTCTGGTATGGCAGATGGGCTGACTATGCGGTAAGTGAATTTCGGAGAGAGTTGTGACAGCTCTTCCAATATGTCTTCCACATCCCTTGCAATCTCCTTCATGGGCGTGGGCAGCTTTTCCTTTGAGGAAACATAATAGGTGACAGAGATTGGCACCTTGAGGCGTTCAAACACCTTTTTTGTTGCAGTAGAGACTGTGTAGAGCTTGTCGCTGGTAAGATCAATGCGTTTGAGGCGTATGTTGTACATTATGCCATTGAGAAAAAGGCCGATGGCGAGCAGAAAAATAATGCCCAACCAGAATCCTTTTGCCTTTTTCATGCGTATATGCCCTTCCAGGGTGAGGATATTTACAATCAGGAATATGACGGAAAATGCGGCAAAAAATATCACATCCCTCATGTCCAGAACACCTTTGGCAAAGGAGCTGAAATGGCTGGGTATGCCCATTGCCTCCTTCAAAAAGGTGCCGAGGCCGGTAATCCACCCATCCAGAAAAGTTGCAATGAAGTCGGTGCCTGCCAGAAAGGCGCCCAGGCCTGCCATCAAGGCAAGGATGAATGCTACGATCTGATCCTGGAAAAAGGCAGATATCGCCATGCCAAGGGAGAGCAAAAAGGCAAGCATCAGCAGGCTCCCCATGTATCCGCCCATCACAGGCCCCAGGTCTGGATTACCCAGATTTTTCAGCATGACAGGGATGGTAACTGTGCTGGCTATGGCCAATGCACCGAAGATGAAGGCAGCAAGAAATTTTCCAATTACCAGAGAGGTTGAAGAGGTTGGCAGGCTCAACAACAAGGAGATGGTGCTGCTTTTCCTCTCTTCTGCCCACAATCTCATGGTAACAGCCGGCACAAACACCATCAGCAGCAGGGGCAGATTAGTGAAAAAGGCCCTCATGCTGCATATCCCTGAAAGGAAGAACGAGGTCATGAACAAGCCGCAGCTTACGAGCACAAAGACCACCAGAAAGACAAAGGCAACCGGGGCATT
This sequence comes from Deltaproteobacteria bacterium, assembly GCA_027031565.1. Classification (GTDB taxonomy): domain Bacteria; phylum Desulfobacterota; class Dissulfuribacteria; order Dissulfuribacterales; family JALVPX01; genus JALVPX01. Next base: position 18,955 of record JALVPX010000012.1, on the reverse strand, counting down.
GAAATAGCCTGAAAGTTCTTTGCGTACAATGGTGAATATATCCCTCATTTGATATCCTCTATGCGCAAAGATTTGTTATTTGTGACAAAAGGGCATAAAGCAGCGAGAGGCAGAGGCTTTTACAAGTTTTGCACCCTCGTGCGCCATGCCCAATATTATTTGTTGAATTTTGTGCATCCTATGCATCAGATAGCACATTTTTTAGTTCTTGTTCTGTATCTGATGCCTTATGAGTGCAGTGAATATTTCCTCCAGGTCCGGGGCCTGTTTGGCTAGTTCCACGACCTTCCAGCCATGTTCGACAGCAGCTTGGGCAGCAGCCTGATCCAGATTGGACCCCCTTGGCCCTTTGATGAAAAATCTCTTGACCCCATTTCCGGTTCCTGCAGGTTCAATATTTTCCACTGATGGAATAGCCTTCAGTTCATCTTCCGGATCTTCATCTGTGTAGATGGCAATACGGACAACCTCCTTGGGATAGATCCGTGCTGCAAGTTCACCAAAGCGGCCATCGGCCACGATTTGCCCTTCATTTATGATCAAAATCCTGTCACTCACGGCCTCTATTTCCTGGAGTATGTGAGTACTAAACAGTACAGCCTTGGTCTTTGAAAGTTCCTTGACCAGTTCTCTTATTTCGATGATCTGAAGCGGGTCCAGGCCTGACGTGGGCTCATCAAGAACCAAAACCGGCGGATCATGGATCAAGGCCTGTGCAAGCCCAACCCTTTGCCTGTAGCCCTTGGACAGCTGGTCGATCGGCCTGCACCACACATCTGTCAGGCCGCACGTTTCAGCAATCCATGAAAGGCGCCTTTTCAGTTCCGGACCATTTATGCGGCGTGCCCTTCCAACAAAGCCCAGATATTCCCTGACCTCCATTTCATCATACAAAGGTGCCTGTTCAGGTAGATAGCCAAGCTCTTTTTTGGCCTTAATAGGGCTTTCCACCACGTCATTGCCGTTGATCTTGGCAGTGCCGCTAGTGGGTACGATCTGGGCTGAAAGGATCTTCATTATGGTGGACTTGCCGGCTCCATTCGGGCCTAACAGGCCGACGATCTCACCCTGGTCTACATGGAAGGAGCATTCTTTGACTGCCTCAAAAGAACCGTAACGCATGGAAATATCTTGCGCTTCGATCATAACCAACCTCCTGGAGCAATCCAGCAAGAAAAAATAAATAATCTTATTTATTAGTCAAGGCCTGCTTCGTAGAACATTTCTGTCATCACACCAGGTGAAAAAGCGCCATTGCTTCTGCATGGGAAGTGTGTGGAAACATGTCAACAACGCCGGCAGCAGTCAACTCGTAGGGTCCCTTGGAAAGGAGTATGCCTGCATCCCTTGAAAGGGTTGCAGGGTTGCAGGATATGTACAAGATCTTTTCTGCTCCGCTTTTGGCTAGATGTTCCATTGTTTCCACAGCTCCACACCTTGGAGGGTCGAGCAGAATCTTGCTGAACTCGTATTCTTCGAATATAGGCCCGATTTCCCTGGTAAGGTCTGCGCTTTTGAAAATTGCGTTATTTATGCCGTTGCCTTTGGCGTTCAAAGCCGCCCGTTCAACCATCTTTGAGCTTCCTTCTATTCCCAGCACCAGTTTTGCCCTCCTGGCCATTGGCAGGCTGAAATTCCCTATGCCGCAAAAAAGGTCGAGGACGGTTTCGTCTGGCTGAAGGGACAAAAGATCGAGCGCCTTGGCGACCATCTTTTGGTTTACTACTGCGTTGACCTGGATAAAATCCCCGGGCTCAAAGAACAGCCTGATGTCTGCAACGTCATAATAGAGCCTCTTGACCTCGTTGGGCCACAATTGATACACGGTTTCCGGCCCGCCAGGCTGCAGATAGATGACAAAGCCATGTGTTCGAGCAAAATGCGATATCCTTGCCTTGTCTTCGTGGACAAACTCTTTAAGATGCCTGATGACAAGGGCGGTGCCGTTGTCTGCAACTGCTACTTCGATCTGGGGAACTAGGTCAGGGATGGACAGTGAAGATAACAATTCCCGCAAGGACAGGATATGGTGCCCTACTGATGGGTGTAAGACTTCACACCTCTTGAGGTCTGCGATATAGGAGCTGTGCTTTTCCCTGAAACCTACGAGCACACCGTCTTTTTTGGGAACGAGCCTTGCGCCGAGCCGCGCAGACCTGCGATAGCCCCAAATGGGCCCGGTCATTGGTTCAAGCACCGTCTTTGGAGATGTGCCAGCAAAATGTTCAAGCTGTTCAAGCAGGATCTCCTGTTTTGCCTTTACCTGTGCAGCATGATTCATGTGTTGCAGACTGCATCCACCGCACACCATGAAGTGGCTGCAAATAGGTGTGACTCTATGCGGAGAAGGCGACAACACCTTCTGAACGACTGCCTCGTCAAATCTTGAAAAGCAGCGTACATATTTGAATACTACTGTTTCGCCAGGAAGTGCGCCGTCAATGAAGACGGTCTTCCCGTTTACCTTTGCGATACCGCGCCCATCATGGGAGAGGTTGCTGACGAATGCCTCTACCAGCTCATCTGGTACCCTTTTCCTGCGCCTTCTTCTCCTTCGACTTGGCATATGTTTCTGTTATATTTTCTGTAGTTTGTCCACGTCTTCACGCTTGCCCAGTACGTATACGATTTCATTCTTGTGGAGGATGTGCCTTGCACTGGGCATGAGGTTCATCTCATTGGTTTGTTTATTTTGTATGGCCAGCACGTAGACGTGGTATTTCTTGCGCAGCTGCAGCTCTTCCAGGGAGTGTCCCAGAAATGGCTTCGGCGGTTCTAGCTGGGCGATCACATAGCCTTCCAGCATTGGCAGAAAGTCAACGATGTTTGGTGATAAAAGGGAATTGGCCATATCTTTGGCAGCATTCCTTTCAGGAATGATCACCCGGTGGGCCCCCACCAGGGAAAGAAGCTTTGAATGGTCTTCATCGTTGGCCTTGGCCAATATCTTGTTAACCCCTAGTTCACGCAGGTAGAGGGCTATAAGGACACTGTGAGTCATGTCACCAACTGCCACGATCACAGTCTCAATATCTGCCATGCCCAGGCTCTCCAAGACCTCCTTGTCGCTGCCATCTGCCACTACTGCGTCTGTGACGTCTTCGCTTATCTTCTGGACGAGTTCTTCCTGCCTGTCTATGCATAGAACCCTTTTCCCAGCCCTTGCCAGGGTCTTGCCCAAGTGTATGCCAAACTTCCCCAGGCCTATAATTGCAAACTCATATCGCGCCATTTTGATTTACCTTTTGCATTATCAGCCTACCATTATGTCTTCACTGGCATAGTGGTAAGGCTTTTGTTTTGCAACCCCTTGTGTAAGGGCTGAAACAAGCGACAGCAGCCCAACCCTGCCTACAAACATGGTGCATATTATTACTATCTTTCCTGTTGTATTCAGCTTGGGCGTCAAATCTAATGTGAGGCCCACGGTGCCGAGTGCAGACACACTTTCAAACAAAGTGGCAAGAAACCTGTTTGAACTTTGAAGAAAAGAATGGTTTCTGCCAGAGATCATCATGAGCAGGTGGGAAAGCAATATCGCACTCACATAGAGTGTAAACAATACCAAGATTCGCTGTATTGTGGAATCTGGTATGCTCCTTCGGTTTACTGTTGCCTTTCTATGCCCTTTTAGCCTGCTTACTGCAGTAACCCAAAGTGCTGCCAAGGTGCTGGTCTTGAGCCCTCCGCCGGTTGAGCCCGGGCACGCTCCGACTGCCATTAAAAGAAGCATTATGTAAAGGGTATCATCGTTCAAGGCCGCAATATCAACGGTATTGAAGCCTGCTGTACGCACACTCACGCTGTGGAAAAGGCTGGTAAGCCATTTTGTGGAAAGATTCATACCTGACAGCACGTTGTTTCTTTCAAGGAAGAAAAAGCACAGCGTCCCAGCAACGAGGAGCACAATATGGGTATACATGGTGAGTTTGAAGTGGAGAGACCAGGGCTTGCGGCTGCCCTTGAACATTTTTTCTCCTATTTCATATGCTATGGCAAAACCGGTGTTTCCCATCATGATTGCCGCCATAATTGCAAACATGATGAATGCGTTCTCTTTAAAGGGGTACAGGCCATTATGAAATGTGGAAAATCCGGCATTGCAAAAGGCGGATACTGCATGAAACAGCCCCTGGAACAATGCTTCTTCAGGCGGAAAAAATTTGAGAAAGAAAAAGGTGAGAGTGAGACCCACGGCTGTTTCTGCAACAAAGGTGTACAGGACTATTGTACCCATGAGGCTGCCAAGTGTAGGGGTATGTTTGGACAGAAACGCTTCCTTCAAGAATATCTTGTGGGATATTTTCACAGGCTGGCCTATGGTGAGAAAGAGCAATGTAGAAATAGTCATAACTCCCAGGCCTCCTATCTGGATCAATCCCATGATCACATATTGACCGTGGCGCGTAAAAGAAGAGGCAGTGTCTGTTACTGTGAGTCCGGTCACGCAGACTGCTGAAGTGGAGGTAAAGAGCGCATCCAGTATTGAAAGGCCGTGGTAGTTCATCCCAGGCATAAGCAAGACAGCAGCACCAAGCAGGTCGAGCAGTCCAAAGGCTGCAATCACCATAAAAGGGGGCTGGCGCCACAATTTCTTTGTTATTGTCTGAAATTCCATAAGCGGTTTTGACGACCCAAATGTTCCACCACCTCGTGGAGCTTGTAAAGAGTGGATGGGTAAAAAAGATCTAAAATTTCCTTGAGCCTGGAAATAGCAACGGGAATGAATTTAGCAAAAAAGGTCTTTCCTTTCTTTTTTGTCAAAAAGGCAAAGGCCCCCAAGACCTGCAGGGTGCGAAGCAGCGAAACAACTGCAAAGTCTTCCATGAAGAGGCCCTCTTTGATTTTGGCACCAAGATTTTCGTTGATATAATTTACGTAAGCATGAATCAATTGCGGCCAGCTCCGTGTGTCAATGTAGGTGTACGGATCAAGCAAAAGCGAGGCCACATCATAGGCCAGAGGGCCTTTTCTGGCGGCCTGAAAATCTATGAACCACGGTTTCATGTCTTGAATCAAGATGTTTCGTGATTGAAAATCCCTGTGGAGCAGGAAGTGGTTGTAATGCAGTGCGTCCACTTTGAGGGCGATTTTGTGCAGTTCAATGCTCAAGGCGTGATCTGGTTCATATTTGACAAGGTCCTTCAGAAACGAATTGATGAAATAGAAGACCTCTCTTTCCAGTGCAAGGCTGCTGTCATAGCTCTTGGTGTCGTAACACCATGTGGTATCAAAATCTTCTATACCCTTGATCTGGAATTCGGCAAGATGCTGAAGCACTTGTTCATATTTTTCACCTATTGCCTGCCAGCTGCCATTTTCAACAAGGTTTTGAAACCTTTCATTTCCTTTATCTTCCATGATTACAACGCCGGCGCAGCTGTCAAAAAATAGAGGCTGCGGAACGTTGATTTTTTTCTCCCACAAATGAAACGCAATTTTGGCAAGGCTTCTGGCTTCAGCCATTCCGCTTGGTCCAGGTGCCGGGAATACGGCTACTGCCGGTCTGCCATCGAACTTGAGCCTGAAAAATTGTCTTTCAGAGCCGTCCGGTGTTATTTGTTTGAAATACTTTGTGTAAATGTTCAGCTTTTCAAAATATTCTTCAACAGTTAGATTCATAACAGCTATTTCCAGAGAAACAGGAGACAATCTATATGACCAATGTGCTAGATATACTCCGTCTTACACCTAAAACCAACTGCGGCGAATGCGGTTTCCCGACGTGCATGGCCTTTTGCGTAGGAGTTACAACAGGGAAGGCCTCATGGAAGCAATGTCCATATATCGACGAGTCAAAGGCTGAGGAGATGTTTCCAGCAAAAGCTGGAAATGCCGAAGCCTCTGGTGGCCTTGATCCTGATACCGCCTTGTTACGGGAGTTGAAGCAAAAGATCCGGGATGTTGACCTTGGCCAGCGTGCAAAAGGATTAGGGGGCAGGCTCATCAAGTCAGAGGGTGGATCCAAAGGCCTCGAATTCACGTATTTAGGAAGAACGGTGGTTGTTACACCGTCAGGCATAGTAGACGGTTCTGGCCGGGAACTCGATCCAAGGGACCAGATTTTGCTTTATAATTACGTCTTTTTTGGTGGAAGGGGAGAGCTTTCCGGGCAGTGGGTGGGCCTGGAATCCTTTCCAAATTCAGTTTCCAAGGTTGTTACCTTGCGCCGTTACACAGAGGAAAAATTGAGTTCCTATTTTGAAGGGCGCTCAAAGGAGTTGGTGGAGGCGTGCAAGAAGATAGGCGGTAAAATCGTAGAGCCCTGCCATGCTGAGGTTTGCGTGAGGGTGCCGATTTTGCCGAAGGTGCCTGTACAAGTGCATTTCTGGGATAGCGATCAGGAAGATGGTTTTCCTGCTAAGGTAAAGGTCCTCTTTGATAAAAGGGCACTTGATTTCCTGGACATAGAATCGCTTATATTCTCTGCGGAGCGTATGGCTGAGATGATGGTTGAGGAAGAGTCATGAGTTTTCAAATTCTTTACAGGGATCATCTCGTATCGTCTTGGTACCCCGGGAGTAATCCTTCGCCTTCTTTGTGCTGTACACAAAGCGGCTGATTTAACGCTTATTCCTTGAATCACCAGCATCATGTTACAAAAAATCCATATAAAGGATGGCCGTGGTCTTTGTGCGCAAGCTTGGATGTAGGTGATCATAAAAAACGGGAAAAAACCGTTCAAGTGTATTGTTTCTATAAGCAGGCGCCTCAACTGGTTGTTATGGGGTGGCTGGGGTGTCTCCTTCACCATTTTTAAAGGTCCGCTGTGCGCCTGCAAAGGTTCTTCATCTTCTTCACGTTAAAAATGGTTCAGGAGCCACTCCCCCGCCTGTGCATTTCAAAAGCTTTGTATCTCGTATAGTCTTTGATTCTAATGCATTAAAAATCGGCGGCATCGCCTTTTAAAAAGTCTCTTTGAAAGAAAGGCCGTTGTCTTTGAAGGCAAGGCCGGGTCAGGTCTAGTGTGTGGCTCCTGAAGAGTTTTCGGCGTGAATGGGGCTAGGATGTGGAGCAGCCGCACGAAAAGAACTCTGAAAACTCTGAAGGAGACACCACTAGACCTTGTAGAGAAATAAAAATTAAGGAACAGCCGTTAAGGCGTGTTTTTGTAAGACAAGTTTTTTAGCCGTCTTTAATGGAGTGGCTGGTGTGTCTCCTTCACCATTTTTAAAGGTCTGCCGTGCGCCTGCGCAGGTTCTTCAATTTCTTCACGTTAAAAATGGTTCAGGAGCCACTCCCAGCCACCGCCCCTACGCCTATGCCTTAAAAAGTTTTGTATTGCCGAATGCCTTTTATCCTGCGTATTACTTAAATGAAATTTTTTAAAAACGGGCGTTATTTAAATCTGCGATAGCACTGTTTTCCTATTTAGGCATGAAAAAAAGCTTGTGCGTGTATAAGAAATTCAAAGGCCTTTAAGTAGTCACTCTCGTTCCAGGGCAGCTATTACCCCTTTTGCCATACTCTTTGGAAGCCTGCACAAAAGCCTGCCTGGTTCAAGAAACAGGGAAACCCCAAGAAAATGGCGCCTTAAAGCAGCAGTGTGCGATTCGGGATAGGCGAGATTAAGTATCACATAACCTGGGCCCGTTATTGTTGGCCCCTTCTCCCACCGTATTTCCCCTTCTTTACATAGGCTCAGCAAAGGCTTTCTCTTTATCTCAATCACATTTTTCTTGGCAAGATGGCCGAAACGTTGGGCAGCAACCGTGGTGGGTTTAAGAAACCTTGTAACCTGCCTCAAGAAGGGAAGCCCCATAAAATCCTTGTTTAATGATGATATCACTCTGCAATGCCTGCTCTGCCTGGCAATGTATATGGTTCGTGTAGATGAATGAAATTCGTAGGGCAGGAATGAGGCAGGGGGGATTCCGAAGCGCTCCTCCCAATATTTGACAGCAATTTGTTTATCCATTTTGCTTTGGTTTAACTATTTTTGCCACAAAGAAACCGACAGAATTTGCCTCGTGAGGATAAAATCTCCTGCATCCGGTAACCAGAGCATGATAAGCATGGCCTTTGAAATGGTCTATTCCACGATGCCATCTCAGCGGGGGATTCCAGCCTAAGACGAGTGCGTTTCTTTTTTTCAACAACGCATCCACAACGCCTTCGTTTTCTTCTGGATTGAGGGTGCAGGTGCTGTATACCAACGTTCCGCCAGGTTTGAGCAAGTCAAAGGCGCGCACAATAAGGCCTTTTTGTATCGCAGGAAGGTTGGTTCGCCCTGAAATACTGAAAAGCAGCCTGCCATCCCGGCCAATGCGGTACTTCCCCTCCCCGGAACAGGGCGCATCAAGGAGAATTTTGTCAAAATGCTCACCGTAGGGGAAATGTTCACCTTTGTATTGGGTTATTACCACACATGTTATACCGCATCTTTTGATGTTTGCTGACAAGGCGGTCAGCCTGCCGAAACTGCGGTCATTGGCCACTATTGTGCCCTGATCTCCCATGAGCTGAGCCATGTGGGTGGTTTTGCCGCCAGGTGCAGCACACATGTCCAGGATGAGGTCACCGGGTTTCGGATTTAACGCAATAACAGGCATGGCAGAGGTAAGGGCTTGAGGATAGATATAACCTAAATGGTAGCCGAGGAGGTTCCCCAGCTCCTTTCCGCATGCCGCTTTGTAAAAAAAGTCTACAGGTAGCTTTTTCAAAAAGACACCCTCATCTTTCAAAAGGTGCATGATCTTATCGGCTGGTGCTTTTATGGGATTGATCCTGATATATGGAGGCAGCGGATGGTGTAAGTGTTCTATATATTTTTCAGGCTCTGGAATAAAATAAAAATATTCTGAAGGCGGCCATTGGGTCATGAATCAGAGGCGGGGGAGAAATTCTATTTTTTGGATTTTGATGATTTCTTGCGCTTTGTTTTTGATTTGTTTGGTTTTGGCTGCCGTTCCGCCTTGACTGGTGGTGCCTGCTTCGATTCGATTCCATTTATGAAATAAGAGCTGATCTGGCGGGCTGCTGTGGCCACGCTGTACTTCTTTTTGCTTGAAAGCACCCAGAACCGCGACATCTCATCCAATGCACCGAAAAAGGCCCTTTTGAATATGCCTGGCATTATCTCCTTTTTGAAAATTCCCGCATTCTGGCCCTGCCTAACAATTTGTGAGATGATATTCAGGTATTCCGCAAACTTTTTATTCCGGTATTCTTTCATGAACTTGCTGCTTTGGCGAAGCTCCACCTGGATGACCTCAGCCAGGTCGCGGTTGGCCTCCACAAGGCTGAGATGCAGATAGGCAAAGCGTTCAAGCTTCAAACGGGGATCTTCCAGCTGGGCTATTTCCCTTTTCACCCGGGCAATTATCTTGCCTATTTCCTCCTCAAAAATAGTGATCAATATATCATATTTATTGTTGAAATAGAGGTAGATGGTTCCGTCAGCGACGTTGGCCTCTTTGGCTATTTCCGCAATTTTGGAGTTGAAAAAGCCGTTTCTGGCAAAGACCCGAATTGCGGCCTGGACAATTTTTTGATGTTTATCAGCAACTTTCATCAGGAATGTATATGCTTGGTCAATTTATGAATGCATGTTCATTCAGATAGTCCAACCAGTCAGCAGTGTCAAGGGGAAAAAAATCACAATCTATGCATCAACAATGTGGAAAACTCCATGTTTGATTAATGTTCAAATTAACAGCTATCTATGCATTGTATGGAAAATTTCTCCAAAACTGGGTTAAAAAAGAAAGGTGTGAAAATTGGGCTTAATCAAACCCTAGCGTATTATTTCAAGGAATTTCACACTTTGTGGTGTAAAGTTAAGTGGTTAAATACTTCTTGACAGTTGCAGGGGCCAACATTACTTTTCTTAGTGAAATTTGCCGGAGGGATGGCCGAGTGGTTTAAGGCGGCGGTCTTGAAAACCGCTGTGCCGAAAGGCACCGTGGGTTCGAATCCTACTCCCTCCGCCACCAGATATGTCAA
>JALVPX010000012.1:0-9000 GCA_027031565.1 Deltaproteobacteria bacterium | reverse complement strand
GTATGTAAACAGAGAAAAATCTATATCTAAGCGCAAAAAAGACTTGTATAGAAGACTTTTGAGTATCGTGAATAAAATCATAAAAATAAATCCTCACGACAAGGATTCGTTAGCTGCTTTGCGAGAAGAAATAGATGGTACTCCCGGGTTGATCATAAAACCATGGTTGATGGCCAAGATAAATGAAAAACTAAATCCGAAGTAGTGCATCGATACCTATGGGATATACAGGTTCATTGAATACCGTGAGGCCGGACGTTTGTTTTTTATAGTGGGATTTACCTTTTTTTTAAAAAAGAACCCCTTTGTTTTTAGTTTTTTATACATTTGCATTTTTTAACAAATTAAATGTAAATCCATGCCTTATCTTTTTACTTCAGAGTCGGTTTCAGAAGGACATCCCGACAAGGTGGCGGACCAGATATCAGACGCAATACTTGATTCGATCCTGGAACATGATCCATATGCAAAGGTCGCTTGTGAGACACTGGTTACAACAGGCCTGGCCCTTATTGCAGGTGAGATAACCACAGAGTGTTACGTGGATATGCCGAAGGTGGTGCGCGGTACCATCAAGGAGATCGGCTATACTGACTCGACAATGGGTTTTGATTGGCAGACCTGTGCTGTCTTGATCAGTATTGACAAGCAATCTCCTGATATAGCCATGGGCGTTGATCGAGGAGAGGACATAGGCGCCGGCGATCAGGGACTCATGTTTGGTTACGCATGCAACGAGACCCCGGACTATATGCCGATGCCTATCTGGTATGCCCACAAACTGGCAGCAAGGCTCGCAGAAGTGAGGAAAACCGGAGTCCTTCCTTTTTTGCGTCCTGATGGCAAGACCCAGGTCACAGTGCGTTATCAGGACAGAAAGCCTGTGTCCATACCCACCATAGTGGTGGCAGCCCAGCATGAACCCTTGGTTAGCCATAAAGAAGTACAAGAAGGTGTGATAGAAGAGGTGATCAAAAGGGTGGTAGATGAAAGACTTCTGCAGGAAAATCCGGAATTCTTCATCAACAGTACAGGGCGTTTTGTGGTAGGCGGCCCGCTGGCAGACTGCGGAATGACAGGCCGTAAGATAATCGTGGATACCTACGGCGGCAGAGGGCATCATGGAGGCGGCGCCTTTTCTGGAAAAGATCCAACAAAAGTGGACCGTTCACCCTCATACATGGCAAGGTATGTGGCCAAGAATCTTGTTGCAGCAGGAGTTGCAGCAGAATGCGAGGTTCAGGTGGCATATGCAATCGGGGTGACAAAACCCTTGGCCATCAATGTACGCACCTTTGGCACTGAGGTCATCCCTCAGGAACGTATAGTAGAGATCATAGAAAATAATTTCAGCTTCAAGCCTAGAGACGTTATTGAATATTTGGACCTAAGGCGGCCTATTTTTAAGAAGACGGCTGTTTATGGTCATTTTGGCAGGCCGGAACCCGAATTCACATGGGAAAAGCTGGACATGGTGGAAAAAATCAAGGACGATGCCGGGCTTTAAGGAAAGGAAAAAGTCATATGGAATATCATATAAAAGATCTTGAACTGGCTGAAAAAGGACGGTTGCGAATCGAATGGGCAAACAAGAGCATGCCTGTTTTGAATATGATCAAGGAGAGGTTTCTAAAGGAAAAGCCCTTGAAAGACATAGTAATCGGCGCATGCCTCCACGTGACGACCGAGACAGCGTCTTTGGTGCAGACTTTGAAAGCAGGCGGCGCATCGGTATATCTGTGTGCCTCAAATCCCTTGAGCACCCAGGATGACGTGGCTGCTTCGCTTGTGAAGCACGATTCCATTCCCGTGTTTGCAATTCGCGGAGAAGACAGGGACACCTATTATTCGCATCTAAAGGCGGTCATAGATGCCGAACCCCAGATCACCATGGATGATGGAGCAGACCTGGTCTCTACACTCCATACCGAGCGCAAGGAGCTGCTTGAAAAGGTGATTGGCGGGACCGAAGAGACCACAACTGGTGTGATACGCCTAAGGGCAATGGCTCAGGACGGCGTGCTTCATTACCCGATCATCGCCGTCAATGACGCAGATACGAAACATCTTTTTGACAATCGTTACGGCACTGGCCAGTCTACCCTTGACGGCATTATCAGGGCAACGAACCGTCTGGTTGCAGGCTCCATTTTTGTGGTTTGCGGATACGGCTGGTGCGGGAAGGGTGTTGCCATGAGGGCCAAGGGGCATGGTGCCAGGGTGATTGTGACAGAGGTGGATCCCTTGAAGGCCCTTGAAGCAGTTATGGATGGCTACGAAGTAATGCCTATAGCAGAGGCTGCGAAAATAGGCGATTTTTTCTGTACTGTCACAGGTGATATTCACGTGATAGGCAAAGAGCACTTTCTGGCCATGAAAGATGGTGCAATTGTTTCAAATTCAGGTCATTTCAATGTTGAATTGGATCTGGAGGCCCTGGAGACTGTCACCAAGTCAAAACGCACGATCAGGGATTTTGTAGAAGAATATACCCTGGTAAATGAGCGAAGGGTGTACATCCTGGGCGAAGGTAGATTGATCAACCTGGCAGCTGCCGAGGGGCATCCATCCAGTGTAATGGACATGAGTTTCGCAAACCAGGCCTTGTGCTCGGAATATATGGTCATGCATGCCAACGAGCTGGAGAATACTGTTTATGGAGTCCCCAAGGAGATTGACAAGGAGATCGCCAGGCTCAAGCTGGAAAGCATGAAGATATCCATTGATACCTTGACGCCGGAGCAGGAAAAATACCTTTCCTCTTGGGAGATGGGTACATAAATTATTCTATTGTGTCCTGACCAAAAAGGCGGCCATTAGGCCGCCTTTTTCATTTCTATTTTTGTGTTGAATTGCCAGATTACTTCTTCCTTTTCGTGGAGCGCTTACAGGAGCGCTTTGAGGTGCCGCATTTCCTGCGTCCCTTTTTGAGTTCCTGCTCTTTTTCTGCAACAACAAGCCTGGTTTTCACTATGGTGTCCGGGGTCAGACTCATGGAATCGATGCCGCACTGGACAAGGAAGGCCGCGAAGTCCGGGAAATCGCTTGGGGCCTGACCGCATATACCTATTTTCCTTTTACATTTTTTGGCGGTCTTGATCACGTCGCTGATCAGACGTTTTACAGCTTCGTTTCGTTCGTCATATATGTGCGAAACCAGTTCCGAATCCCTGTCCAGGCCCAGCGTGAGCTGGGTGAGATCATTTGAGCCTATGGAAAAGCCATCAAATACCTCGGCAAATTGGTCTGCCAGTACCACATTGCTGGGTATCTCACACATGACATAGACTTCCAACCCATTTTCACCCTGTTTTAGCCCATATTTCTTCATTACCTTGATGACTTTTTCCCCCTCTTCCACGGTACGGCAGAAGGGTATCATTACTTTTACGTTTCTCAGGCCCATATCGTCCCTAACTTTCTTGAGCGCTTCGCACTCCAGGGCAAATGCAGGTTCGAAGTCGGGTGAATAGTAACGGGAGGCCCCTCGCCAACCGATCATCGGGTTGTGCTCCTCAGGTTCATAAGTGGAACCGCCTATCAGGTTCGCATATTCATTGCTCTTGAAATCGGAAAGGCGGACAATTACATCATTCGGCCAAAACCCAGCGGCAATTCTCGCCACTCCTTGAGCCAGGGTGTCCACGAAGAATTTCGACTTGTCGTCGTAGGCCATGGTCTTTTCGTCTATTGCCTTTATTACATCCTTCAAGGATTTGTCTTTGCGAGCCTTGCGCTTGAGCTTGGCATAATCGAGAAGGGCCAAGGGGTGAATGCCTATGTGGGAATTTATAATGAACTCCAGGCGCGCCAGGCCAACTCCGTCATTGGGAATCTGCCCCTGAGTAAACGCCTGCTCAGGTATTCCAACGTTCATCATGATCTTGGTCTTGGTCTTTGGCAGTTCGCTCAGGTCAAGCCTTTGAACTTCATATTTAAGCAGGCCTTCGTAGACCACGCCTTCTTCGCCTTCTGCACAAGAGACCGTGACCGGCTGGCCGTTTTTGATGGCCTTTGTGCCGTTTTCTGTTCCTACTATGCAAGGGATACCAAGTTCCCTGGATACAATGGCAGCGTGGCAGGTGCGTCCGCCGCGATTAGTAACAATTGCGGCAGCGATCTTCATTATGGGTTCCCAGTCTGGGTCTGTCATGTCTGTAACGAGGACCTGGCCTTTTTTGAACTTAGTGATTTCATTTACATTTTTTATGACTGCTGCCTTGCCTTGGCCTATCTTTGAACCCACCGCATTGCCGGTGCAGAGCACCTTGCCTTTTTCCTTGAGCACATAGGTTTCGATAAAATTGACATCCTTTTGTGAGTGGACGGTCTCTGGCCTGGCCTGGACGATGTATAGTTCACCAGTCCCCACCTTTTTACCATCACCATCCTTTGCCCACTCAATGTCCATCTGCTTCTTGTAATGCTTTTCTATTATGCATGCCCATTTGGCCAGGGTCACAAGCTCATCGTCTGAGAGCACGAAGGTCCTCTGCTCTTTTTTGGTGGTGGCCTTGTTTTTCACCGGGTTTCTGGGGTTATCCGTGTAGATCATTTTTTTCTGTTTAAGGCCCAGCTTTTTGCTGATCACAGGCTTGAATCCCTCTTCAAGGGTAGGTTTGAAGACATAGAATTCATCTGGGTTCACTGCGCCTTGGACCACGTTTTCACCAAGACCCCATGCACCTGTTATGTATACCACCTTGTCGAACCCGCTCTCCGTGTCCATGGTAAACATGACGCCTGAACTGGCTGTGTCACTTCTAACCATTTTCTGAACAGCAATGGACAGGTAGACGTCAAAGTGTCCAAAACCTTTGTCTTGCCGGTAGGATATAGCCCTGTCTGTAAAGAGGCTTGCAAAGCATTTGTGGGCTGCCTGGAGCAACATTTCGGGGCCGCGTATGTTAAGATATGTCTCCTGCTGCCCTGCAAAAGATGCATCAGGAAGGTCCTCAGCAGTTGCCGAGGAACGTACCGCAACGTCTACATTTGGCCCATATTCCTTTTCCATTTCCCTGTAGGCATTGATTATGTCATCCTCCAGATCCTTGGGGAAGGGGGCCTTGAGGATGATATCCCTTACCTTTTTTCCCCTTTTTTTGAGGTCGGTGATGTTATGCGTATCAAGCCCTTCAAGCACATCTTTGATGGCCTGTTCAATTCCAGCCTCTTTAAGGATGTGCTTGTAGGCCTCGGCGGTTATTGCAAATCCGTTAGGCACTTTTACCCCTTTTGGTGTTAGGTGGCGGTACATTTCTCCCAATGATGCGTTTTTTCCGCCCACAATCGGAACGTCTTTGATTCCGATTTCTTTGAACCAGAGAATAAAAGGTTTCTTCTTTTTTTTAGGCATGCTATATCCTCCCTAAATGCTACTTTAAACCCTCCCAGTGCTGTTCAGGGACAGGCCGGGGCAGGTCTTATTTGTCTTGGTTTCTGTTGCTAGGATTTTACCTTTTACGTACGCTCCAGACAAAATGAATATCCTTTCATTTATCAGGCAAAGGGATTTGTTGTCAACTATTTGCACGGCGTTGGCCCACAATTTCACGTAAAAAAAATGCATGTGGATCAGATCTGAAAAAATTCATTTCATGAATCGGTTTGCAGCATGACCACGGCGATGGCATACTCACCTTCATGAGACAAGCTGACCATCCAGCCTTTTGCGCCCAGTTGGCGGGCTGCCCTTTCTGCATTGCCGGTTAACACCAGAAAGGGGCGTCCTGAGCTTTCCTGCAGGACTTCCATCTGCCTCCAAGCTATTCCTTGCCGCATGCCAGTGCCAAGCGCCTTTGAGCAGGCCTCCTTTGCTGCAAACCGGATAGCATAGGCCTCGTGCGGCCTGTTCCTCTTTTGGCAAAGCTCGGCTTCCTGCCTTGTGTAAACCCTGTTGAGAAAACGCTGGCCATATCTGGCAATCATCCTTTCGATGCGCGGAATATGGACCAGATCTATACCGATACCCACGATCATGAAACAGCCCCCTAAACAATGCGCCCCTTTTTTACCAGCGAAAGCATTTCTTTGACGGCCTGTTCCATGCCTACAAGAACCGCACGTGAAACCACTGAATGGCCTATGCTGAATTCCGCTATCTCTGCAATGGCAGCCAGTCTGGCCGTGTTTTGGTAATTCAGGCCATGACCAGCATGGACCTGCATACCCAGATCGGCTGCAAGAGCTGCCATCTCAGCTATTTGCTCAAACTCTTTGTCTTCTTTTTCCGGCGTGGCCGCCTCTGCATATCTTCCCGTGTGTATCTCAATGCACTCTGCCCCTGTTCTTTTAGATGCCTCTACCTGTTCCCTTTCAGGATCAACAAATAGGCTTACCGGAATGGATGCGTCATGAAGGCGTCCAACGGCTCTCGTGATCTCATGCTCCAAGGCAGCAACATCCAGCCCGCCTTCCGTTGTCAGCTCTTCCCTTTTTTCAGGGACAAGGGTGACTATGTCGGGCCTTATTTCCGTGGCTATTTTGATCATCTCCTCTGTGGCCGCCATCTCCAGGGTGAGCCTGGTCTGCACTGTTTGGCGGAGCAATTTTACATCTCTGTCTTTGATATGACGCCGGTCCTCCCTAAGATGCACCACGATGCCATCCGCGCCTGCCAGTTCCACAAGCACTGCTGCAGCAACCGGGTCCGGCTCTACGCCACCCCTTGCCTCCCTTATGGTTGCGACATGGTCTACGTTGATACACAAGTCAGCCATACTCTTCTCCCCTTTGACTTTTTTCAAAAGCTCTTTCTCTTTTTTTTCAAAGGCCGCAGTGTCAGCACCAGGGCCTTCATGGTCATAGCCCATTAAATGCACAAGTCCGTGGGCCATCAAGGCCAGCAATCTGTTTTCGAGGGAAATGCCAGCCTCTTCTGCTTCCTTTCTCGCAGTGTCAACGGAGATCACCACATCACCTAAAAGATCGGTGATCAGCTGTGCAGGCTGGCCGAAAGATATCACATTGGTGGGCCTTGAACGTCCCAGCCATTCCCTGTTTATTTGGGTTATTTTTTCGTCAGTAACCAGGTATACACTTAGCTCTTTGTGTTGAAGGCCGGCGCTTCTCAAGATCAAGGAAACCGTCCGTTCAGTGGCTACAGTTAGGCGAAAACCAGGATAGTCATTCTTTAGCTCGACCCCCATTACTCTTCTCTCTTGGCACTTCTTCTCTCTTCCAGGTGTTCGTAGGCCTCTATGATCCTGCTTACGAGTCTGTGGCGCACTACATCTTTTTTCGTAAATCGTATTATGGATATGCCTTTTATATCTTTTAAAAGGGAGATGGCCTCAACCAGGCCTGAGATAGCGGTTTCAGGCAAGTCAATTTGAGTTATGTCGCCTGTTATCACCGCCTTTGAGCCGTAACCCAGCCTGGTCAGAAACATCTTCATCTGTTCCGATGTGGTATTCTGCGCCTCGTCAAGGATTATAAAGGCATCATTTAGTGTCCGGCCTCTCATAAAGGCCAGGGGAGCAACTTCTATGGTACCCCTTTCCAGCAGCCTTGAAACCTTTTCAAAGGAGAGCATGTCGTAAAGGGCATCATAGAGAGGCCTCAAATAAGGGTTCACCTTTTCTGCGAGGTCTCCGGGCAGAAAGCCGAGGCGCTCGCCAGCCTCGACGGCAGGCCTTGTGAGGACAATTCTTTGCACTTCCTCCCGTATGTAGGCAGAAACGGCCATTGCCATGGCAAGGTATGTCTTGCCAGTTCCAGCAGGTCCCACACCGAAGACAATATCATTGTTTCGAATGGCATCTACATATTCCTTTTGGGTTATGGTCTTGGGAGTGATAACACGCCTGCCGGAACTCACAGTGAGTTTGTCAAGGAAGATCGTCTTGAGATCTGTTTTTGGATTGTTCCTTAAAAGCTGTATGGCAAATTCGATATCACTGGTATGAACTGGAAAACCCTCTTCAAGGAGCTTATAGAGCTGTAAAAAGCAGTTTTCGGCAACTTCCATGTCAGCTACGGTGCCTGAAATTATTAATTCATTGCCTTTGGCATGAAGTGTAACCTCAAGGAGGTCTTCAAAGAGCTTGAGGTTCCTGCCCTGTTCACCAAACAGGGTTAGGGCAAGCTGATTGTTTTCAAAGATGATCTTTTTCTGTCGGGCTTGTCTGATATCAGTCACGATTTCTTGCGCTAAAACAATTTTTTCTTGAAGAAGATGTATACCACTATGGCAGACAATACAAATGACAATCCCATGGTTATGGCAAAGGCATGGGGCGAGTGCTGGAAGGGCAGCGGAATGTTCATGCCGTAAATGCTGGCCACCAGGTTGGGCAGCATCAGTACGATGGTAACCGATGTCAGGAATTTCATGACTATATTCAAATTGTTGGATATTACGGATGCATAGGCATCCATGGTCCCGCTCAGGATGTCGCTGTAAACTTGAGCCATTTGTATGGCCTGTTGATTTTCGATCAAGGCATCTTCAAGGATATCTTCGTTCTCTTCGCTTATGGGCAGGTATCGACCGCTTTCCAGACGCGCCATGACAAGATCATTGGATTTCAGGCTGGTGTTAAAATAAACAAGGCTTTTTTCGAGGTTCAGCAGCCTAATGAGTTCCTGGTTTCTCAAGGAACGGTGCAGTTCTTCTTCATATTGGTCGGTCAGTTTGTCTATTTGTTTCAGATGTTTCAAATAGCTGTAGGCAATATGAAGGAATATATGAAATACGAGATTCACAGGATCTTTCAAGGTGCGCTCGATATTCCTGGAATATTCGAGCTCGTCAAGAAGTTCAGTGTCTCGCAAACAGACAGTCACCACTACATTGTTTAATACTATGATCCCCAGAGGAATTGTCTCAAAACGAATTACACCCTCTTCTTTCAAGGTTTCTGGTATCCTTACAATTACGAGGACCTGATCCTCCTCTTTTTCCACTCGGGACGATTCCTCTTCATCAAGAGGATACTGCAGGTATTCTGGCAGGATATTTAATTGCTCTCTAACGGCCTTAAGCTCCTCAGGCGTGGG
>JALVPX010000011.1:8771-21130 GCA_027031565.1 Deltaproteobacteria bacterium | reverse complement strand
ATATTAAAAGAGTATCGCGAGGCAGAGAGCCTTGAGGCCCAGATCGCCCACGACGCAGACCAGATCGATATGCTGCTTTCATTGAAAGAACACCTTGATACAGGCAGTGAAGACGCCGCCCTGTGGATACCCTACGTGAAGGCGAGGCTCAGGACCCTGCCTGCAAAAAGGCTTGCCGATTCCATCTTGAGTGAGCATTGGGCTGCCTGGTGGATGCGTGACCTGTTGGGCAAGGATTTTAGAAAAAGTAGAAACAAGAAGGAGGAATGATGTTTGGTAAGAAGTTTTTTATCCTGGTTTTATGTTTGATGGCAGTGCCTTGCGTAGCCTTGGCATCGGCTTCCGGCAAGGCAAAGGTTAAGATCTACTATACGGCAGATACCTATGGATACCTGGAGGCGTGCCCTTCTTGAAAGGGCAAGGTGGTGGGCGGTCTTGCCCGCCGGGTTTATTGGCTCAAGGAAAAGCGTAAAAAGGGAGAGCCTTCTCTGCTCCTTGAAGCAGGAGATTCTCTGTTTCCAGGCGAATATGCCAGGGGCGACATATACCAGAAAAGAGCAGACTACCTGCTGGAGGTCTATGGCAAGCTTGGCTACGATGCTTTTGGCCTGGGAAGGCGTGACCTTCCCTTTGGCATAGGATTCCTGAAGGAGCAGTCAAAGAAGCACGGCATTGAGTTTCTTTCGGCAAATCTCCTCTTAAAAGGGAAAAAACCCTTCAAGCCTTACAAGATATTTGAAGTAGGCAGCAGCAAGGTTGCAGTAATTTCGGTCATCTCTCCCAGGAATACAAAGACATGGGAGGCAATGGGCATCTCAGCAGTCCATCCAAAGCGGTTTCTTCTGAAGACCATC
Organism: Deltaproteobacteria bacterium; assembly: GCA_027031565.1. Lineage (GTDB taxonomy): Bacteria > Desulfobacterota > Dissulfuribacteria > Dissulfuribacterales > JALVPX01 > JALVPX01. The sequence continues at coordinate 20,276 of JALVPX010000011.1, read as the reverse complement.
CCAGAGCTCAGGAAAAAGGCTGATCTTGTGGTCCTGCTGTCCAACCTCGGGGAGATGGAAGACAGGCTCCTGGTAAAGGAGGTGCCGGGTATCGATCTGGTTATTGGAAGCGGGCTTGGTTCAAGGTTCAAGTTTCCTGTAAAGGTTGCAGACAGGACATTTATGGTCCGGCCTCAGAGCAGGGGCAAAAGCATAGGCTGGGTCGAGATCGGCATACCCTTTAACGGCAATGAAAAGGAAATAAAGGGCGAACTCGTCTTCCTGGCTGGTGCCGTAAAGGATGATCCAGAGGTGGCAAAGAAGGTGGAGGAGCTTGAAAAAGAGACCAGAAACTGGGAGCGTATCCACAGGAAAAAGGTTCCATCAAGCCCTGAAAACCGCAAGAACGCAGCCAAGGGCAACCCCTTTTTGAAGGCCATCGAAAAGGCAAAGAGGCAGAGAAAGGCTCTTGAGTCCAAGGGGCAAAAGGGCGGTTCCTCATCCTTCATAGAAATGCTCAAAAAGGGCCAGACCAGTCAGCCTGCTGCGCCAACCAATCAAGATTCGTTAAGGATAAAGTAAGAGAACGATAGCAGCCAAGAAGAATAATTCAAATCAATGTGTTAAATGCGGCTCATGCCTGGCTGTGTGCCCGGTTTACCGGCTTACCAGGCATGAGCGCTTTGCTCCCAGGGGCAAATATGCCCTCATCCAGCACCTGGATTCCTTTGACAAAAAAGACACAGACCTTTTTCCCATTGCAGAGACTCTAAAGGCTTGTCTGCAGTGCGGTGCATGTGCCTCTGCCTGCAAGGCAGGGGTTGCCGTGGATGGTGCTATCAGGGAGGCGAGGGCTGCCGGGCAGGCCGGCACTGACCCTCCTTGGTGGCTTAAAGGTCTCTTTGACAGCCCTAGGGGACTTGAACAGGCAGCCTCACTGGCAGCCAGGTATCCAAATGCTGCAGGGCTTGGTTTGAGGCTGTTGGGGGCGAAGGCAGGGCTTGACCTTAAAGAAATGGTGCACCTTGCTGCTGCGGAGTCCTTTCTGTCAAAGAAAGATCGTACCGCAACATTCACAGGACCTGGAACGCCTAGAATCCTCTTTTTTGTTGGGTGTGTTCAGAATGTCTGTTTCCCAGAGGCTGCAGAGGCGGTGCTTGAAATTCTACGACAAGGGGCAGGAGAGGTGGTGATACCCTCGGATCAAGGCTGCTGCGGCATGGCCCTCTATTCGGCTGGCTCAGACAAAGAGGCAAAAAGAAGGGCAGTCCACAACCTTGAAATAATAGAGAGGGAAAGACCAGACCTCATAGTGACCGGGTGTGCTACGTGCGCATCCATGATCAAGAAATGGGAACGCCTGTTTGAGCATGGCGATCCGTTCAAACGATCTTCCCTGGAGGCAGGCAGAAGGGTGTACGAGCTGTCGAACTTCATGGAAACACTTCTTTTGGACAAGATACACAAAATTGAAAGGGCATACTGGACTTCAAGACGCAAGGTTACCTTTCACCTGCCGTGCCACCAAAAATATGGGCTCAGGCAGGAGCAGGACTGCGTGCGGATCCTGGCAAGGTGTTTTGGAACCGATTTTGTTAAAATGGAACAAGGCTGCTGCGGTCAGGGCGGCCTTTTCGGCGTGGCACACCCTGAAGAATCAGCCAAGATGGCAGTCGGACGCATTGACAGTGCATTAGAGACAGGTGCTTCCATTGTGGTTACCACTTGTTCAGGATGCCTGCTGCAGTGGAAGGCGGCAGTGCACAGGCAGGGAATCGATATCGAGTCCAGACATCTTGCAGAGGTGGTGAAATGGCAAAAAGGGTAGGGGATCACTTTTCCAAGAGGGCGAGGCGCGAAGGTTATCCGGCGCGTTCCGTGTACAAGCTCCAGGAGGCCCAGAAGAAATACAAAGTCTTGGGACGCGGAGACAGGGTGCTCGATTTGGGTGCATCGCCAGGTTCATGGTCAAAGTTTGCTGCATCCATCGTTGGAAAGGAAGGAAAGGTGGTGGCAGTGGACTTGAATCCCCTGGCCCACAGCTATCCCAATGTGATCTCGATCAAGGCGGATATCCATGAACTGCCTGTAGAAAGACTCAGGCAGATCGCTGAATGCTTCGATGTGGTGTTGAGTGACATGGCGCCAAAGACCAGCGGGCGAAAGGATGTTGACCATCTGCGTTCCATAGGCCTCGCAGAAAAGGCCCTGGACATAGCAGTACAGCTGCTGTGCCCAGGGGGAACATTTTTCTGCAAGGTCTTCCAGGGCAGCAGTTTCGATGACTTCAGGAACAGCTGCCGCCGCCATTTCGAGAGCGTAAGGGTCTTTAAGCCCAAGAGTTCCCGTTCAGAAAGCGTTGAGACATTTCTATGCTGCACGGGATTGAAACGAAACGATATTGAACAATAGCCATTATTTGTATACATATACGATTTTAATGCCTTGATCTTACAAAACAGGAGGAAAATAATGGGCGAAAAAGTGAAGAAGGAAAAACCGCTTGAGAAGATGACTGCCACGGAACTGCGTGAAGTGGCCAAGGAGATTCCAGAGATCCAAGGTGCCCACGGCATGAACAAGGAAGAGCTATTGTCTGCCATAAGGAAGGCCAGGGGAATAGAGGAGCCGAAGAGGCCTAAGACCTCCATGAGGGAGATAAAGCTCAAAATAAAGGAGTTTAGGGAAAAGGCTGCCCAGGCAAAGGAGGCAAACGATCTCAAGATGTACAAGATCTACCGCAAACGCGCCATCAGATTGAAGAAGATGACCCGCAGGGCCGCTGTGTAGGTGACTTTTCATGGAAAAAGACGCAGTTTTCGAGACCAATTTCCCGGATGTCGAACTCAAGCACCGCGGCAAGGTAAGGGATGTGTATGATCTGGGCGAACACTATCTCATTGTGGCAACAGACCGCCTTTCCGCATTTGACGTGATTTTGCCCACTCCAATTCCAGGCAAGGGCCGGATATTGACCCAGATGTCCCTTTTCTGGTTCGATATGTTCAAGGATGAGGTTCCAAACCATCTGGTTGCATGGAAAGTGGAGGACTATCCAGAGGTCTTGCATAAATACCGGGATGAGCTGGAAGGCCGTTCCATGCTCGTTGAGAAGTGCAGGCCAATGCCCGTGGAGTGCATTGTCAGGGGCTATATCACCGGTTCTGCATGGAAGGAATACCTCAAAAATGGTTCGGTTTGCGGCATCCCCCTGCCCCAGGGCATGAAGGAATCGGAACGCTTCCCTGAACCCCTTTTCACACCATCCACCAAGGCAGAGGCAGGCCTGCATGACGAAAATATCAGCTACGACACAATGGTTGGGATTGTCGGTGCTGAAAAGGCCGCTATACTGAAGGAAAAAAGTTTGTTCATCTACACTAAGGCAGCAGAATATGCCAGGCAGAGGGGCGTGATAATAGCAGACACCAAGTTTGAATTCGGGGAGCTGGATGGGAGGACAATTCTCATTGACGAGATCCTGACCCCGGACTCGTCGCGCTTCTGGCCCCTCGAGGAATATGAAGTCGGCAGGCCGCAGCCCAGTTTCGATAAACAATACGTGCGTGACTATCTGGAATCGATTGGGTGGAATAAGAAACCGCCCGGGCCAGAACTTCCTCCCGATGTGGTTGAAAAGACCATCTCACGATACCAGGAGGCGCTGGACAGGTTGGTCCATTAGGCAGGAATCCTGTGATCAACAACGTGTTTGGAGCAGGCAAACGGGGCCGTTTTATAAGAATCGGCCTCTTTTCCATTTTTGCAACAATTGTTTTTCATCTTTTGAGCCCAGCACCCAAAGGGGCGATTGGCTGGTGGGCTACTGTCAAACATGTGATAGATGGGGATACGGTGGTCCTGTGCTCAGGAAAGAAGGTACGCTACATGGGAATCAATGCCCCTGAAATCGCCCACGAGCCAGGAGAGCGGGATGAGCCCTTTGGCAGAAAGGCCCTTGAAGAGAACAGACGGCTTGTTAAGGGCAGGCGGGTGAGGCTTGAGCCTGGGCCTGAAAGCCGCGACAGATTCGGCCGGGCCCTTGCCTATCTCTTCCTGCCTGATGGAACAATGGTAAACGAGAGGCTGGTGCGAAACGGCCTCGCCTATGTTTGTGCGCCCTCTCCAGCAATACCCCATTTCGATACCCTGCTGAATGCTCAAAGATATGCCATTTCCCATTCGGCAGGCATCTGGTCCGTGCCTGCCAGCAAGCCTGAAAGATATTATATTGCAAACAAGAGATCATTACGGTTTCACAGGCCGTCCTGCCCCTACGGGCGCAATACAGGCTGGAAGAACAGAAAGGTCTTCCCTTCCAGGGAGGAGGCTGCCAGGCACGGCTTTTGCCCGTGCAGGAAGTGCAATCCTTGATGAAACCGCACTTTCCCCTCGTTCCAGGCAGCGGTCATTAAAAGGAGGTCATTATGGGCAAGGAAATGGATTATGGCACCGGCGTGGTAAGGGATGAACGTTACCTGGAACATGATCCAGGGCCAAGCCACGTGGAGTCTCCGTTGAGGCTTAGGGCAATCTATGACAGGATAGATGCCACAGAGCTGGCGGAGGAGCTGCACCTGATAGAACCCCGGGAGGCTGCAAAGGAAGAACTCGCCTGGAATCACACCATTAGCTACATAGAACGCATTGAAGCCACCTCTGGAAAACAGGTCTCCTATTTGGACCCAGATACTTCAACAAGTCCAAATTCTTATCTGGCAGCCATCTTGGCGGTGGGAGGCCTGTTCAATGCCATTGATGCGGTGATGGGCGGAAAGATAGAAAACGGCTTTGCACTGGTGCGTCCGCCTGGCCATCATGCAGAACGTGACCACGCCATGGGCTTTTGTTTGTTCAACAACGTGGCTTTGGGGGCGCATTACCTCGTGAGGGAACACGGCGTGGAAAAGGTTCTTGTAATGGATTGGGACCTGCACCACGGAAATGGCACCCAGCACAGTTTTTATTCTGATCCAAAGGTTCTCTATATCTCCACCCATCAATTTCCCTACTATCCAGGTACTGGCTCGGTCGATGAGGTGGGCGAGGGACCGGGTGAAGGGTTTACCCTCAACATTCCCCTTGGTGCCGGGATGGAAGACAGCGATTATGCTGCAGTATTCAACAGGGTAATTGCTCCGGTAGGTGCTGCATTTGATCCTGATTTCATTCTTGTTTCGGCTGGGTTTGATACATATGTGGGTGATCCGTTAGGCGGTATGAAGGTCACGGAGCGCGGCTTTGCATACCAGGCACGGGTGCTCATCGATCTTGCAAAAGAGGTTTGCGGAGGGCGCATATTGTTCTGCCTGGAAGGGGGTTACAGTCTCAAGGGACTGGCAGACGGCGTGTCTGCAGTGCTTTACGAGTGTCTTGGCAAGGGGATTTTGGATGGTGAGACGCTGGCCTTTTTGCAGGGTGTCCAGAAGGGGCCGGCAGTTATCGACAGGGTGTTGGAGGTGCAGCGCAACTATTGGAATGTATGAGCGGTGATTCGTGAGCCTTGGATGGGTGGGGTTTTTTGGGCACGGCGAAGGTGCAGGGGGAGGCGCTTTGGTGTTTCGGGTGGCTGACTCTAAATAGGCAGCACGGCGATTGAGGGGTTTGGGATGGGGGTGCGCCGGAATGGTTGTTCCTGCCTTTCGTCTCCGCCTCGCATTTCTGCATCTTCTAAGGCTTGCTCCGCTGGAAGTTGCACAACTCGCCTGCCTTCCGGCAGGCTCAGACAGTACAACTTCCAGCCGCTCCGCTTCGCCTAGAATCTGCAAGAAATTGCTCAGAGTCGCTCCAGGCAGGAACAACCATTCCGGCGAAAAAGACAAAAGGCTACCTCTAACAATTAAGATTTTTGTTCAAGGGTAAAGCGCGCGGAAAAACAACTGCAGACATGGTGTTGCCTTCCACGAAGATAGCTGGTCTAATTCTTGAAGTTCAAATCACGGGCTACCTCTAAAAATTAGGATTTTTGTTAAAGGGCAAGGCGTGCGAAAAAATAACCGCAGACATATTGTCGATATTTCGAGGATTATTTTTTGAGTGCAACGCAGCCATTGGGCAAAAAGACAATTTTTAGAGGTAGCCCACGGTCTGCACTGTTTGCAGGCCAATATTTAGAAGAAAAAGGAGAAGGATGATGAGGTCTTGTATCAAGAGTGTTGTTTTGCTGGTTGGGGTGTGGTTGCTGCTTGCGGGCCTTTCCTTTGCAAAAGCCGGGGACGATGCAGGCAAGGGAAGCATCCACTTCTGGGATTTTGAAGATGTTGCACCTGGCAAGCTCCCGGCTGGATGGAAGGTAGAGGCAACCGGCAGGCAGAATCCCCTGGCGACCTGGCAGGTACAGGAAGACAAGACTGCTCCATCAGGGAGCAAGGTCCTGGCCCTGGTAAAAACCAATCACCGTTCAGGGGGAACTTTCAATCTGTGCTGGACAAATGAAGTTTCTTTCCTCAACGGGGAGATAGAGGTCGCTTTTAAGGCGGTAAGGGGCAGTATTGATCAAGGCGGCGGCATAATGTGGCGTGTCCAGGACAGGAACAACTATTATGTGGCCCGCTTTAATCCGCTGGAAGACAATTTCCGCATTTATTATGTGCGGGACGGGATAAGGCGCATGATTCAAAGTGCAAGGATCGCCCTTAAGCCGGGTGTGTGGCATGTGATGAAGATAGTCCAGAAGAGCAATGAATATGAGTGCTTCTTGAATGGCAGCAAATTGCTTGCAGGCAGAGACAGCCATTTTGAAAAGGCCGGGGGAGTGGGCCTCTGGACCAAGGCTGACGCTGTTTCCTCCTTTGACAATTACAAGGTTAGGAAGGTGAGATAGAGGTGTTTGCGATTTTTACCCGAACATTCTGTGTCTTGCTGCTAGTTGCAGCCATTGCATCCTGCACTTCATCCCCGAGGGATGAAAAGGAAAGGGTGGTCGTTGTCTACGTGTCTGAGGACCAGGTCTTTTCCGAGCCGGTGCTGAGGGATTTCGAGAGGGAAACAGGCATAAAGGTAAAAGCGGTATATGACACCGAGGAGGCCAAGAGCACCGGTGTAATGAACAGGCTGATTGCAGAAAAGGGCAACCCCCAGGCAGACGTATATTGGGCCAATGAACCTATCAGGGCCGAGATCCTGAAGCACAAGGGGGTGTCTGCCCCGTACCGTTCACCAAACGGGCAGGGCATCCCTGCCGTGTTCAAGGATCGAGACGGCTACTGGACCGGTTTTTCCGCAAGGGTCAGGGTTTTCATAGTAAACAAGGCCGTAAAGGACACCCCCAGTTCAATTCATGATCTCGCTGATCCTGCATGGAAGGGCAGGGCGGTTATCGCCAACCCGTTGTTCGGCACGACTACTGCCCACATTGCCGCCCTTTTCACGGTCCTGGGCGATCAAAAGGCACGGGAGTTCATGGCGGCGTTAAAGAGAAACGGGGTGGTGGTATCCACCAGCAACGGCGAAAGCGCAGATTTCGTCGCGTCCGGTCAATACGCCTTCAGCCTTGTGGACAGTGATGACGCAATAAACAGGATCAGGCAGGGCAGGCCTGTGGAGATGGTCTATCCAGACCAGCAGCCAGGGGGACTTGGCTGTTTTGTCGTTCCGAATGCCGTGGTGTTCATAAAAGGTGCGCCTCACCCAGACGAGGCTGGAAAATTGATCGACTATCTCCTTTCAAAGGAGACGGAAAGAAAGCTGGCCTTTGCAGATTGTGCCCAGATTCCCCTTCATTCCGGTGTCGAGATGCCGCCTGAATTGAAGCCGATTGACAAAATCCAGGTCATGGCAGTTGATTATGGCCGCGTGGCACGAAAAATGATGGAGATTCAGCCCTTCTTGAAGAAATGGGCAGGGCTTGAGTAGGTAATTTCTTCTTTGTGCAGCAGGGTTATCTGAAAAAGGGTCAGGCCGGGGCGTCTAACTGGCAATCTTCGGGTGCCGCCCTGTTTCTTTGGGGAATTGTTCTGGTGATAGCTGCTACAGGGATGCTCCCACTGTTCTCCATGCTCTTTCACAGTGTATATGTGGATGGAAGACTTACCCTTGCGGCCTTTGAAGGGCTTTTGGGTTCAAAGAGACAGTGGATACTGCTTTTTAACAGCCTGGGCCTTGCTGCATCCGTTTCTGTTTTTGCCACGATTTCCGGGGTCCCCTTGGGAATATTGTTCGGGAAGAGCGACCTTCCCTTGAAGAGGCCCTTGGCACTCATATTCGTGGTGCCCCTGCTAATACCGCCATATATCCTGGCGGTTGCCTGGTCAGACCTGTTTGGCACCGGAAATTCCATGTTGAATTTCCTCTCTCCCCAGGTGCTAAATGCAATGCATGGCCTTTTGTTTGGCTTTGGCGGAACGCTTCTGGTGCTAGGCACAATCCACATGTCTATTCCCATGCTCTTGACCATGGCATTCCTGAACACCATTGATCCCGGGCTTGAGGAGGCAGCCAGGATGACGTCACCATGGCCAAGGGTGCTAAGGGATATAACCATGCCCCTTATAATGCCAGGGATCTTGTTTTCCGCTCTGCTGGTATTCATCCTTGCCCTGGGGGAATTCAGCGTCGCCTCTTTCCTGCGCTTTGAGGTCTTCTCTGTTGAAAGCTTCACCCGCTTTTCAGCCTCCTATGACTTCAGGTCGGCCATGGCGCTTAGCATTCCCCTGGCAGTGATAACCGTGCTGATTCTGCTCCTTGAGTCCGCCTTTCTCCACAAAAAGACCTACACCATTGCCCCGTTTTCTGCCCGTGGGAGGGGCTGTACCATTGCCCTTGGAAGATTCAGGCCTGTGGCCTTCTTCCTGGCTGCAGCAGCCGCCTTCATGCTGGTTATCCTGCCCCTGCTGGGGCTCCTTGCCCTTCCCAGGGGATTGAATGTTTACCTCGATGCCCTGCTAAGGGCAGGTGACTCCTTGACAAGAAGCCTTGTGTACGCCTTTTCAGGGGCCTGCCTGCTCACCTTTCTGGGTTTTTTTATGGGTTATCTGGTCCATAAACGGGCCATAAAGTGGTGGAACGTGGCTGATAAAATGTGCCTGTTTCTCTTTGCGATTCCAGGCACTGTGCTTGGAATAGGGCTTATAAGCCTTTGGAACCGGCCAGGTGTGCCATTCATATATGGCACGTTTTCGATAATTCTGATCGGTTATATTGCCAAATACAGTGCTTTGCCAGGCCGCATCATGCTCGCCCAGTTCATGCAGATCCCCTCCTCCCTCGAAGAGGCTGCCCAGATCTGCGGGGCAGGCTGGCCGAGGCGGATTGCCTTGATCCTGGTGCCCCTTGCAGGGAATGGGCTGGTTGCTGCGTGGCTGGTTGCCTTCCTCTTCTGCCTGAGGGACACAGACATAACCATGCTGCTCTATCCGCCTGGTTGCGAGACCTTGCCCGTGCGCATCTTCACGCTGATGGCTAATGGTGCCCCAGATCTGATAGCTGCCCTGTGTGTTATTATGGTGTGTGCCGCGGTTCTGCCAGCCTCCATCTTGACGGCCCTGTGGGGAAAAGGCGGGAAGGGGGTCTAGGTCGTGGACATGGTGCGGATCGAATCTGTATCGAAATCATATGGCAATACCTCGGTATTAACAGGGGTGAACCTGGAGATAGCAAAGGGCGAACGTCTCGTCTTGCTGGGACCTTCAGGCTGCGGCAAGACAACGCTTCTTCGTCTTGTCGCCGGCCTTGTAAATCCAGACAGGGGCAGGATCTATCTTCAAGGCGTGCTGGTCAGCGACGGTAACAAGGTGCTGGTTCCGCCTGAAAAACGGTCCATAGGCTTCGTGTTCCAGGATTTGGCACTTTGGCCGCATTTTACCGTTTGGGGAAACCTGGAGTTCGGCCTGAAGGCCCATGGAGTGCCTGCATCTGAAAGACGAAGGCGCATAGAAGAGATGGTAGACATGGTAGGTCTCAAAGGCCTGGAGAAAAGGAGGCCCGGTCAACTATCAGGCGGGCAGAAACAGAGAGTGGCCCTTGCAAGGGCCCTGGTACTACGGCCTGGAATCGTCTTGATGGATGAGCCTCTTTCAAGCCTGGACTGGGAGCTTAGGGCCAGGATTGGCAAAGAGATCGTGGCGCTTCAGAAGCGCTTTGGTTTTACCATGGTCTATGTGACCCATGACAAGGAAGAGATGAAGCAGATGGCCACGAGGGTGGTGTTCATGGAGAAGGGCAGGATATGCGCTGACCATCAAAGTCCATTATTTCCCGCATGCTAAAGACAGTCTCTGCTTCATTTAGGTTTGAAAAATGGCATAATTTGAAATTTATGATACCATATGACACTTTTAAAAATCAGCCATTTTATTCAAAGTCAAGGCGATTGAAGCCAAAAGTATTTGGATTTATGGGAGCAGAATAAGTGACCATGGGTGCCAGAATAATTGCCATAGGTGATATACATGGTTGCTACAAGAAGTTGGAACACCTTTTGAACCGGTTGCCCATTCAAAAGAACGACTCAATTGTTTTACTTGGGGATTATATTGGCCGCGGCTCCAGCTCAAAACAGGTGATATCTGATATAATTGCACTGCAGAAACGCCACAAACGGGTGACATGCCTGTTGGGGAATCACGAAAATCTCTTGCTGGAATATGTGAAATCTCCAGAAGAAGTGCTTATCCCATATTTGAGACAGCAGGGCATAGAGTCTTTTGTTGAGAGTTACGGAGAAAAGGATTTAAGTCACCTCCATGATCTTTCTTTCATGCCGGAAGAACATGTTCACTTTCTTAAAACACTGGCCCTTTATCATGTAGAGCAAGATTATTTTTTTGTCCATGCAGGCCTGATGCCTGGCCTTCCATTTGAAAAACATACGGCCATGGAATTTTGCGAAGTGAGGGATGCCTTTCTAGAATCTGAAGTGGAGATTGATAAAACAGTAGTATTTGGCCATACACCCTTTGAGATGCCATTTGTTGCAAAAAACAAGATCGGCATCGATACTGGTGCAGTCTATGGAAATTTGCTTACTGCAGTAGTGCTTCCGGAGGTACGCTTTTACCATGCCTAGTTATGACGAAGAACGTTAATTACCTTGTTAAGGGTGAGCAGGTTCAAGACTTGGCCTTTTCCTTTTTTTCTGCCAAGTACTTAACCAATTTTTTCAATTCATAGTCACCCTCATAGAATGCATCTGCCACCAGATAGGGTGTTTCATCATTGATCATAGCAGCATCAATCAGCCTGGTGAATCCAAGAAGCCGGCCAACCATTACCAACTTCTCCTCGATTATTTCTGCTGGCGCGAATTCAAAGACTGCATTTACCAAATCTGCCTTTACATCTGTGAAGAAGTCTGAACGTTCCAATATCTCGCCAATGGCCAATGCCCTTCTGTGGCGCTGTTTCATTGAAGTGCCACCGCCCTTGAAACGGAATTTTACATAGTTTTCCCTTGGATCAATGCTGCATACCGAATCCACCATGGTGAAATGAAAATCCATGCGGGCATTCAGATTGAAATAGTCCCTGGCCAGGATAACATAATTTGGCAGGCCAAGCGGTCTCTGGGAGCGGGCATCAGACATCCAT
>JALVPX010000011.1:0-8761 GCA_027031565.1 Deltaproteobacteria bacterium | reverse complement strand
TCCCACAACCGAACCCATGTCTCCAATAATTGGGGGTGGTCCAGCCCATCTCAGGCCTGGGGTACAAATTCCTTTCCACAAGGCTTTGAAGGGCCTGCAAGTTATCTCATCGGGAGTTACTGAACGATGTTTTTTACGGTGCGGTGCCAGCCCTCCCCCAACGTCGATAATATGCAAAAAGAAGGGGACGTCGCTTTCCAGCTTGAAAACCACTCCCGAGGTTTCTTCCAGGACCTCGTCACCTGCTTCGAAAAAGGCAATAACTGCCTTTTCATGCACATATCTGACTATGTCATGGAGCGATTTGCATTCCATGATGGAAAAGGTCGGCCCATATGCATCCGTCAGGTTCAGTTTGATGGTCAGATCCTTAATCTTGTCTAATGCGGTATTGGCTGGTTCTGTTTCTGGAAGAGAGGAGGCCTTTTGAAGATCGGGCTGCTTTTTATATTCCCCTAAAGCACTCTCTATTTCGTCATCAGAGGCCTTATAGACCTTTCCCTGTTCCCCATCGATAGTAATCCACTGGCCATCTTCAAGACGTGCCATTGCATCTGCCAAGCCTACCAGCATAGGTTTTCCATATTCTCTGGCAACGCAGGAAAGATGGTCTGCTGGATTGCCAAAATCAACCAGCAGCCCGCTTACGTTTCGCATAACCTTTGCAGCATCCACCAGGCTGCGGTGCATCACCAATATCGTGGGTTCGTCAGGGATTTTTTCCAAATCCTGCCGCCGTCTTACCTTTTTTACTTTACCAGTAACAATTCCTTTTGAAGTTATGAGTCCCTGAGAAAAGAGAGGGCTGCGGTGATCAATGTGAATGGTTTTAACCCCTAAATGGGTTTCCATTATTAAAGGCCTTGATTGAAGTATCCAGATTACACCCTTTGAGTCAATGGCCCATTCCACATCCTGCGGCATATCAAGGATTTTTTCAAGTTCTAAACCAATGGAGACCAGTTTCCTGACCTCTTGGTCGGAAAGAACCGGTACATCTTGATGTTCAACAGGTATCTCTTCTTCTATGAGTCCACCTTTTGGATTTAAAGAAAGGCGTTTTGTCTTTTTCGAAATGATAGGCGGGTCAATGTACAGGTTTTCTCCCATCTCCCTTAAAGGCCTATAGATGTCGGCCATCGACGCCCCTGAGACAACGAGTTCACCCATGCCGAAAACAGCACTCAGGAGCATGGATTGTTTCTTGTTGTCATTTGGATCAACTGTAAAGATCACCCCGGCCTTCTGGGCATCGATCATTTCCAGGCACAAAACCGCCATATTGAAATCAAGGGGTTTCATCCCAGCGCCTGAACGGTATGCAAGGCTTCTGGCATTGAAATTACTGGCTATAACTTCCTTTATAGCCTTTTCGAGGTCTTCAAAGGAGATCACATTCAAGACCGAGGTAAATTGGCCTGCAAAAGAGTGGTGCTTGCTGTCTTCACTCAGGGCGCTACTTCTTACGGCCAATCCTTTTCCCTGGTCAAAAAATTTTGAAGACATGTGTCTTAATATGTCTGCCATTTGTTCTGGAAATTGAGCTGCTAGGACCTCTTCTTTTATTTTTTCCTCAACTTCCTTGGTAATCGCCTTGTTTTGAAACAAAAATGGCTGGAGTTTTTTTAAAATTTTAAAAGAGAGACCAGTTTCTTCTAGAAAAAAACGGCAACCGTGGGTAAGCAATGAAAACCCATCTGGAACATTGAATTTGCCAGAAATCCTTAAGCGCGCCAGGTTGCTTGCCTTGCCTCCAGCAAATGATGCAAATTGTGGCAGGAGCTCATCCAGTGTTACGCAAAAAGGAATGTCTTTGTGGGTAGGCAGCTTTTCTAGGAGCGTATTTATCTGTTGGGTTAGCTGCTGGTGTATGTTGAACAACTTTGTATGTTTTTCATAATCTAGCTGGTTAATTTTTTCTACCAGTTCGCCTGTCACGTCTATTAGTTCGTGGATTTTATTATGGAGATCCGGTCCGAAGAAATCTGTTTCCCTGAATTTGAGATCGATATCGGTTATGAGTTCTACAGCCTTGGTGTTTTCGTAAAGCAGCGAACGGAAGATCTGGTATCGCCATTTCAGCTCTTCCAGGTATTCTTTAGCCCTTTGTTCCCTGCGGCTCTGAATTTTGTGAATCTGTTTTTTTATCCATTCGATCATGAAATTGCTACCTAAAGCTTGCAAGATGCGCCACAGAGATCGACAAACTTGTGGAAGAAACGCTCAACCGCTTGTTCGTCAGCCATTCTCACGTCTAGTTGTCTGGTAAAGGCAATGAGTTCTCCTATATGCTGAAGAGTCTTTACAATCTCATAATCTTCTACCCCTTTCAGTTTGCCTATCACAATGTCTTTTCTTGTTTCTGCCTTGAAACCCAGGCTCTCCAATATCCATCTTAAAAGTTCTGCCCTTTTGCGCCTTTTTGATTCTTCTGCAAAACCGCCGGCAAAACGGAAATAGATATAGTTGTTGTCTGGCTCAGTACACACATATGAATCAATCACGTTGAAATGATACCCAAGGAGCAGGCTGAGGTTCATGTAATCTGAAGCAACTATGGCCAGATTCTGGCCAGAATATTCAGGAGGATTAGTCAACATGCTGACCGGTCTGACCATACTCGAAAAGAGATCCCCAAGACCAAAAGGGGCCGGTTCTGTATCCCAGGCTTCTTTTCTCAGTAATCCCGTGAGCAAGGCCTTGAAGGGAACACTTCTTATCTGTTCTGGAGAGACGGCCCTTGCACTGTCATCAGCTTCAACACCAGAGCCTATATCTATCACATTTATCTTGATAGGTATGGAGGCCTTTAGCTCAAGTACTTGTTCCTTGCCAAAGGATTTAAGAGACGAGAATTGCTCAATAAGCGATTCCACGGCCTTGACATGACAAAAGTGAATAATGTCATGAATGGTCTTGCACTTTTCAGGTAAAAAATCCTTGGATGTGGGGTCTACAAGATAGAGAGGGGAAACATAGCTGAGTATTCTTCTCAGGATTTTTATTTCAGGCTCTTCAAGATATTCCCAGTCACGTCTCGCTTCCACCTCCACAAGTTCTTCTATGATCCCTTCATAAACTCGTTTTTCATCAGCGTCGACAGTTACTTCCATGCCATCTTTTAGCAATTGTGTTGCCTTTCCCGTACCAAAGATGGCCGGAACCCGGTATTCCCTGGCAATAGTGGCCAGATGCCCGGTAGAGCTTCCAACATCTGTCAAGATGGCTGAAGCCTTTTTCAGCACTCTGCTTAGTTTGGGATGTGCATACTTAGCAACAATAATGGCCCCAACTGGTACATTTTCAGGGTCATCATCAGGATGCACAAATACAACTCGTCCTGAGGCTATTCCAAGCTGCGCTGTCTGACCAAGGCCATCCATTATCACCGGGAATTTCCGGAGTATTTTCTCGATGTCGGCATTCATGGGCTCAGGCACTGACTGGATTCCAAGGCGCCTGTTCTGCAATATGATAAATTCATTGTACTCGTTGATAGCCCATTCGAGATCCCTTGGATTGCCAAAAGCCTTTTCACAAAGCATGGCAGCTTCTGCTATTTTTTTCAGGGTTTTTACGTCCAGTAGCGAAGACCCCCTCCGCATGTGAGTGGTCACCATTTCCAGTGGCTCTTTGCCAGGTGGAAGCTTATGCTTTATCGATTTTTCAGTGATGAGGCTTGATATTAAAGAGAAAGGATAAGCCCTTTTTGCAAGATATTGATCGCCTGAATGATGACCACCTACCAGTTTTTCACCCATACCTTCTACAGCCGATATAACAAGGCAGTCTTTTGATTGCCCAAGAGGATCCATCGTGTAAGTAACTCCCGATACTTGGGCATCAATCATTTCCTGAACACCAACTGCTACAGGAGTTGTCAATAAATCGCTTGCATGCCCTATATAATCCTTAACGTGTGGCATAAAGCGAGCCATGATGACTTTTTTATATGCATCTAAGACTTGGTCAGGTTCCACATTCAAAATGGAATGAAACTGGCCGGCAAAACTCCTTTCGGTGTCTTCTCCAATAGCGCTACTCCTTACTGCAAGCCGTTTTTCCCTTC
Source organism: Deltaproteobacteria bacterium (assembly GCA_027031565.1). Classification (GTDB taxonomy): domain Bacteria; phylum Desulfobacterota; class Dissulfuribacteria; order Dissulfuribacterales; family JALVPX01; genus JALVPX01. The sequence continues at coordinate 4,692 of JALVPX010000011.1, read as the reverse complement.
CCAAACGTTTAAAGAGGCTGATAAGCTCTTCATAGACTGCCACCTTTAACTCATCAGGTACGCGTGCCTTATTAAATATAGCCTCCAACTCCGCCCCAAGGTCTTCCGAACTAGGCGCTTTGTCATACATAGCCTCAATTTGGGGGATGATGTTGTTTGAATCGAGGAAGAGCAGATACGCCTGCTTGGTGATAGCAAATCCGTCAGGCACCTTTATTTGAAAATTATTATAAATATCGGCAAGATTAGCGTTTTTTGCACCAACTATGTCATCAAGATCTCTGTTGATTTCAGTATAAGAAAGGGTCAAGCGGTTGCTAAAGGGGCCAGCGCCCCCGGAGACGATGTCTTCCAGATTAAACCTGATTGATTCTAATATGTCGTATAAAACCAGGTAACTGCCATTTGAAAGCGAGTTGAGATTGTAGATTGCTTCGCGGGTTGTTTCACAAACCTTTGTTACGAAACTGGCTAAAAACGCTTTGTCAAAAAGATAGTTGCCGCCTAAGATCTTTTCTGCGTTTGCAATCTCCTCAAGGACTTTGTTGTTAAGCTCCAGGATGCTCCTGAAGTATTGAAAAACCCTTTTCAGCGGCCTAGAATATTTTTTTTCCATGTCGTAGTGTTCTAAAAAGCTGCTTTTTGCAGCTCTGATATTGTAAAATCACCTCAAAATCCCAGCAAATTTTTATTATTTTATCATATTATCGCCCCTAATCCTGCTGTTTGTTTGATAATAACGTATTACACTATTTGGCACCCGGTTCCATGAGTCTAGTTGATAATTACTGTTTACACAAAAGAACCGAATTCTGGGTCTGGGCTAGTGTTTCAAATATCAGCGGCTCTCTTGGTGAAAAACAGGATGCGACAAAGGCATAATTTAACAGAAAATCGCTCATCGCTTCCGGTGTGCCAACCACACCGTGAATGTTCGAGACATTTAAGCCCTGTTGCTCCAGAATCTTCTGGCTTGACTTGGCAATGGCCCCGATATCAGAGACATCGACAAATTCCAGATTGTCTACATCTTTATAGTTGTAACAAATCAGTTCAATATCCATTTCAGATTCTTTTAGTAGTTTGTTAAGCGTATAAGCTATTGCATCAAGGTCTGTTTCCATCCCCACCAGGACCCCGATCGTTCTGGATATGGACAAATTTTTAACATAGAGAATAGAGCAAGGAGATTTTCTGTAAAGCTCTGATGAGGTAACTTCGTTTAAATTTTCCCTTTTTGAGACTGGTGAATGCCCTTCAATAAAGATGTCATAGGCGCCTTCCCTTAATTCCTTTAGCACTTCCCTGCTTTTGTCTCCCATTTTGATCTTTGGCGGCCCATTAAAGCCATATTTTACCTTTTCTGTCTTCAACAGACGCGAAATAGTGGCCTCCCCTTCTTTCAATATTTGAGCTATCTGTTTTTTGTTGTCCGACTGGACCACATGTATGATGGAGGTTGTTAATTCTATCAGAGAATTAAGGTAGTCTACATATTTTAAGGCAATGCTCGATGCCAAATTTTCATCAAGGTATAATAGCGCCTTTGCCATTGGTTTTCTTCTCCTGTAGTCGTTCAGGAATGTTGCTGCTTGTTTTTGTGTTCCACGGCCTTCCTGACAATCTCCACGATCTCGCCCAACTTGAATGGTTTGGCGAGGAAATCGAAAACTCCTTTTTTAAATGACTCTTTTGCCGTTTCCATGGTGGCAAAGCCGGTGATCACGATAATTTCTGTATCAGGCCAAAGCCTTTTCACTTCTTCCAAAAACTCCATTCCAGAGATACCCTCCATTTTCAGATCCGTGATGACTATATCAAATTTCTGTTTTCTGACCCTCTCCATGGCATCCGTGCTGCGTGTAAAGCTCTCCACCTTATATCCCTTTTTTTCCAGTGCAGGTTTGAGACGTTTGGCGACTATGGGTTCATCATCTAATATCAATATTGAAATGTCTTTTTCACTCATTTTTAGTCTCCATCAGCTGGCAAATTTTGTTTTTAAATTCAAAAATGCACACATCGTTGGTCATCATCACATCAAGCTGCCTTGTAAATCCTATCAAGATCCCAATCAGATATAATCTCTTTTCCATTTCTTCTTGATTCAGTCTTTTGATTCGCCCTATAACCAAGTCCCCTCTTGTATCGACCATAAAGTCATAGTGAGACAGGACTTCTCGTATCATCCTGGCGCGTCTGTTGCGGCGCTCTGTTTCTGTAACTCCCCCAAAAAACCTAAAATAAATATAATTTTCTGTAATATTTTTCGAAACATAAGCGTCTACCATTGTGAAGTGGTAGCCAAGCCTCAGGCTCAGATTTGCATAGTGTTTGCTGATTACTGCAAGGTTTTGGCCCAGAGCCTTCGGGTCTGTATGTTCTGCTGAAAAAGTACGGGTTAGGCTCGACATGAAGCTGGACACATCGATGGAAACAGGTGTGCTGTCCCAGGCGCCAGGACATTTAAGCCCTTCGATCATGGCCTTCATGGGAATTGATTGAATGTGTTCAGGGGTGACGGTTGTTGAATCGATCTGGCTTTCGCCAACAAGGCCACCGCCCACGTCGATTATCACAAGGTCTAAAGGGATATCCCATTTTAATCTTTTAATGGAGGCGTCTTTTGTGTTTATGCCTGAAAAGTGAAGATTAACCAGGGTCTCAACCGCCTTTTCATGAACAAATCTGGTAATATCATGGAAGGTTTCACAATTCTCAGGCCTGAAATTCTTGTCTGTAGGGTCAATCAAGTTGAGGGGTTCTATTTTCCTGAGGATTCTTCTTAAAAGCCTGTACTCATAGCTTTCTGCAATTTTTTCTTGTTCCAAGTTGAAAAAAAACAACTCTTTTACTTCGCCTCTATAGACCCGCCTATCTGTTGCATCAAGGGTCACTAAGCCTTCGTTTTTCAAAGTGGAGATAGCACCGGAAACATTAAACAGGGTTGGCAGGATGTATTCCCTGCAAATAGTGGCCAAATGACCTGTTACAGCCCCAATCTCGGTGATCAGCCCCGATATTTTGGGAATCAACGGGGCAAGCCTTGGAGATGCAAATTTTGTAACGAGAATGGCTCCGGCAGGAACGTTGCTCAAATCCTCACCTTGCCTCAAGACATAGACCTCTCCGATTCCCACGCCTTCCTGGGCTGTAACCCCTTGGTCTCGAATTAGGACATTGTATCTCTGTTCCAAAGAGGCCAAGTCCTTTGTGTGCAGGTTTGGTCCGGTTTTTATTTTGAGAGGGCGCGCCTGCAGGATCACCAATTCACCATTGGCGATGGCAAATTCAATGTCTTGTGGTTTTTTGAAATAGCGTTCGATTTCAAGTGCGCATTCAGCAATATTTTTTACCTGTTCTACAGTGAGACTAGGTTTTGCCCTCAAATTTTCATCTACTTCCACGGTCTCGATTTTATTTTTGCCGATCAGCTTCTGCTTATAGGTTTTCCAAGAAATTTGAACAGAATTTATTTTCCTGTTTTTTCTGTTGATGAAGAAAGTGTCTCCGGTTTCACGCCCTGATACTATTAATCCCCCAATTCCCCATGTTGAGCTGACAATCAAGGTGTCACTGGCTGGATCAACTGGATTGAGGCTGTAAACAATGCCGCTTACCTGCGAATTTATGAGTTCCTGACATCCAACGGCCATTAAGGTCTCATCCTCTTTAAAGCCAATTTTTTTTCTGTATTCCAGTGCATTCGCATTAAAAGTACTAGCTATAACACGCTTGTATGCATCCAATATGCCATGTTCATCAACGCCCAAGACGGTGTCATATAGGCCAGCAAAGGAGTGTTCACTATCTTCACCATAGGCGCTGCTTCTTATGGCCAGGAGGGGGGATTTTTCGAGCTGTTTTTTTAATCTGGCAACGGCCTCTTTTATATCATGTTTCAAATCATGGGGAATGCGGGCCTTCAATATTTCATTTTGAATCATCTTTGAGGCCCCCTGAAAGGAACACTCTCCTTTATCCATGGAGTTCAAAATTTCCTTTATCTTTGCCAAAAGGCCTTGTTTGGCCAAAAATTGATGGTAGGCATAAAAGGTGATGGCAAAGCCTTGGGGTATCTTGAAATTTAAATTTGGTTGTAACTGGCAAAGAAAAGCGTTTTTACTGCCTACAGAATCCTCATCCCATTTTTTGATTTCATCATAGAACAAAATGTATTTTTCTACTCCAATATAACGGCCTTCAAGAATTGCCCTGATATCAGATTCGATCTTCTTATAAGCATCGATAAGGCCATCATATTTGACAGGGACCATTTCATTCAGTGCAAAAATTAGTTTCTGTACATTTGTAGAGAGATCCTCTACAAAGGTTTCGATGAAATGCTTATCAAAGACAAAATCCCCTCCCAGTGTTTGATTTGCTTCTGATATCTGATCAAGGATTGCGCTGTTGAGGGTCAGTATTTCTCGAAAAAGTTCGAAAAGTTCCTTGAAAGAGCGGCCCCCGCTTGGACCGCTCGATTTGAGAAGATTTTTTATTAGGTCATTTATCTTGAACATTTAAGATGAACCATTAATGAGCGCCTCCTTTGCCCTTGAACAAGATTCCCATTAGTAATCCTGCAAATATGGCTATGATAACTGCGCCTGCACCATATATCAGTGAATGGTCAAAGGCCATTTTGGAGACGAGAGCGGGAAAACCAACTTGCTCTAGATTCAGATTTTT
>JALVPX010000010.1:547-21400 GCA_027031565.1 Deltaproteobacteria bacterium | reverse complement strand
ATATTGTTCTCGAAGGTGCAAAAAATACGGCAGACAATGCAGGCCTGGGGAATTTCCCAAAAGGGTTTTCTTTCAGCCTGTTCGACAGCGCAGGGGGTCTGCGTGCCTTGATGTCCGCCTTGGCAGAGGATACGAACATAAATGTCTTGTCTGCCCCGAACATATTGGCCGTGGACAATCATGAATCCACCATTGAAGTGGGAGAGGACGTTCCGACAAAAACAGGAACCACGACCACGTCAGGTGGAAACGTTACAGAGAATATCCAGTACAGGAAGACTGGTATATTATTGAAGGTGAAGCCGCGCATAAACGACAGCGGCCTGGTACGGCTCGACGTAACACAAGAGGTGAGCCAGAGGAGCAAGAACACTGTTCAAGGGATAAGTTCTCCGATTTTCAGTACAAGAAAGGCTACTACCTCATTGGTTGCAAAAGATGGCCAGACAATAGTGCTGGGAGGCTTGATAAAGAACAAGAGGGATAAGACCAAATCGGGCTTTCCCCTCCTGAAGGATATCCCGGGAGTGGGCAACCTTTTCAGCACAACAGAGATAACAAATGAAAAAACCGAGCTGCTCTTTGTCATAACACCCCATGTAATCCAGACCCGTGCAGAAGCAGATTTTCTCACGAGGGAATTTGCAGAAAAGGTCAAGGGCCTAAAAGAGCAGCTGAAGCTGCGCAAGGAATTCTCACGCCGAAAGGACGTGATAAGGCAAAAGGCTCTGGGAACATCGATGTCCCTGGATGAAATAGAGGCACAGCAGAAGCAGGACAGCGAGGAAACCAAGGAAGAAGAAACCAGGGATGAGAAACAGCAAGGGTCCCCTGAAGATGAGGATTGGTGGACCGAAGGAGTGGAGACATATGAGGATTAGCCTCGATTACATTATGTGGCCTTGTCTGGGTCTTGTTTTTTTTGCCTTGTGTCCTACCAGCATATCCAGTGCCAAGCAGGCAAGCCTGGGACCTTATACATCCATTGTTGCCAAAGATCCCTTTGATCCCGACCGCGGCAGAAAGGCGGGTGAGGGGGGGCATTTTGATGTCACTCCTGAAAATGATATAGAAGGTCGTTACCAGGTTTATGGAACCATAATAATGGGCGGCCAGAGCAAGGCGTTTATCAAGGAGAGCACCAAGGGCGGGCCGCAGGCAAGAACCAGGCGCACGAAAGGGGCCAGTGATGTTAGATCTGTTGTGGTAGGCGATATCATCGACGGATGGGAAGTGAAAGAGATTACCGAAAAAGGCGTCGTCCTGGAGGCAGAGGGCAAAAAGGCGGTCCTGGGACTCTTTGACTCTGAGAAAAAGGAGCGGCAGGCAAAGGCGCCGGTGGCACTTCAGACACCTCAATTGAAGCAGCAGCCAATACCTTCCCTTGTTCCGGTACAGGCTACACGCGCACCTTCGAAGGGCAAGAATAAGGCAGTGCAGCCAAAGCCTAAAGGCAGCCAGCACCGTCCGCCAGGAATCAGCGTGCCCCCGGTTGGCAAGAAGCAGCCAGCACCGTCTGCCAAGCAGGAAGAGAAGGCACCTCCGCCGCCGCTTCCACCCAATATAGGCGGCCCCAAGATCAAAAAGCCAGCAAATTCAAAAGGTAATGCAGTACCGGCTGCTCCGTCTGAACCTGCAACCAATCCTTTTTTGGAAATGATCAGGCAATATCAGGGAGGTGGATAAAAAGGAAAACCGTGAACTGCTGGGTCAGAACCTGTCGCATCTGATCCCGCCCAAAAGTTCTTCTATGGAAGGGCTAAGTTCAGCCCGGTAGTCTTGTAAGGAAAAATTTTTCCCGCATCCTGCACACTGCAGGACAACCCGTCTTCATGTTCGAAATATGTTCAAGGCTTTGCCACACGCCTTGCATCTGAGTTCGTTAACGTTTTCACTAGCATTGTTGCCGCAGTTAAACATTTTTCAATATCTCCATACAGTTATTGAGTGTTTCAACATCTTGCACTTGGCATATAATCTTATTGTCGGCGGTTTTGATACACTTCTTTATCAGATTCGAAAGCACCTTTTTTGGGCCCGACTCCACGAAAACCCCCACTCCATCAGAAGCCATGTTGGTTACTATATCCACCCATCGGACGGGCTCTGTCATCTGGCGCACCATCAATGCCCGGACTTGCCCGGGATCGGTTTCGGCCTTGCCTGAAACATTGCTGTACAAGGGCATGCGAGGTTCCTTGAATTGAACCGCCTTCAGCCTTTCAGCAAATTCACGGGCAGGCTCCTCCATGAGGGGACTGTGGTAGGCCCCAGCAACCTTCAATGGAACAGCCTTCTTCCCGGCCTCTTTGACGGCCCTGCACAATTCCTTTATGAGATCCTTTTCGCCTGTTGCCACTATCTGTTCGGGAGAGTTGTGATTTGCCATGGCAAGAACGCCTTTTTGGGCCAGAGGAGCTATCAGCCTTGAAAGATCCTCCTGGCTCATTCCAAGTATGGCTGCCATTGCCCCTGGCTTTAAGTTTCCTGCCCCTTCCATGAGCCTGCCTCGTTCTTGAACTAGCCGAAGGGTATCTTCCGCGGAGAGAAATCCTGCCAGCCACAAGGCTGGATATTCGCCGAGGCTGTGACCTGCTGTACAGTCTGGTACAACACCAGACTTCTCGAGGACAGCGGCGCAGGCCATATCAACCACGCTTAAGCATACCTGAAGGTTTGAGGTCTTGGTGAGCTCTTCCATGGGACCGTTGAAACAGAGGCCCCTTACATCTATGCCAGTAATATCCTCTGCCTCCTTGAACAGATCCATGACGAAAGGAAAATTTTCCGCCAGTTCCCGACCCATACCTGCATACTGAGAACCCTGGCCAGGGAAAACAAAGGCCTTTTTCACTTTGATTATTCCTCCATCTCCTCTTCGCTCAATTCTTCTGCCAGTAACGCTTCCTCTTCATCATGTATGCGCGCCTGTTCCACATATTCCTCATACTCGGCGGCATCCATCAGGTCATCCAGCTCTTTCGGGGCCACAAGCTCCATTTTAATCAGCCAGCCATCTTCATAGGGGTCTTCATTGATGATGGCTGGTGATTCCACAACTGCGTTATTGATTTCAATGATCTTTCCGGTAACGGGAGAATAGACTACAATTTCATCAGATGCGGTGCCAATAGTAGCCAGCTCATCATCTCTGGAAACCTCTTCGCCCTCAGAAAGAAGATCCACGGATATGATCTCGCCGAGCCTTTCCTGTCCATAGTCGCTCAGGCCGATAATCACTCGTTCAGAATCCTCTTCCTTCCTGACCCACAAATGGTCCTCGGTATAAAACAGGTCCTCAATGATCATTTCTCTATCCTCCTATGGTCCCCATGGCCCTGGTGCAGGAAGGGCATCCTGTCTTTGATTCCGGGCTGTAGTTTTCTGGTTTGTTTTGGACTGCATCCAATAAAAAGCGGCTCAGTGCCTGGTCGCTTGCGCCTCTGCGCATAATACCTTTCACATCATACTCGAAGTCTGAAAACAGACACAGCCTGAGGCGTCCATCTGAAGTGAGCCGAATGCGGTTGCACGTACTGCAGAAATGCTGGCTCAAAGGGCTTATGAAACCAACCTTCCCCTTTGCACCTTCCAGCTGGAACAATCTTGCAGGTCCAGCATGTCTTTCTGAAGCAACCGGCCTTAGGGTGCCCAAGGCCTCCTCAATTATGGATTGCATTTCAGCCACCTCGACCACCAACTGTTTGCCCCACTTGTTGTGTCCCACCGGCATGAACTCAATAAATCTCACCTCAATGGGATATTGCTGAGACAGGCTTGCAAGCGCTGCTATTTCATCATCGTTCATGCCCCGTGCCACCACGCTGTTTATCTTGATTTTATCAAAACCTAAATCCAAAAGGGCCATTATGCCAGCCCAAACCTTGCCAAAGCAGTCCCTTCCGGTAATGGACTTGAAACGTTCAGGCCTCAGGGTGTCCAGGCTTACGTTGATATGTCGTATTCCTGCATCCCACAGTCCCTGGGCGGAATCTTCGAGCAGCACGCCGTTGGTGGTAAGGCATACTTCTTCAATGCCCGGGATAGTGCTGAGTCGTTCAAGGAAGGGCAGCACCCCCTGCCTTACGAGAGGCTCTCCGCCTGTGCACCTGACCTTTTTAAGCCCCATTTCAGCCAGCAATCCGCATATGCGCAGCAGTTCCTCATATGTGAGAATTTCACGGGGATGAATATGTGTGAAATTGTGTTGAGGGGTACAATAGGTGCATCTTAGGTTGCACCTGTCAGTAAGCGAAATGCGCAGATAAGTAAGGGAGCGTCCATACTGGTCAAGCAGCTTTGCAGAATTCATAGCTTGTATATAGCGTGGATTGCCGTCTGACTCAATGCAAACTTTGACGGTGTGCTTTAATAGGGCATATCAGCCTTTTCGCGCCTGATGTCGGCGCCGACGCTTGCAAGCTTTTTCTCAATAGCCTGGTAACCACGGTCTAAATGATAGATCCTGTGGATCTCAGTGGTGCCCTTAGCGCCCAGCCCTGCAAGCACGAGGCTTGCAGAGGCCCTCAAGTCGGTTGCCATCACTGGGGCGCCGTGAAGCCGCTTTACGCCTCGCACCACTGCGGAACGGCCTTCAGTCTTTATGTCGGCTCCCATGCGCTTTAGTTCAGCAACGTGCATGAACCGGTTTTCGAAAATGGTCTCCGTTATCACGCTCAGGCCGGAAGCCGTAGTCATAAGGGCCATGATTTGTGCCTGAAGGTCTGTGGGAAAGCCTGGATATGGCATGGTTTTGATGTCGACGCTGTTCAGGTGTCCCTTGTTTTCAACGCGTATCCAGTCCTTGCCGGTCTTGATTTTCAGGCCTGCCTGATTGAGTTTTGAAAGAACCGCCTCAAGGTGTGCAGGTTCTGCCTGCTCGATTTTCAAGGAGCCGCCCGCGGTTCCTGCTGCCATGACAAAGGTGCCTGCCTCTATCCTATCAGGTATCACCCGGAACTTGCCGGGCCTCAGATCCTTGACCCCTTCAACGACCACCGTGGCCGTTCCAAGGCCGCTTATTCTTGCTCCCATCTCATTCAACATGTCTCCAAGGGCTACGACCTCGGGTTCCCTGGCAGCATTTTTCAAAATGGTGGTTCCCTTGGCCATGACTGCGGCCATCATAATATTTTCAGTGCCTGTAACAGTCGGGATGTCGAAATAGATTTCAGCGCCCTTAAGCCTTTTACCCTTGGCTTCAACATAGCCTTTCTTCAGGCTCAGCTTTGCACCCATGCGCTCCAGGCCTTTCAAGTGCATGTCAACCGGCCTTTCGCCTATAGCGCACCCGCCCGGCAAAGAAACCCTTGCCTTGCCGGTTCTGCTGACAAGAGGGCCGAGCACGAGGATAGAGGCGCGCATGGTCCGCACAAGGTCATAAGAAGCTTCGTAAGACGCCAGGGAACCAGTGTCAACAGAAACAGGCCTTTCCCCCTCTTCATAGGCAGCAAAGTCTATTTTTGCTCCCAATTCCTTGAGAAGGTGAAGGAATGTGCGCACATCCCTCAATCTTGGCAGATTTTCAAAGATGAAGCTCCCTCCTGTGAGCAGGGTGGCAGCAAGCATCGGCAGGGCCGCGTTCTTTGCCCCGCTGACCCTGATGCTTCCCTTGAGCGGTTTTCCTCCCTTGATGACCAGTTTATCCATTAAATTTATGCAATGAAACGGCTGGCTATCTAGGTGCCTTACCTTTGTGCCATATATAAACTATAGGGCTTGCCACGAAGACTGAAGAATATGTTCCTATTATTATGCCCAGAATCAATGCCAAGGCAAAGTCACGGATGACGATACCTCCAAAAAAGAAGAGGGTCAGCACCACAACAAGGGTGGTGATCGATGTTATGATGGTCCTGCTCAACATCTCGTTGACGCTCAGGTTTATTATTTCTGCAAAGGACTTCTTTCTTTCCTTTTTCAGATTTTCCCTGATCCTGTCAAACACTACAACAGTATCCGTGAGGGAATAGCCTGCAAGGGTCAAAAGGGCCGTAACTATCAGGAGGTTGATCTCACGGTTCAAAAGAAAGAGTATGCCCAATACAGCCAATACGTCGTGGAAGGTGGCAGCAGCCGCCGCTACCCCGAAACTGATATTAAACCTGAAGGCCAGGTAACCAATGAAGCCGGCAAGGGAGATCGCAATGGCTATAATGGCCTTGCGCCTGAGTTCAGAACTCACCTGCGAACCTATGGCTGCCTTGCTTTCTATGGTGAATTTTATGTCAGGAAGGCCCTCTTTGAGGGCAGACGTGACCGCTGCTTCAGCAGCGCCAACGGTTTCCGCGGAGCTTTTTATACGCACCATCAAAATGTTTTGGCCGGCAACTTCCTGCAGGGCATAGCCCTTCACTTCCGCCTTTTCAATTGCCTTGCGCACATCACTGAGGTTGAATGGCTTGTCAGCCTTGTACTGGATCATGGTGCCGCCTGCAAAGTCTACCCCAAGGTTGGCTGCCCCACGATAAATTTGTATAAAGGCGATCAAACCTACCGTCACTAACACCCCTGATATCACAAAAGCGACCTTGTGGAGTTTAATGAAGTCTATGCTGGTCTTGCCTATTATTTTCAGGAAGGAGAGATCCTTCAGCCAGCCCTTGGTCAGCATGTAATCATACACTATCCTGGTGCCGAAAATGGCTGTGAACAGGTTTATGATGATGCCTGCAGAAAGGGTGACTGCAAAGCCTTTGATGGGCCCGGTTCCAAAAAGAAAGAGGGCCATGGCGGTGATCAAGGTGGTGACATGGGCGTCTACGATAGTCCAGAAGGCCTTGTCGTACCCTCCATCGATATAGGCCTTTAGCGGCTTGCCAAGGGCCTTTTCTTCCCTCATTCGCTCAAAAATAAGCACATTGGAGTCAACGCCCATACCTATTGTCAGAATGATACCTGCAATGCCAGGCAGGGTGAGAGTTGCCTGGAACAGGGAAAGAACTGCCATCAAAAAGAGCAAGTTCAATATCATGGCAACGTCTGCGATGAGGCCAGACAAGCGGTAATAAATGATCATGAAAATGACCACTATGAGGGCTCCAAGGAAGCCTGACATGAGCCCGCGCTGTATGGAATCCCTGCCCAGGGATGGGCCTACGGTGACATTTTGTATTATTTTAACAGGCGCTGGAAGAGCACCTGCACGCAGCACAATGGCAAGATCAGAGGCCTCTTCATGGGTAAAGGAGCCTGTTATCTGGGCATGGCCGCCGCCGATCTTCTCCCTGATCACAGGGGCGGAACGAACCACTCCGTCCAGTACAATAGCGAGCCTCTTGCCCACATTCTCTTCGGTGATCTTCGCAAAGATCTTTGCGCCTCGATCCGTAAAATCAAGCGCAACATAGGGTTCGTTGTAGGCGCCCCCAATCCTGACGTGGGCAGTCTTTACCGCATCTCCTGTCATCAGGGTCCGCTCCTTAAGCAGAAGCGGCCTTTTTGTTACCCTGCCAGTGCGGCTGTCCACCTCCTTGAGGAAGTAAATGGCATCGCCCTGGGGGAGCCTGCCTTTAAGGGCTGCATTTAAGGTCTTGGCGTCTGCATCAGGAGAGACCTGCCCGTTCTTTACTGCCTGCTGGATCAGGGAGTTAAGATCAACCCCTGCCTCGTCATCCACAAGCTTGAACTCCAATTGGGCTGTCTGGCCGATCAGCTTCAGGGCCCTTTTGGGATCTTTTACGCCGGGAAGCTGCACAACAATCTTGCTTTTGCCCTGACGAACTATAACTGGCTCAGTTACACCGAATTGGTCTATGCGATTTCTTATGATTTCAAGGGATTGTTCGACTGCATGGTCCTTTATGAATTGTTTTTCCTGTTTTGAAAGGCCCAAAACAAGAGTGGGAAAGCGGCTGTTCTGCTTTATTTCCAATATTTCAAGATCCGGAAACTCCTTTTCGATGGTTTCCTTTACTTGCTCCAGGGCGCTCTTGTTGGGCAGTGCAAAGGCCACGGTGCCGGGCTGCGAACTCTTGCGCCTTACGAGCGTGATATTTTTGTGTTTCAAGGTGGCCTTTAATTCCTGGGCCGACAACTCAACTGCATTTTTTATGGCCTGGTCAACGTCCACTTCAAGGATGAGATGCATGCCTCCCTGGAGGTCAAGGCCCAGCTTTAAACCCTCGCTGTAGACGTACTTTTTGAACCAGTCGGGCGTATCCTTGTAGAAGGCCGGCAAGACCAACGCTACCGAACAGACGATAAGAACAAACATCAATGCGAATTTCCAGCGCAATCCCTTAGGCATATAAAAATCTCCTTGGAATAGACTTGTTGAGGCTAGTTTGCTCGAACAATTGCAATGTTCCCTAACAGCCAAGCCCTTCTTATCTAACGTAGAAGAATTTTGCAAGGAAAGAGTGAAGCCAATGGTGCCAAATTTCTAAACAGGGCTGCTTGTCGGCAGCTTAACTAATTGATGCAAGGATTTGCCAGAAATGCAGGGCCTTGGTCCTTGTTCCATAAGAGATGGACTGGGCGCAGCAAGGGCGTATTTTTTCTCCTTGACAGTGAACAAATGTTCATGTATTTGTTGGTCATGGAACTTACCAAAAGGCAGATGGAGGTCCTTGACTTTATAAGAGAAAATTTCCGTAAAAAGGGGGTTGCCCCTACTGTGCGGGAAATTTGCTCTCATTTTGGCCTCAAAGGGCCTGCTGGTGTGCACCGTATCCTCAAGGTGCTGGAAAAAAAGGGCTGTATTGTCTCAGAGCCAGGGAAAAAACGCTCTTGGAGGCTCACAGGTGCTTCCGGCTATGGTTCCATTCCTGTGGCAGGCAGGATCGCAGCAGGAAGGCCTATTGATGCCATTGAAAATATTGAAGATGAGCTTCCCTTTGATCCTAGTTATTTCGGCTCTGAAGAATGTTTTGGGCTGAGGGTTCAGGGCGATTCCATGGTCGATGTCCATATAGCCCATGGCGATATAGCAATCATACGTCCCCAGAAAGATGTTGATGATGGTGAAATCGCAGCTGTCATGGTGGAGGAAGTCCTGCCGGAGGCCACCCTTAAGATAGTCAGGCGCAGACGTGGTGTTGTGGAACTGGTAGCAGCAAACAGCAGCTATGACCCTTTGATATTTAAGGGAAAGGAACGGAATAAGATAGAGATAATCGGCAAGCTGGTCGGGGTGATAAGAAGGCCTTGATGAATATGATCGAGTTTGTCCATTTGGACGTGCAAAGCGCATATTCCTTTCTTTGGGGCACCTTTACACCGGAACAACTGGTTGCCCAGGCATTGCAAAAAGGCTTTAAGAGTGTAGGCCTTGCAGATATATGGAGCCTGCAGGGCGCGGTGCGCTTTTACAAGGCAGCAAAAAGGGCTGGCATCAGGCCGGTTATTGGCTCCCGAATAGAGGCGGATAGAGGGCAGCTGCTGCTCATTGCATTGAGCCGTCAAGGATATGAAAATCTTTGCAGGCTTATTTCTGCAGGGCTTCAGGGTCGTAAAGGTCCTGTTTCCATGCCTGTTCTCTCAAGATACAGCAGAGGCCTTGCGGCCATATTCCTGCTCCACGAATCCCCCTTGGGGCGCCGTCACGGAGACGAAAACGGTCTGGAACATGGCGCAGGCAGGCTGTCTGATTTAAAGGATATTTTCCCTGGCAACTTCTATTTGGGGCTGGTGCCAGCCGCCATGGAAAGGGCAAGATATATTTGTTCTGCCATAGGTGTGCCGCCGGTGGCCCTTAATTCCGCAGCCTTTTTAACCAGGGAAGATTATTGGCTCCACCGGCTTTTGGTGGATATCCAGAGGCGCTATCACCACAGGAGGGCAGAGCCGCTGGGAGACGATTCTTTTTATCTGGCAGGCGCAGGGGAGATGGCCAGGCGGCTTCCCTGGCCCGAGGCCTTGAAAAACAGCGCTGCCATAGCAGAGAAGGCCCAAGGCCTTTCCCTTCCCCTGGGCAGGCTTCATCCTCCCTGTTTCCAAAGGGGGCTGGAAGCAGACCGCATGCTTGCACGAAGATCCATCAAGCTGCTTGCCAACCGCTTTAAAGAGGCATCCTATAAGCATGTGATACAGCTGGACAAGGAACTCTCTTGCATAAAAGCCAAGGGGCTTTCTGACTTCTTCCTTCTGGTGGATGATGTGGCCCGCTTTGCCAGAAAGAGGAGGATAATATTTTCGCCCCGTGGATCAGCAGTTGGTTCCCTGGTGGTTTCGCTGTTACTGGATGGGCCTGATCCTGTGGCGCACGATCTTCTGTTTGAACGTTTCATGAACGAAGGCCGGGGGGATATGCCGGATGTGGATATGGATTTTGATTCCGAACGCCGTGACGAGGTCCTGGCCTGGGTCCTTGAGCGCTTCAAGGGGCAGGCGGCCATGGTTTCAACCGTGCATCATTTCAAGGTGCGCAGCGCAGTACGACTTGCAGCCATTGCAATGGGCTACAGCCAGGAAGATATAAAACATCTTTCTGCATGCCTGCCATGGTCTTTGAGAGGCATTGATCTGGTAACAGCACTTTCTACATTGCCGGAGCTCAAAAATGCACCGATAAAGGCTCATCCAAGGCTTGTGGAAGGCGCCTCCAGGCTTTCGGGCCTGCCCTTCCAGGCCTCTGTTCACCTTGGAGGCGTCATTGTTGTGCCTGACAAGATCGAAAAATGGTCTCCTGTTTTCTCTTCCAGAAAGGGGTTTCCTGTTGCCCAGCTTGACAAAGATGACGTAGAGGATCTGGGGCTTTTAAAGCTGGATCTTCTTGGTTTGCGCATGCATACGGCGATCAGAAAGGCTGAAGAGGCCTTGTGGAGGCAGGGCAGGTGGGACGAGCGCCTTGCCGCCGTGCCCCTTGATGACAAAAAGACCTTTTGGGAACTCTCGCAAGGAGACAGCCTTGGTGTGTTCCAGTTGGAGTCCCCGGGGCAGCGCCAGCTTCTTGGAAAGCTGAGGCCCGGGTGCTTTGATGACCTGGTGGCGGAGATATCCCTGTTCAGGCCAGGGCCTGTGGAAGGCGATCTAGTAAGGAGATATGTGGAAAGGCGTGCAGGAAGAGCCAGCTCAAGGCCTATACATGACAGCCTGGCAAACATCTTGGAAGAAACTTACGGAGTCATTGTTTTTCAGGAGCAGGTCCTCAAAGTCGTGCATACCTTTGCGGGTTTCTCCTATGCCGATGCAGATGCATTCCGCAGGGCAATGACCAAAAAGAGGTCTGTAATGGAGATGCAAAGGCTGAAAGCCGCCTTTATCCAGGGGGCATTGCAAAAGGGGCACACCCTTGACGAGGCCCAGAGGGTCTTTGAACAAGTTTCTGCCTTTGCCGCCTACGGTTTCTGCAAGGCTCATGCAGTGGCGTTTTCTCATATAGCATACAAGAGCGCCTGGCTGAAAACGCATCATCCCCGGGCCTTTTACATAGGCATGCTCAACAGCGGAAGCGTTGGTTCTTACCCAGCATGGGTCATCCTTAACGAGGCACGCAGAAAAGGCGTAAGGATCTATCCCCCCCATGTAAATCACAGCGGCCTCGAATATGAACCTGACGGAAACGGGATAAGGGTGCCACTGCAAGTCATCCGGGGCATTGGATCGAAAAACGCGCACAGGATTGTTGCAGAAAGGCTCAGAAACGGCCCCTTTACGAGCTGGGAATCCCTTTTTAAACGCGTGCAGCTTCCAAGGGACATAAAGGCCAAGTTGATATTTGCCAAGGCACTTTCAGGCCTGCCTTCAATGGATGAGGAGCGTATCTATGCAAGGGCGGCCTGATGCAGGCCTTAAAAGGGTGCTTTCCGAACGCATCAACCTGGAGGTCTTCTGTTCAAGTCATCCCTTTGAACATCTGCGCCCTGCACTGGATAAGAGGGGTATCCTGCCATGGGCTGCAATAAGGCAGAGGCCTTCAGGTAGTCTGGTGCGTTTTTCAGGCCTCATGATCCTGGTTCATACCCCGCCAGTACGTTCCGGCAGGCGTATAATGTTTGTTACCTTGGAAGATGAGACAGGCCTTATTGATTTGGTGGTTTTCCCCTCAGCCCAAATCAAAGGGGCCAGGCTCCTTTTTTTATCAGAAGTGGTGACTGGTTCAGGTATATTGAAACGGGAAGGGTATGATGGAGTTTCTGCAATTATTGTGGCAAAGGCATTTATTCCAAAACTATGTGGGTCTTTGGATAAGGTAGCCAAGACCTTGGTGTGAAAAACTACAGCAAGAATAAAGCGGCCCTGAGGCCGCTTTATTCTAATAGTTAATTGGATCAAGAAGACTTGACTAATTTCTCCATACCCATTCAGTCTTCAGGTCTAGTTTCTTTTCTTCTTCAAAGAAGATCACCTCATTGCCGTCAAATTCGCCAAAGGGAACATACCATAATTTGACATCAACAAATA
Organism: Deltaproteobacteria bacterium; assembly: GCA_027031565.1. Lineage (GTDB taxonomy): Bacteria > Desulfobacterota > Dissulfuribacteria > Dissulfuribacterales > JALVPX01 > JALVPX01. Next base: position 9,055 of record JALVPX010000010.1, on the reverse strand, counting down.
TCTCATCCGCTACAAGTTCCCTGGTCTTTTTGCCAGCCTTTTTAACGTCTTTATAAGGGAATGGAATTTCAAAGGTCTCAACAACCTTCCTCAATGGGGGAAGACTTGTTTCTCTTAACAGTCCGCTTTTTTCATATGGACCACGCCCCATCTCCTTGCCCCTTCCCATTCTTCCGGGATAGGGCATGAATATGACCTTTTCATTGTAGATGACCTTTTCCTTTTTCTTGTCGCCCTTGTTTGTTTTAGCGGTCACTTCCAGGACCAGCCTGTTTGGAGTAGGTCAGCCATCAGGTACAACATGACCCGTCTTGTTGAAGATCTCCACCCTGACCAATCCCATGGGAATAACCCCTTCTTTCTTGTTTTTGCGCCAGAAATAGGACTGTGCATCTACTTCGCAGTCTAGGGCCATTTTAACCATTTCTTCTGAGCGATAGGCTTGCATGTCGTGGCCTAGACCAGATTTTTTCATATGGCAGTCCTGGCAGCTTTCGTGTCCGCCTTCAGGAATATAGGCAAAAAGATAGCTGCCATACAATGTTGCACACTGGCTTGGATGATCCAACTCAAAATTTGGGCCCTGTCCATGGCATTGGCCGCAAAAAATGGCTTCTCCTAAGGCTGGAGCCTTTCCCATTTTGGGATGGTTTTCATCCTCATGCTCGCCAACCTGAGAGCCATAAACGGTATCAGACTGCGGATAGCCATCGGCCCATTTGTGAATCAGGGCCTTTTTCTGGTGGCATACAAGGCAACCAATGTTAAGGCTTTCAATCTTAGCTTCCAGGGCTTCAAGCTTGTCGTCATCATCTTCTTTCATCCATGCCTTAATTGTAGCCACTATTTCCCTGGCAACGTCATCGGTTGCCTCATCAAGTTGCGGAAGGTGGCACTTGGCACAAAACATCAGGTGTTTTACTGTTATATCTTCATCTTTTTTTACTCCTGAATAAGGAAATCTTTTGATCCCCTTTTCAATCGCAGTGATGATTGTTGGTGCTGTACGCGGTGTGCCAAGCATAGAGCGCGCATGAAGAGAATTTTCCCACTCCTCGTATATTTCTTCATGACACTCCTTGCATGACGTTGAGTCATATCTGGCCGCCAATTCAGCAATAGTTTTTGCTTTCCCTGGTGATGAGCTTTTGGCTAATATAGGATTAGGCAAAAGCAGTGCTACTCCTCCCAATAGTGCAATGATTCTTTCTTTCCAAGACATACATTCCTCCTTTCTCCTGGTATATGGTTTTGGATTTAGGGTATTGGTTACCAGCTACTGAATCCGTATAATCCATATTATTTATTGCACAAAATGTTTATAGCAAAAAAAAACAGTGGATAAAAGAAAAAAAATGAAAACATTGTCGACAAGACACAAATAGTTGATGCGGAAAAGATTTTGCTATGAAGACATCAGTAATATGGCCACCAGGGCCAAGGCCATGCCTGCCATCTGTTTCATGGTAAGAGGCTCTTTCAGCAAAATGGCAGCCAATACTATGGTGATCAGCGGGTAGAGGGCAGTCATGCTTACTACTATTGATATCCTGCCCTGCTTGGCAGCTGCGAGGAAAAACAGCGTGCCCAGCATGCCGCAAAAGCCTGTCAGAAAAGCAAACATAATGCCTTTGGGGTGGCAGTCGAGCCTGAAGCCGCTGATCACTAGTGCAATGATGCCGACGGCTATGGCACCGGGGATCTCATAGACAAGGGCGCTTATCGGCTTGATGTATGTTACAGCCAGTTTCGGGAAAAAACCCCACAGGCCATAAATGAATAGAGCCAGGAGCGAATATATGAGCCATTTTTCCATCCCGCCCTCCTAAAAAGTACAAAGCGCCCAGAAGCATAAGACATTCCAGGCGCTTGATAAGGAATCAAGTTTTTTTATTCGGCTGAAGGCGGTTTCATAGACTTGGGTACTATCATTAAAAACCTGTTTCTGCCTTCTGCCAGGATTTCCGAGACCTTGTCTGCCTCTTCATATTGGAAGCCTCTTCTGAGGGCATTCACATAGATGCCCAGGAGTTCTTCCACATCTCTGTAGCCCTGATCATCGATCTTTCTTACGTTTACATTGGCACCTTTTGCCAGGCGGCGGCTCAATGCATTTTTGTCAAACCCAAGCTCAGGATAAAGGCACTGATAAATGACCCCGCCTGTCATGCCGGCACAGATCCACGGCCCAGGATCACCAAGAACGACGATACGGCCACCTGTCATATACTCGAAGGCAAAGCCCTTCAGATGCGCCCTTGATGCAATATTGCCCTTTTCGTCCTGCAACGGTTCTGTGATCCTTGCGCCAAACACAACGTCGGCACCAGACAGGCGTACGCAGGCCCGTGAATCCGCATAGTTCTGAATGAGCAGCGTGCCGTTTATGGCACCATAGGCAAGGCTTTTACCAACAGATCCATCAATATATTTTCCCTGGCGGTTCAAGCCCTTCAGGATACCCATTATGCCCCCGAAGGCGCCCTTGGCCGCCCCATCCTGGGCACCACCGCCAACAAAGGTATCTATATTGGGTATATTGAAGGCGCACAAGCCGTTTCCCGGTACCGAACTTTCCAGTCTGAGCCTGGCATGGCGTTCTTCATCTGAATCATATTTTCTTACTACAGCACCTGCCAGATAGGTTCCTACCGCCCTGTCAGTGCTCCTTATTCCCTGATCACTGTAATAAACTATGTTTGCCCCATCCTCGAAGCGCTCCATAACGATATCTGAGATAAGCTTTGTGAGGAAGTTGAGCGGACGGCGTACGATATCTGCCTTGACTGATTCTTCAACAACGCCCGAAGTTTCAGGCTTGCGCAATATTTCCGAGGTGTCCAGCCGGTCGTTGAAACGGACTTGAGTAAGGAGATCAGTCCGGCCGACGAGGTCTCTCAGGCGGGTTTCGCCCATCTGACAGAGGACCATTTTCATTTCATCGCCGATGGCCCTCAAAAGCCTTGCCAGATTTTCTGCTTCCACCTCAGACTGGCGTGGTACAAAGCCCTTTACCCCCCTTCCCTCGGCGTCTTTCTTCGAACGGAGCTGGGTGGAAATACCCCTTGGGCAGCGGTCAAGGTGACAGCGCTGGCAGCTTATACAACCAACTCCCATTAAGGCGACTGTGCCGAGGCCGACGCGGTCCGCGCCCAGCAAGATCATTTTTACTGCCTCTCGGCCGCTTCTGATGCCTCCATCGCACCATACCTCCACCTTATCACGCAGACCAGATTCCACCAATGCCCTGTGGGTTTCGCTCACTCCTACCTCAGCAGGCAGGCCCACATAGCGTTTTGCATGCTCCCTGGCGGCTCCTGTTCCCCCTTCGAAGCCGCTCAAATTCACTATGTCTGCACCGGCCTTGGCTATTCCAACTGCAATGGTCCCTACGCCGCTGGTAACCGGTATCTTAACGGAAACCTTGGCATAGGGATTTGCCGTTTTGAGTTCGGTAATGATCTGCGCCAAGTCTTCGATGGAATAGATGTCATGCTGATTGGAGGGCGAGATCAATGTTATGCCAGGTTTGCAGTGGCGCGCTTCTGCCACCCTTTCAGACACCTTTACACCTGGCAGGTGGCCGCCTTCGCCGGGTTTTGCTCCCTGGCCTATCTTTATTTCAAGATAATCTGTGGAATTTAGCAGATGCATATAGACACCGAACCGCCCTGAAGCGATCTGCTGGCCGCGGTTGTGACGGTACTTGCCAAGCATGTCTGGGATTTCCCCGCCCTCGCCATTCATGCAGATTATGTTTACCTTTTTGGCAGCCTCGGCATAGGCCCTGAAAGAGTTCTCTCCCTGGGAGCCGAAGGACATGGCGGCTATCACAAGGGGCATATCGTGCCGGCCAATGGATATGTCCACCTCATCCATGACAGGCTGTTCATCAAGGCCCACCTCCTTTATGTCGAAGGTGTGCCTTATGGCAGCCGGCATCTCTACCTCTACTTTTTTGAGATCCTTGGCCATTTCCGAGTAACCCTTTTTGCCCAAGGCAACCGAGCGCAATATCTTGCCCACTTTGGGGTTTCTTTTGGGGTCTTTGTAAAGGGGAAGGGCCTCTTCCATGTGCGCCCTTTCGTATCTTTTTGCAGCCAGCTGCCTCAGCTCCTCGTAGCCAAGGCCTGTGCTTTCCGAAGAGCAGAAATTGGGGATCTGGAAGATTTCTTCAAGCTCTTTTTTAAGGCCGATGGAAGCAAAGACCCGTCCGTAGCCGCATAATTCATGGATTCCCATGGTTGACATCACCTTTTCGATTCCCTTCTGCATCACCGACAGGGTGTTGGCCACGGCCTTGTCAGACGGAAGATTTTCGTCTGCAAAGCTGGCTGCCAGGCGCCACAGCATGTAAGGGTTCAGTGCGTCTGCACCCAGTCCCATGAGGAACATTACGTCGTGCAGGTTCCTGATGGCAGCCGATCGGACTATGAGGCTGCAGCGCCTTCTAAGGCCATGCCTTTCAAGGTCCCGCAATATGTATGCAACGAGCAGACTCGGATCTATGTATACCCTGCCGTCTTTAAAGCTCCTTGCATCATCCGCCACCAGCACTACCGCCCCCGAATCCACGGCATCTCTGGCTTCCTGGGCGATCTGGTCCAGCCTCTCGTGCAGGTCTTTCTCTTTGTCAAAGGTCGCATCGAGCACCTTTACCCTGGCCATATCCTTTGCTTGCCCGGTAAAGAAATCGAGCACGTCTTCAAGCAGGCCTGTACCGAACTCTGAGGCGAGCCGTCGTTCATCCTCCTTGCTCAACATGCCTGTAAGGCCCCCGCCGCCCAGTAATACCGGCATCATTATTTCAACGCCGACTGGAGAAGGCATCCTCTGTGAGGTCATGTCAGGCCTGTCCCCGAGGATTATCCTCGTGGTAAAGTGCTCGGCCTCACGTTCCCTGTCTATGGCCGGATTGGTGACGACCGCAACGTTTTCTTTGAAAAACTCGGCTACATTGGGAAGGGCGTCGTGATTTATGGCAGCCAGTGGTCCAGTATGCCCCATGGATCCGACTATTTCGCGCCCTTCCCTGGCTACCCGGCGCCGCATATCCAGGTCATATTGATGCCATCCAAGGGCCGCCTGCATATTGGTGTTGTCCCACTTGTCCAGGATTTCCTCTTCACCTGGTTCCTCTAAAAAAGTCTTGAGCTCAGTCTTGGGATGACCGTCTGGAAGACCACGGTAAAATGAGCGCACGCAATCCACTACGCCCTTTCTGGACTCCATCAATTTGACAAGTCGGGCCTGGATCTCCGTGTAATCCAGGATTTCTGCCCTCTTACCAAGCCCAGCCACGATCGCCACCTTTTCACCCGGGGCAAGGGGCCTGGGATCCCTGAGATTGTCTTTAAGGTCTACTACCCCCTTTTCCGACGAGAGGAAGAAATTTTCACTGCTTTCGCCGAACCACAGAGGTCTCAGGCCGAGGGCGTCCACACTTCCCATGCACACGTTGCCGAATCTGGCTACTACTGCTGCAGGCCCCTGGGCAGAGCATGGGAAAAACCACCTGTAAAAAGAATAGAGTTCCTGATAGCTCTTGGCATATTTTTCTACTTCGGTGTGGATGGCAGGGAACATCATCTCCATGGCCTCTATGGGTTCAAGATCATAGAGATTGATGAGTCCTTCAAGGATCCTGTTGAGATCCTGGGAATCGCTTCCACCAGGAACAGGATCAATACCCAGGATTTTTCCGCTGCTTCTCAGACGTTCAATGGTGTTGATCTCGCCATTGTGGCCGAGCACGGAAAAAGGCTGGGCCCTCTCCACCGTCGGCAAGGTGTTGGTGGAATATCTGCTGTGGCCGAGGGCGATTACTGATGTATTTTCCGGGTCCACGAGTTCCGGGAACACCCTGGGCAGGAGCTCAGGTGCACCGCGCAGTTTGTATACCACTGAATCGAGGCTCAAGGATGCCACATGGATGTCTGTGATCATGGAGTCGATATCCATGTGCAGTTTGAAAAGTTCCTTGTTGGCCTCCCTGCGAGTCTCCCTGGAAATGATGCCGGCTATTTGATAGAAAAGGGGTGCCTCGGCCTTTGCCCGTGGCCCGAGTTCTTCATCCTTTGTCTTTCCTTCACGCTGAAGCAGGATGTCTGCCCCATATCTGCCAGCCACTTCCTGAATCTTCTTTATGATGGCTGGTGCATCATTCCGTATGGATATAGGTAACAGAAAGTGCCCTATGAAAAACATGCGGCTTTCTGCAAGGTGCCGGCTGAGGCCGGCCCTTTCAAGGCGCCTGCCCCATACCTGCCTGGGAATATCGGTTAAGATTCCGCAGCCATCGCCTTCTCCATTTATATCACCTGATCTGTGCCCCATCTTGCGAAGGGCGTCGATAGTGCGTACTATGGTGGCATGGGTGGACTTTCCCTTTTTATCCACAAAAGCTATAATAGCACAGGCATCTTTTTCCATTGAAGATTTTGAGTAATGCATCAATAATCCCCTCTATGCTTCAGAAATGTTGGGCTTGCCATGAATCGTGATTCAATGCGAGCCAGCCCTTGACAGACATAACCCTGAAACATAAACAGAAGCTTATTAACTGCCAAGTGGGAAAAAGGAAAAAAGCTGTTACAGGGCTTTCTGATTTTGAATCTTATTCACAAAGAAAAAAAAATGTGCTATTATTGAAATGTTTTGATAAGTTTCATGTCTTTTTTCTGTCCAAAATCTTTGAAGAGAAGCGGGGAGAGCCATAAAGATGTTTAACGTCGGTGACTTGGCAGTCTATCCAGCACATGGGGTAGGGGTTATTGAAGCAATTGAACAAAAATCCATCGGCGGTGCTGAGCATACTTTTTATATCATGCGTATCCTGGAAAATGATATGAAAATTATGATCCCGCAAAGCAACGCCGACAATGTCGGCCTTCGACAAGTCATCTCCGACGAAGACGTGGAGCGTGTATATTCCATACTGCAGGACAAAGACGTCACTTTTACTCCACAGACATGGAACCGCCGCTACCGGGAATACATGGAGAAGATAAAGACCGGTTCCATCTTCGACCTGGCTGCAGTGCTTCGGGATCTATACATCTTGCAGATGGACAAGCCCCTTTCCTTTGGCGAGCGCAAGATGCTTGACACTGCCAGAAATCTGCTTATTAAGGAAATATCCATTGCCAAGCAGAAGGACGAGGAAGAGATTGCTGAAGGCATAGAATCCATTTTCCAAATCGAGGGAGCGCCCATTCCTGATTAGCTCTGCAGCAGCTTCATGACACATCCTGAAAACGCACTCTCTTATGATATAGAGGTGCCTGAGGGTCAAAAACCGGAAAGGCTTGATCTCTTTCTTGCACATTCCGGTATAGAATTGACACGTTCCCAGATAAGGCGCCTCATAAAGGCAGGCAACGTGCAGGTTGAAGGCAGGCCCGATGCCGCTGCCAGTTTCAAGGTGAGGCCCGGCAACCGTATTGTGGTGACAGTGCCGCCTCCCAGGCCGTGCGAACTCCAACCAGTAGAACTCGACCTAGAGGTCTTGTATGAAGATTCTCATTTGATCGTTCTCAATAAACCAGCAGGTCTCGTGGTCCATCCTGGAGCAGGCAAAGAGACCGTCACTCTCGTGCACGGGCTGCTGCATCACTGCAAGGACCTTTCCGGCATAGGCGGTGAGGAAAGGCCTGGTATCGTTCACAGGCTGGACAGGGACACCTCAGGCGTGATGGTGGCAGCAAAGGACAATGCCGCCCATGCAGCATTGTCTGCCCAATTCAGGGAGGGAAAGATAAAAAAGGTGTACAAGGCCCTGGTTGAAGGGCGCATGGGAACTGCCAAGGGTTTCATTGACCTTCCGATCGGCCGCCATCCCTTCAACAGGAAGAAGATGTCAACCATTTCAAGGTGTGGCAGGCAGGCGCAGACAAGGTGGGAGGTTGAGCAGGAACTTTCGGGTGCCTCTCTGCTTTCCGTTCGCATATTTACCGGCAGGACGCATCAGATAAGGGTTCACCTCGCCTCTGCTGGCCATCCAGTTTTGGGAGATGCGCTTTATGGCGGCAAGAAGACAGTAAAAAGCCCTTCGGGTGAGATGCTGACCATTGACCGCCAGATGTTGCATGCCTTTTCCCTGGCCTTCTTTCATCCCGTTAAAAAGGAGAAAATGCAGTTCCATGCACCTATACCCCGTGATATGGCTGACTTGATAAGGGCCTTGTCGTGATGACCACTTTTGGGATCTTAAAGCAGGCGTTGGGGGTCGATATCCAGGTCGATCTTGACGGATGCAGGGCACAAGGCCTTTTTCATTTGCATCAAGCAGGCGCATGCCTTGCGGATCTCATCTATGGACCGGCTTTTAAGCAATAACTGAAATCTGTATTTCCCTCTGATCCTGCTCAATGGGGCTGGAGCCGGGCCAAGTATTTCAACATCTTTTGTGATAGCCGCCCCTTTTTTTCTCTTTAGGGCAAGGGCACATTTTCGGGCCGTTTCCTCGACTCTTGCCCTTGCTTTGCCTGAAAATCGTATATTAACAAT
>JALVPX010000010.1:0-537 GCA_027031565.1 Deltaproteobacteria bacterium | reverse complement strand
CAATTCGTCCAAATGGCGGATAATCGAGTGACTGCCGTCTTGTTAATTCTTCCTTGGCAAAACCATTAAAATCATGGTCAACAATATGTTTAAATACATAGTGGTCAGGGTTGAGGGTTTGTATGATCACCTTCCCAGGAAGGCTGCTGCGCCCTGGACGGCCGCTTACTTGAAGCAGCAGCTGAAAGGTGCGCTCAGAGGCGTGATACTCAGGAAAATTCAGGGCTTGATCTGCAGTAAGAACTCCCACCAGGGTCAGAAAGGGAAAGTCATGCCCTTTGGTTACCATCTGCGTGCCCACAAGGCAGTCAATGCTCCGGTTGCGAAAATCCAGCAGGAGGGCCTCGGTACGCTTTCTTGAAACAGCAGTATCCCGGTCCAAACGGGCTATTTTTTTATCTGGAAAGAGCTGTTCAAGATCTGAAGCCACTTTTTGCGTACCATACCCGGTTGCAATTGCCGACTGGCCCTTGCACTTCGGGCAAACAGGCATGGCAGGCCTTTCTTCACCGCAATAATGGCACTGCAATATTCCCT
>JALVPX010000009.1 GCA_027031565.1 Deltaproteobacteria bacterium | reverse complement strand
ATTCTCCTTTCTCTCATGGCTTAATAATGTTGTTGAGGCGGAATCCGTTTTGTTGGTTCCTGATATTCGACATCTATTGGATAACCCAACTTCTCATCAAATTTGAGCACACGGTCCTTGTTTTCCCAAAGCTTGAAGTTGTTTACGACTCGACCATCATGCAGGTCCAGCACAGACCAGCCTGTTGCATCGCGTTCATGAAACGGGTCTGCCCGGTTCATGAATACTGTAAGCTTTGGAACCTGATGCGGCTTTTGAATATAGCTGGGCGGATACGGCCACGGCCATGCGGTTGACATCATAGCCTGGAACGTGATGTTGCCGATCTGGTTATACAAAATTTGATGCACGTGTCCATGTAGCACAGTCACCTTTTCAAACGGCTGCAAGATAGCCTGCACCTTCTCCGCATCTTCTGTCCAGAAGTTCCACGGCTTGAAAATTTTATAAAGCGGAGAGTGAGACATAACTATGATGGGAGTATCTTTAGGCATCCCGGCCAGATCATTTTTTAGCCACGCTATCTGTTCATCCTTGACCATAAAAGGCGAACCATTGGGATTGTCGAGCCTGGCCATATTGGCCATGCGCTCCTCAGGCGTGGCCCACCTCTTCACCCAGGAATCGTAAGTGAGAATTGAATTGAGCACCACAAAATGGATGCCCTTGTGATCAAAGCTGTAATAGAGCCTGCTTATCTTTTCTTCCCAGAACTTTCCCAGGTCCAAATAATAATCGTGCTCGCCTATCACCCATTTTACTGGATGGCGTAATTTCCCCATGATCTCAAGACCGTGTTCAAGTTCTTCTCTTTTACCAAGCTGGGCCAGATCCCCTCCGTAAACCACGAAATCTGGCTTAGGAGACATGAAGTTGCACTCAGTGACAGCTTTTTTCAGGCCTTGATCAAAATTTCTCACAAACTTCGCGCCTTGTATGTGTGTCAGATGCGAATCAGAAATGTAGGCAAAGGTAAAATTCCGGCTCTTGCCTGCACCCCACGAAACCTCTACTACACTGAGCGGCAATGTGGCTGCTGCGGCAGTTAAGGCTGCCTGTCTCAAAAACATTCGCCTGGAAATTTTCTTTTTCATAAAACTCCTCCTGTTTCATCTATTTGTTGATATTGCTCTGTTTCTTCGTTAGTGCTTCTACTTCAGGACTGGTTAGGGCCTTAAGAAACTCCAGCAAATCCGCCTTTTCCTGATCTGTAAGACGTAAAGGTCTTATTCCGCTATCCAGCATTGGATTATCCTCACCTCCCTGGTCGTAGAGTTCGATTACCTCCTCCAGGGTTGCCAGGCTTCCGTCATGCATATATGGAGCAGTCAGGGCAACATTCCTAAGCGTTGGAGTCTTAAATCTTCCTATATCCTCGATATTCAGGGTCACAGCAAATCTGCCAAGTTCCGAGGCTTGTTTGTCTGTTAAAACCGATTCGTCTACGTCCTTGCCCGATTCCTTTGTTTTTTTGAATTTTTCAACAATATCAAACAAGTTTTCCTCAATAACAGAAAAGCCGACCCCCAAATTATGAAACTTGTTGTCCGTAAAAATAGCGCTTGTCTGTCCTATGGTGTGGCAGTCCTGACATCTTGCCTTGGTCCTATAGATTTCCAGCCCCCTAATAGCTGCCTCAGACATGGCATTTTTGTCTCCGCCGTACATGTAACGATCAAAGGGGGAATCGCCTGAAACCAATGTGCGTTCGAATGAAGCAATAGCCTTGACCACATGTTCAATAGTGATTTCAGATGGGGCTATGCCAAAAGCTTCCCTGAAGGCCTTGGCATAGCCAGGATCCTTCTGCACGATCTTGATGATCGGCTCAAAGCTTTTCAGACCATGCTCCACAGGATTAATAAATGGGGCCTTGGCCTGTTCCTCAAAGGTGTTAACGCGCCCATCCCAGAATTGGGTGGAATAGTAGGCAGCATTCAACACTGTTGGGGAATTTCGAGTACCTTTCAATTTCTTTATGCCCTCAGCCACTGGCAGACCGTCTGTAAAAGCCTTGGCTGGATCATGACAAGTGGCACAACTTACGGTCCCGTCCGAACTGAAACGTTTATCTAGGAATAATTTTTCGCCTAACTTTATTTTCTTGGCACTTAATGGATTATTTTGGGGGATTTCAACATCAGGCAACCCGAGTGGTGCAGCCGAGGTCGATGATGACCAAACCAGACTTACAACACATGCAACAAAAACCAAGAATAAATCTTTTGTCATACCATCTCCTCCTTTTAAAAATTTATTAAATCACGCTAATTTGTTTTTAAGAATTATTCTTAACCCATAAGCAAAAAAAATTACTTGCTCTTTGCACATTTTTTACAAACCCCTCTCACCTCCACCTGTTGCTCCAAGATGGTTCCAACATCTGTGATCTCAGGTGGCAAGACCAGCTCATCGAAATCTGGCCATTTGAAATCAATTATCTTCTTGCATTTAGTACACACGAAATGATGGTGTCTTTCCATGTTCGGGTCAAACCTGGCATGGTCATCCAACACATGCATCTTTCTTATTACCCCCATTTTCTCAAAAGTTGCCAAAGTGCGGTAAACGGTATCCAGGGAAATGGTGGGCATGCGCTTCTTCAGGCGCCCATAGATATCTTCAGCTGCAGGATGATCATGGGCAGACTTTATTTCTTTGAAAACCTCCAGCCTTTGGTGTGTCAAACGAATACCAGCCTTTGAACAGATGTCCCTAAGTTGGGCGAGCGGATCAAAGTTGGTATCCTTGGACTTGTTTTTATTCCCCAATCTCATGAAAATTCCCTAGATAGTATTCATTATGATCTAATAATACATGTTTATATATTGAGGTCAAGATTTTTGTGACCAATCAAAGAAAAAAAACAGCCCTCTAGGGGGCTGCTTTTGGTCAATCGCACGTTAGTAAACGATTTTTATTGAGGAATTTGAAGGAGGCGTACCGCTTTCCTCATCCATTGGCCACAAGGTATTTCTACAATCATGCCTTCTGCTTCGTAACCATTCTTTTCAACACGAACAACTATGGGCCTGTTTGGAAGCCTGTCGAACCTTGCGATACCGTCCTCATCTGTGATCGCAGATTTGTCTCCAGCCTTGACTACCGCTCCTGGCAAGGGCTCACCAGTAACAGAGGAACCCACCTGGATCCTAAGCCGACCACTTTGGCACCCCACGATATCCACTGGGCGCAAGGTCAAGGTCTGTGGATCCCATTCAAAGACAACATCGAGAAACATGTGTTCTGTTTGCCCTGTTTGAGCATTTGGAATCCCAACATCTATATGGTTGATCCTGAATTGGCCCGGGCTGGTAGAGACTGCTTCTCCAGTTGATTGTGACATGTCAACCGAAATTGCCGTAAGACCAGCTGCTGGTAGGGCAGCAATAGCCCCTAAGACCAAGCCAAATACTAACCATCTCTTCATGCATGAAAATATTGTGCGTCCTTCCATTTTTTAGCTCCTTATTATTCCGATTATGGCTTTACGCATATCCCTGAGCTGCTGCAAACCAGGCCACCCTTGCATTGATGGTTCAAGCCCGGGTCGCAGCCGCCTACACCCTCGTCGCAAGGACCACAATTCCTGCAATAGTTAAAATCACCTGGGACCCAAGTCACCCCACAACCCTGTCCTGTTGTTCTTGTACCGGTGTTGGAGCTGGTGCTGGTATCGTTTTGAGACACACCCAAACATTCATCTGGATGCGAAACAGCATAAAAAACATTGGCACAAGCCCCTGAGGTACTAGATGTATTTGTCGTGGATCCAGTAGAACCTGTATTCGTGCCAGGTTTTACGCCACCGCCTGCCCAGTCAGGATTGTTATTATTTCCGGTTGTCCCTTGGTTTTGATTATTTTGGCTACCCTGATTGGTGGGGGTGCCAATACAAACATCAACCCCCTTGGCCAGATTGTATTCCGGCCCAACATCCTTTACGCAATGCAATCCAGCAACGCAGTCAGCATCCGTATCACAATCACCTTGATGATTGCTGCATGGATTGGCTGGTGAACAAAAGTCCCAGTCACCTGGAACGACCGTTTCATCTGCCCCCGCAGGGACAACGGACAAAAAGATCAAACAAGTTAAATAGAGTAATACTGCCCTGGCCATTTTATGCCTCCGTAGCTTTTGTTTTTTCCAACGTAATCTATTTATCGGTTTCAAGATTATAACAACTTTAACAATAACGCTAGATGGAAACAAAAAAAATATTTACAATATAAAGATAAGTTAAAGCAAAAAACAGGCCAAGATGACCACCAAAAGAATCTATTTGTTCCTAAGCCAACTAGCTAGATTTACGAGTAAAAAATCGAGACACAAGAAATAAACTCTGGATTTGAATATTAGTATGACAACATTATCGAGCAAATTGTATGAGCCAGCCTACAATACTAGTGAGCCTTGATGCACAGAAGGTAAATTTTTTCTATATGTTAAATAAAAAAGGGGAGCATTTCGCTCCCCTTTTTGGACTAACACTTACTTAGCCAGCATTATGGCTATTACGGTGCCATATTAGGTGAAATTACCTGGTAGCTGCAGTTATCAAAGTCGCCGTGATCCACTGGATTTGGTGCAGCACAACCTTCCGTTGTTGCATCTGTGGTAACAATTACGTTGGCACATTCATAGCTTGCTGCTGTCCAGGCGATGTCGCCATTCCCTACATCAACATATGTGGGGATAACTGCGGATCCGTTGTACCATACATACCTACCTGGCCTGCGTGCAGCACCGTAGCGCTGGCAGCACTGATCAGTCATGGTCAGGCGCACCCAGCCTGAGGAATATGTAGATGTTACATCCACACCCTTAAAATCATTCAGGTCAAGCACTTCCACACAAGTCTGAAGCGGTGGGCGCTCTCCGCTTGGGGGAACAGGTGAGAAGATAGGATCTTCCCTCTTGGGTGTATTTTCTTCCATGTCATATGGATTGTAAGCCCAAGTGGTTTCATGTTCTTTGTTGTGCAAGCAATCATAATCGTTTCCTATGAAGGAATTGCAATGCAGGCACTCGTCACCACGGTTAGTAGTAGCATCACAGGTGGAAACAGAACCATCACAATCATCTGTACCACTTAAGCAGCAGTTCAATTTGGCTGGGAAGCTCAAAACTGCAAGTGTGGAGTTGTTTTTGTCTGTCCTGAATGGCACATGGACTATTTCCTTGGACAGAGCAGCCCTTACCTCAAAATCGGAATTGTTGCCGTAATTATCCCACCTGGTCTCCTCGTTAACAGTCAGCTTGACACCATTACAGTTGTTGGCCAATGCCGTTGCAGGCTGTGTAATAACCATTCCAGCTGCAGGATCAACCATGGCCTCTACACCTGTCAACACGCTCTTTGAACGGTACACGCGCACACAATAGTCATCGTCACCAGACTCAAATGTCATTGATCTAGACGCAGTACAATCCAAGTTCGCAAGAGATGTGGGAGCATCGTTGTAGGCATCCATAATCAACTGCTTTGGAATGGGTTTCCTGATAACGTCCTCACAATGGTCTCCGCCCATAAAATGGGAAAAGGCATATGATTCATAAACCTCTACCAGACCAATTACATCTGGATAGCCGTTACATGAGGTGGCCATTGCTATTTCCAACGGAACCACAGGCGAACTGTCGTCGTTGCTTACGATAGTAACCTGCCCATTCTTATCAACTATGTCTGCTTCCCAAACGTCATTGGGTGAGAGATAGATGAAAAAGTCACGGGTCTCACAGCAGCTGAAGCCTTCGCGGAAAACCACCTTGGCCACAACACTGTAAGTGTTTGATGTGTTGATGACCCGGATGTTGGTCTTGAACGTCCCGCCAACCACATAAATGGGGAAAACCAATGCATCACCAACACCATTTGCCGCCACGTAAACGTGGTCTGTTTCGTCATAGGCATTTACTGACGGAGCCATTGCCATAAATGCAAACGCGAGCAAGGCAGCCATCATTCCCAATTTCTTAATCATTCTTGATCCTCCTTAATAGTTTTTGATTTTAATTGACTAAAATTTTGTTTGCTCTAACCTCTTTTAACCCTACCCTCGAGCTCACCTCCTTTCATGATGGGTTGTTTAATTTTAACCTTAAAGCCTGTGCAAAAATTGCATCTTGGACATATTCAGCCAATCGCCTTGTTGTTTTTTATGTGTAGCCTAAAAATAGCAACTTCCATACCATTTTTTCACGCGAACTTATCCGCTAAAGGTATTTTCCATACATGGTACCATTGCCCCTTAATTTTCAGCCAGCGGTCCCTAGGATACAATATATCCTCTTTGCCGGTTATCGGGCTTTTCACCACTAGCTTCAACTTGGCATCTACCACTTGAGGATGCAACTTGTCAACATCCAATACAGTGACGCTGATCACCTTGCCAGCCCTGCCAAACTTTCTGAAAAAGTCTGTGTCGCTGTATGCCCATCTGATATGAGGCGCTTCCATTTTGTATAATTTCGGCCAGTCCAGGTTGGATCTGGCTGTCCAATATTCGTCAAAAATCTTTTTAAAACTTGCATCCATCTCTTTATCGGCTTGGGCACTCCAGGTGGCAAACCGGACCTCTGGCGGCGTTTCTTTCTTTTTGCCGCAACCGCCCATTATGAAAGGCAGGCAGAAAAGCATGACAGATGCAGCCAGGAGCCCAATCGCCCCCATCCATGGCCGCCTCTTGGCATTTAAACTGTACATCGCTATTTGACCCTCAACTTCTGTTCTTGCTCCATCAGACTCTGTACAGAAGGCTCCCATTTGAAATCATATTTTTTCTGTAGCTCAGCAAGGTGTGCCTGTAAGACTTCCTGCCTCTTGAGCCTTGAAATCTTCTCTTTGAGTTCCGTCTTTACCTTTTCCAGTGGAATTGTGCGCTTGGGCTCAACCTCCTTCACCCAAAAAATGTAGTAAAATCCATGAATTTCCATGGGCTCAGTAACCATTCCCGGTTTCGGCTTTTGGAGGGCCCTTTTTATCTCGGGCCTCAATTTGTCCAGCACTACCAACCCCATTTCACCCTTTCTCCACTTAGTCGACGGGTCAACTGAATATTTTTCCACCAGTCCTGGGAAGTCTGAAGGGTTCTTTTTGGCTTCCTCATAAATCTTCTTGGCTTGCTCCGCATTGGTCACAACAAGCCTGTACAGTTTCAACCTCGCCGGCAATGTAAATTCATCTATGTGGGACAAGTAATATGATTTTATGACCTCATCATCTATTTTCAGGTGCTTGTCCAGATAATCCATCACGTAAAATTGAGCCAGAATCTTTTCCTTTTCAAGCTCAAGTCTTTTCATTATTTCTTCTTTTTTATCCAATCCCTGTTCCCTTGCTGCCATGTTAAAGAGCTTGGTTTTTAGAATTGCCTCAAAAAGGGCCTTTTCTGTGGGCTCGATGTTCTCGGGAACCAAATATTTCTTGAACATATCAACATATTGATCTGTAATCTCGACACCTTTTCCTTTTCCAAAAACGCGTTCGGCATTACCAGAACCAACGCCCAGGGCAAACATAACCGTCAGCACAAGGCAAAGTTGCACAAATACTTTCAGAATATTCATGGATTATATGATTGCTCCTTTAGCTTTGCAGATTTAAACAGGCCTTCATGTCCTGTTCAGATGGCTTTTTTGACTGAAATATATCTTGGTAGATTGTGTAACAGGCATCTTTTTCTTTATCAAGCCCAATCATTCCCTTGATATTCCCTATCATTTTATAGGCTGCAGCATAATAGGGATGGAACCTCAAAGCAATTTCAAGTTTTTCTACTGCATCC
>JALVPX010000008.1:6207-7803 GCA_027031565.1 Deltaproteobacteria bacterium | reverse complement strand
CAATTCGTCTCCGAAGAAATCGAGCCTGACCGGATTGGGTGTGTCTGGCGGGAAAATGTCTATTATGCCCCCTTTGACGGCAAATTCACCCCTTGCCTTCACCAACCTGGTGCGCTCGTAACCTGCCTTGATGAGCCATTCAACAAAGGACTCCCTTTCGACCTCTCCCCCGACGGCCAGCAATTCTATGTGTTTGTTCAGGAACTCCCACGGAACCGTGGCCTCAAACAAGGCCTGTACAGGGGCTACCACTATCACCGGCTCTTCATTGATTGCAAGCGCATAAAGTGCAGAAATCCTCTTGGAAACCGTGTTCATGTCTGGAAACAGAGGGACAAAGGGCATGTTTTCATGGCATGGGTAGTGGAGTACCCGGCAAGGAGAAAAGAGGGATAATTCAGACACCGCCCGGTTCGCCCTGGCTTGATCCTTTACCACGACCAGAATCGGCCTCCTATTGCAGGCCTCGACTGCTTCAGCAATCGAGCAGGCCCAGGCCGGCCCGTGCCACCCGGTTATGAACAAATTTTTGATCTCTCCGTCCAGAGCCAGTCTGCCCCTGAACAGACCAGAGGACTTGTGCAGCATCTTTATCAAAAAGAGGATCTATTCAGAACTCGATCTTGCAGATTGGAGTGAACAAAACGAAACAAATTTTGGATTGTTGCACCATCTCTGGGCAAGGCCTTCAAGCAGGTACGGCAAAACATCTCCCTCAACGCTTTGGGCAAGCCACTTGCCAAATCCCTGCATGAAATTTGTGAATATTTCACCAGCAGGCTCAACCGGAAAGGCGAAATCCTTCATCCAGTCGGAACACTCCTTGTAATTGCTCATGAAAAATGTGTCGAAATATTCATAATGGCTGTCTGGTGCCTTCAGATAGCCTGTCACGCTGCCGTACACCTCCTTGGAGACATCGTCTGCAACCTGTTTCCAGAGGATAGATGCCTTTTCTTCAGGCTCGACAAGGTGCAGCAGGCGCTCAACCATGTGCAGAAACCAGTATGCAGCAGCTACATGGAGCCGGTCGGCATCTTCAGGAGCCAACTCCTTCTTACCCATTATCTCAGCCATGATGGCCCTTACAGACTCGCATATCTCAGGGCCTAGCTCCTGAACAGCGGCAGCCTTGCTCTCTTTGTTTTCAAGATCCTTTTTTTGCGCAGTCTGTAATTTTGCCAAGGGATTGTTCCGCTTTCCTTCAAAATCTGTTTTGGAAAAGGGTTGTTAAATAAATGCCTGTATCTACACTATTTGTCAACAAAATCTTTTTGCATTACCCCAAATTTTCCCCTCATTCTGGTAAAGTGCCCTCTGCCCAAGGAATAATTCCTGAAATATCAAAAAGATATCCGTAATCAATTCTACGCCAATCCCCTTACCGCAGGAACACCACCGTTTTTGATGGCAGATCCCAATTTGCCGGCAAGTCTTTGAAAATCGTGCACAGACAGGTCCTCGGGCCTCAAGCCGGGATCCAGACCGCATTCTTGAAGGATATGCCTTATCTCCCCTTTCCCAAGGCCCATGAAGCCTTCCAGGGAATTGGGCAGCACCTTCCTGCGTTTTTGAAAGGCCTTTTTGACCAGTGCC
>JALVPX010000008.1:0-6197 GCA_027031565.1 Deltaproteobacteria bacterium | reverse complement strand
TCCCTCGGCATCCAGCCCATCCTGTTTGAATCTTATTCTCACAACTGAAGAGGCCACCTTTGGAACCGGCCTGAAGGCCAGGGGCGGAACATCCATCAAGTGATCCACTGATGCACATTTCTGCACCACTACCGAAAGCACCCCATAGGCCTTTGTGCCTGGAGAGGCAGTTAACCTTTCAGCCACCTCCTTTTGAAACATCAATATGGCCTCCTCTATGACAGAGCGCTCATCAATGAGTTTGAACAACAAAGGAGTAGAAATATTGTAGGGGAGGTTTCCCATCAGCTTCAGCCTGGATCCAATTTCATGGCTCAGGGCCTTGTAAGATACCTCGAGCATATCGCCTTGCCTTATATCCACATTCTTAGGCAGGTCTCCGTGCTCTTTGAGCCAGGCCAGCAGCTCCCTGTCTTTCTCAATGCCGATGACCCTTGAGACATGCCGGGCCGCAACCCTGGTAAGCGCTCCCCGCCCCACACCCAATTCCACTATTGTGTCACCCTTGTCAAAGGCAGCCAGCCGCATCAGCTTATGAACAATGTTTTGATCTATGAGAAAATTCTGGCCAAGGGACCGCTTGGCACCTGGAGGAGTGGACCTGTCAAAATGGCGATTCATCGTTTCAACAGCTTTTCATATTTGCGTTTCTGTCTCTGTATGTAGAAATAGAGACAGCCGAAATAGGAAGCCAGGGCAAAGGGCAGAGCCAGGATCACTCCACCTGTGAGCAGGCACAACAGGATCTTGGGGCTTATTGACAAGGTGGTTCTCGCGGCTTCTAATACCCCCTCGTGCCTGAGAAGCTCAATGAGTTCTCTCACCTCTGCCCAGCTTATGGATGTGCCTGTCATCATGACTCCCAGCTTCCAGGCTGCGTAGTATTGTCCTGGAATGGTAAAGGGATTGCTGACCAGCCAGTTTGCAATAAGGGCAGTGACCACGTTCCCCCTGAACAACGCGCAGAAGAACAATATCAAAATTGTGTGAAACGGTATGGTGGGTGTAAGGCCTATGAACACCCCGATAGAAACGCCCCTGGACAAGACAAAGGGGTTCCCCCTTATTCGCCACAGGCGCAAAGTGTAATAGCGGAAGGCCCTTAAGGGATGCCAGCCTTTCTTAATGTTCATCATCAGGCCTTGCTCCTGCCTCAACCTGGTTGAAAGAGCCTTGAATACACGTCGGCATGCGGCCCCAGCACCATCCCGGCCTGGAGCTGCCTATGGCCTACCAGGGCTACCATGGCTGCGTTATCCATGCAGAACTTGACTGGCGGGAAATAGGCCTTCAAACCCCTGGATTGGGAAATCGAGGCCATTTTCAGGCGCAATCTGGAATTAGCAGCAACTCCTCCAGCCACGACTATTTCCTTCAGCCCCTTTTCAAGCGCCGCCTTGGTGCTCTTCTCCACCAGCACGTCCACTACCGCCTCCTGAAATGCGGCACACACATCTTCCACCGGAATCTGTCCCACCTCTTTTTCCACTCTCCTTACCAGGGTGAGGACAGCGGTCTTGAGGCCGCTGAAGCTGAAATCATAAGGTGTCTGCGGCAGCCAGGCCCTTGGAAGGGAATATGCCCCTGCATCGCCCTTTTCCGCAAGTCTGCTGATCACAGGCCCGCCAGGATATGGCAGCCCCAATATCTTTGCCACCTTGTCAAAGGCCTCCCCTGCAGCGTCGTCCCTGGTCTGCCCTATGAGCTCAACGGAAAAAAAGTTGTTCACAACGTAAAGACTAGTATGGCCGCCGGAAACGACCAGGCCCAGGAAGGGGAAATCAGGTCGCTCCTGCCCTAGGAATACAGAAAAGAGATGGGCATGTATGTGATTTACGCCTGTAAGCTTTGTTGAAAGCGCCTCGGCCAAGGCCTTGGCAAAGGAAAGACCCACCAGGAGGCTTCCCACCAGGCCTGGACCTTGGGTCACAGCAATACCATCCAGTTCAGACAGGTCAATGCCTGCCCGCTGCACTGCCTCATCCACTGTTGGCACAATAGCCTCCAAGTGGTGCCTTGAAGCAAGTTCAGGCACTATGCCCCCATATTCACTGTGAATCTTGATCTGCGAGGAAACCACGTTGCTCAACAGCTCTTTGCCCTCTTTCATGACTGCGGCAGCGGTCTCGTCACAGGAAGTCTCTATGGCAAGGAGATAGTTAGGCGCATCTTTCATGTCTGATCCCTGAATAAGCCTTTGCTGGAAAGCCTACATCATTGCTCTGTTTTTTCCAGGTGAATTGTGCATTGAGGCCCGGTTCATACTCTTTGTCAACGGGTTCACCTTTCGCTGCAAGATCCACGTCAAGGAATGCGGTTCAACAGGTAAACGGCGCCATACGAAACGGAAAGGCCGAACAGGAAGCTCATCAAGGTGCCTATGATGATATATTCCGCCTCCATGCGGTTTTCGCGTTCCTTGATTTCTCCAAAACGGAGGATCGATTTTGCCGCAATCAGGAAACCTATGGCTCCTGGCTGACCTGTGGTCACAAACAGGAATATCAGCGCGCGTTCCAACTGGCCTATGGTGCGCCCGCCATTAACAAGCCCCTGAACAGGCTCCAGACCTGCCTGCTTCATCTGGACGAGATATGGCTTGACAGCCATCTCAATCACTATGGACCCTGCCCTCACTGCAATAACGAGGCCTGAAAAGAGTATCAGGACATGTAAATACGATGGGCCGAGCCATTCAGCCCACCAGCTGCTTTTTCCAACGCCTGGATAGATGGAAAGCGCCGCCAGGACCACAAAATGGGCGCTCTGATCCATAAAGAAGAGGGACAGCTGCCCGGATTTGATGACTTTGCGCGAAAAAAGCTCCTTGGCGCCGTCAATCACAGCATGGCTTGCAAAGACCAGTGCAGCGATGTCCCATGCCCGCCACAGGCCGCAGGCCGCGTAACTCAATATGGCCACCGTGGCCGAGTGCTTAAAGAGGATTGGCAGCCGGTGCTTGTCAATGACGTCCTTGCTGGTCTGAAGCAGAAAGTCACCAGCGGCATGTCCTGCCAGAAGGCCTACAAAAAGTTTAATGGAAAAGGTGTGCATCATCATCCATCCGATTGAAAATGTAATCCCTGAACAACAATCTCAGACGCTTGTTTTTCATGACCAAAGCTGGAGGACTTGTTTTTTATGCCAAAAACCTGCCGACGCTTTCAGCCACAAAATCGAGGGCCTGCGAAATTTGGTGCCAGCCCGCCTTTGCCAGATGCTGGGCAACGGCCTGCTGCGAAATGGACCCTCCGGGCCATTTTGCGCCTATCTCTTCCTGGTTAAGGCCAGCCAAGGCCCCGAGTACCGCCTCTGCCTGTTTTGGCGTCCATTTGACAACCAGGGCGTCTATCAAGCTTACCACTATTTTGAGCGGCTGGGTTAATCTGGCATCCATTTCTGTGGGAAATTCAATGGCCATGCGGCTATGGCCTTTCAAATCCTCAAGAGTCCTGCCGGAAAGGCGGTAGGCCAATCCGTCACCACTTGAAACCCTCTCTTCTGGCACGAAATCCACAGGCCCAACACCAATGGCAAGCCTGGTGTCAACCCTCACAGGCGCCATTTTTGCCATGAGAAACGCCCTGAAATAGAGGGCTGCATTCAACGCCTTTTCAGGCCTGGCAACAAGCACCTGCCAGCTGTCTCCCCGAAATATATCCACAGCCAGGGGCACAGAGCCCTTAAAAATGGACTTCAAGGCTGACGAGGCATCTTTCATCACCCCTAAAAGCCTTAGCCTGTCTGGAGGCAAAAGCCTGGAAGATGCTATTATATCCCCAGTAATGACCGCATAAAACCTTCCCTTCTCTATTCTCATCTCACCTGCTCCATTTAAACAAGCCTTAAGGCTTTTACATACATAACACAAGCTATAAAGCTTGTAAACAAGAGGGAAATCGAAAAATCCTCAGGCTTAAAACACCCAGCCAAAAACAACTCAACTAGCTGTAATAACTTGTCTTTTTCAATGAAGTCATCCTTGACATCATGGCCCGGGATATGTTATGAGTTGCCTGTATTTTTCACCCTGCCCCCGTAGCTCAGGGGATAGAGCACAGGATTCCTAATCCTGGTGTCGCACGTTCGAATCGTGCCGGGGGCACCAATTTCCTGGCTGCCTTATACCCTTTTCATCGGCTTCCTCAATCAAGTTGTATTTGTGATAGCGGTTTGTCTTGCTGCACCCAAAAACTAGGCATTAAAAAATCACGGCAAATTGCGTGAGACAGGGACCAAGGACAGACGACCAGGCATAACCATTTGAGACAGCGCAACTGGTAATTACTCTACGGCGATATTCTTTATATGGAACCTGCCGACCTTGATGGTGACCAGATCACCCCTTTTGACGATCTTTCCGGGATTTCCGAAAAACATAAAGTAGATGCGGCCCTTGATAGGCTTGTTCGACGTACGCAAGGGCCCTACCTTGGGCGGATTTGGAACCGTGAGTGTGGCGCCTGTGGCATGGTGTATCAAAAGCGGTCTTAGATTGCGATTGAAGATAGGGGCGGCCTTGGCTGGATCAATGACCTTGTAGCGGAAATCGAGCATATAACCAGCAGAGGTGAGCCTGATGCCCATGATTTCGATACCCCACCGGTCTTCAACGACCTCGAGGCTGTTTCGGTGCTGGTGCATGGCTGCACAACCCGAAACCAGCAGCATGAGTGCTGAAACAAACAGGAATGAGTTGTACAGCCTGCGGCCCTTTATCATTGTGCAACGGTCAGGGGCAATTGTTCCTTCCGAAACTTGCCCCAAATTCTGCAAGGTCTGCCATTCCAACTATACCAGCTGCGAAGTCGCTCTGGAATGCAGCCAGGTCTGCACCATCCACGTCTTTGTCATTATCATAGTCCCAGACGCACGCCGCCACCACTTCGAAATAGGTCAACATGCCTCCAGGGGACTGGTCGTTGTTGGTGAGCGAGAACATCCTGTCATAGATGGCATATTCACCTGTCTCATTTATGGAAATGATGACATCCTTGGTCTTGCCGGCAGGCATGAAGACGGCGCTGCGGTTTTGTTCATGGCCAAACAAGTTGCCGTCTTCCGCTATTATGGAAAGGTGCTTCCCTCCAATTAGCAGCACATGGGACTTGAGCCCGCAGTTCAAGATCCTGACCAGCAAATCTTCGCCTGCACCCACAAAACCGTTTAGTATGGGAAGGGCCGATGGGAAGGGCTGACCATTTATGAGAAAATATTTTGGCTTGTAATTGATGGTGCTGGGATATGCCGGGGAACCGTAGGCACCTGTGGCCACTGCATTGTGAAGAGCGGGGTCTATTTCACTCAATAGAAGCACCATCTCCTTGTGATAAGTCCTGCCAGGATATGCCGTATTCATGCCCTCTTCCTTTACCAGGGCTCCGTAAAGCCCCATTTGCACCTGAACAGCCATGTGGGTGCCGCTTTGGTATATGAAGGTGCCGCTTCTAACGCTGTTCCACACGTAAGTGCTTGTGGAACCGGGAGCCGTTTCCTGGGTAAAGGACCGGACCCTCGTCCTCCCCTCAGCATCGGTGAACTTGACAGGAGAAAGATTGGCAGCCTGGCCCGGTATGAAAAGGGAGACCGGTTCAGGCAGGTCGTTTGTTAGATGGATGGTCAGGGTGGAATCTCCCGGAGGCACCCGAAGGAGCGGCCCTGGTACGGTAATCTGCCCTCCTTCAAGGCCGAAACCCCACATGGTGACTGGCGTGCCATCGGGCATATGGACAACGGTTGCACCTGCTCTTAAATTGAATACCGCTGCTGAAACCGGCCAGGCGATGGCCAATACGATGATCAATAAAAGGGCTGGGACAACATGAAAATATATCTTACTGATTGGTTTCATATATCTCTCCCCTCCTTATGGTATGGGTGTGCCTGGAGGCTCAACAATTAGCATGGTCATCATTCCGCCTGGAAAGACATTGTAATTGAGCATTTCCTTTTCCGCGTGGCTGTGCCACATGTAGAAATAGCCTCCATAGATATTCAAGGTGCCTGCCCCAGGCGGCAAGATCCCCTTTTTCCCCAAGTATGGGCTTCCGCTGTAAAAATCGCCAAAGGCAAGGGACTGGTTTTCAGGCAGCACCACAGGCAAGGGTTTCCCATGGTCTGGGCAATATTCCTTGGTGGTATCATCAAACCCATCCCCATCGTTATCCAAACACTCATGGGCAAATTCAGGGCCTGTG
>JALVPX010000007.1 GCA_027031565.1 Deltaproteobacteria bacterium | reverse complement strand
CCGTCACAGGCGCACAGCCAGGCCATGAACGAATCGATATCAAAGATCTTAGGGGGCAGATACGAACTCCCAAAAAGTCTTCCAAGCCTGCGCCTGAGATACAGGCCTGGACGCCTGCCCGGAAAGACGACAACACTGTTGGACAGATCCCTGCCTTGGCCCGCTTCTTCGAAGAGATGGTTTGAAAGCCAGGCCAGGATGTCTTCCGAGGGCTTGAGGCTGATATCTATCGGGAATTTGAAGAGATCCATGTCAGACCCTGCCGACACTCGTCCCTGTTGCAAGGGCACCTGCTATGAGATGGGCCACCCTCAAAGGCTCTGGGATATTGCCATATAGCGTCATACATTTGATCACTTTTTCAGCATCTTTCTTTGATATGCCGACCCTTTGAATATGGCAGTTCAAGCAGGGCTCCATCGGCCCCAACCTTTCCACCAGACTCCACTTCTTCCTGCCTCCGGGGATCTTGCCAAGCAATGCCTTTTTCATCTTGCCAGGTTCAGGCCTGCGGCGGGCCACGACGAGAACGGGCCTCTTCAGCTCCTTGAATATGAAATGGGTATCCACGACGTTGAAGCCTGCCATGGACACACCTTGAAGCATAACCAGTTGAATGTGTTCGTTGAACTTTGAGTTTCTGACCAGGCTTACAATCCTTTTTGCACTATTCGCACCATCCTTTCGCACCTTTCCTACCAGCAGGCCGTCAAACCGGGGACCTGCATAGATGGTGCCTACGATTTTGACATCTCCTCTGTGATCCCTGGGGAAGGGTGCATCATCAAATGCTATGACATTTGGATACGGATTTCTCTTCATCAATGCTTGTTCAAAGTAGCGAGATATTCCCTTCCAAAAGTGGTGAGGGATATGGCTGCCATCTCGGCTGCGGCTTCAAGGCATGCCTGAATGTGCGCACCCCTTGAAACCCCGTCCAGGAAACCTGCATTGAAGGCATCACCCGCGCCTGTATTATCCAAGACAGATTCAATCCTTTTTGCGGGCTGATGAAACACACGCCCATTAAGGGCTGCTGCGCTTGCTCCCTCTGGGCCCTTTTTACACACTACAAGCCCCCCGCCGGCCTCATCCATTGCCTTGAAATAGCGAGATAAGCTGCTTTTCCCAAGTACCTGGTTCAAAATCGATTGTATCCCCTCCTCCAAGGAAAGACCTGTCAGCATCTCGACCTCAGACGATGTGACAAAAAGGAGGCTGCTTTCCTTCAACAAGGGCATCAACTCCTTAAGCCCTCTTGCAGCATAGAGTTCGCCTGGATCAAGGGATACCAACTGGTCCGGGCCCTGCATGCCAGCAAGATCGGCCTGAAAGGAAACCCCCTCTTCTTGGAGAAGGGAACTGAAATGGATCAAGTCAAAGTGGTTGAATCTGTTCTTTGCCATAATCACTTTCTTTTCGGGGAGAAAAGATGCAGGCGCCACAAACATGGCCCTGTCTCTCCCTTTCTTTTCAAGGACCACGATGCAGACCGCGGTTCTGCCCTTTCTTTCTATGCAGGAGATGTCCACCCCCTTCATGCTTTCCAATATGGCGTCTCCCTGAGGATCATTGCCAACCAAACCGAGAAAGGAGCAATTATGACCCAGCGCCGAAAGGCAGCATATGGTATTGGCAGCCGAACCGCCGCCGCTTTCTGCCAGCAGCCTGCCCCTTGTTTTCAAAAATGCGGCAAGGGCCACCGCTTCTTCGTAGGTGCCCGATATCTCCCTGCCCGGGAAAAGGGGCCAACCTTGCTGCCTTATGCCTTCGAGGTCTTCCACCTCAAATATGAGATCCAGATTCAATGCTCCGCAGCCTAGTACTTTCATGGCCCCCTGCCTGCTCACTGGAGTGTTATTCTTCCATCTTCGATTAAAAAGTGTTGAACCCCGGGGAGCCTTGCCTCAAACTTTGATACTGTTTCAGGATGACAAGTAAAGAAAAGGACCTGATGCGTTTCAGATAGCTCAGCTATGGTATCAATGGTGTTGCCCGCCCTCTCTGGATCGAAGTTGACCAGGATGTCGTCCATTATTACAGGCAGCGGCTCCCCTTTGAGTCCATAGTTGAGTATGTAGCCAAAACGCAGTGCCAGATACAACTGCTCCGCAGTTCCCCTGCTCAACCAGGATGCGCTCTTCCTGCGGCCTGCCCTGTCGATAACCTCCAATTCGCCTCCATCTGATGAAGCAATCACCTTATCATAACGTCCATTCGTGATGATTGAAAAAAAACGCCCAGCATCTTGCAAGATCCGGGGCTGCTTTTCAAGCTCAAACCTATGTCTTGCCTCATCCAACAGATGAAGTGCCATGGCGTATTTTGACCACTCTGAAACTTGTTCAAGCAGCCTGTGCTTCAAGATCTCCTTTTCAAACTTCAATTGTTCAAGCCTTTCAGAGGTGGAAAGCTCCTTGACGAGGTGTTCTGTTTCAGCTTGCTCCTCGTAAAGCTGCTTCTGCTCAGCCTTGAGGGCCTCTGCCTGAGCCTCCACCTTGTTTAGTTCTTCTATAAGGAGGTGCTGGTCTCGGTAAGATGTTAACAACTCGT
>JALVPX010000006.1 GCA_027031565.1 Deltaproteobacteria bacterium | reverse complement strand
GTCAGGCAGGTTCACCATACTTCTTTTTGTGCTCTTTTTTGGCCTGCCCAATCCAATCGTCCCTGGTAATCCTGCCTGGAAAGTCTTTGATTGCATCTGCCACCTGCTCGATATCTTTTTGGGAAAAACTGGCAATCTGCTGATACGTTGTTATGCCCATCTGATTCAATTTTTTCTCCAAGACAGGGCCGATACCCCTGATTTTTTTCAGGTCATCCTTTGATCTCGATTTTTTTGCCTTGCGCGACATCTTTTTGGTTTCCTTACGCCGTTCCGCCACGGCTGCTGCCTTCTTTGCTGCCTCTTCAGCAGCGCTCAAGGCAGCCTCCTTTTCAAGGGCAAGTTTTTTGATCTGCGCCTCGAGCTCTTTAATGCGTTCCTGGAGCCGGGCCTCATCAGCTGCCGCCTTTTCCATTTCAGAAAGTCTCGCTTCTGCCTCTGACAGGCTTTTCTTGAGGGAAGCCAGTTCCTTTGCCAGCGCATCCCGTTCTTCCTCAATTTTCTCCATGGCAGCAACCTTGGTGAGCAGGCTCTCTATTTCCCTATCATATTCTCCTTTGAGTCTGGCCAGTTCATTCTGCACCATTTGGAGCTCCTGCTCCTTTGCCTCAAGCTCTTCCTTGACTGGCTCCAATTTGGCCACTTTGGCCTGCATACGTGAACCTTCTTCCCTTAATTTGGTGATTGTCTGCCCGAGTTGCTGCTCCTGTTCCTCAAGTTTACGGATTTTTTCCTCTAGAGGGCCTTTTAATTCCTCAAATTTCGATTCAGCCTCCTCGACCAAGGCATCCTGACGCGCCTTTATGCGCATTCTCAATAATCCCCATACGATTATCCCACCCAAGATGGCTGCCAGGACGAGCAACCATAACATCTGTGAAATCAGATATGCCATTTTATCCTCCTAAAACGGTTAGCCTTTTTTGTTATTTGTTTTTATTCTGAATTCAATACGGCGGTTGCTGATACGCCCGGCAGCACTTTCATTACTTGCCACCGGATTGGCTTCGCCGAATCCTTTGGCCAGGAGGCGATTAGGGGAAATGCCTCTTGAAATCAGATAACGGACTACACTTTCAGCCCTTTTCTGGCTCAGTTCGAGATTGTATTCATCATCACCAACACTGTCTGTAAATGCTGCTACCTCCAAAACGAAACCGGGATATTCCTTCAAGGCCTTTGCAATATCGTCAAGCACCTTTTTGGCTTCCTTGGTCAATTGATCGGTTCCGGGTACAAAGGTGATGGACTCCCTGGCTGCCTTGGTTATTGCCTCTTTCAGCAGGATATCCTCCGGCACCTTCACAACCAGCCAGTTGGTTAATTGCAGCCCCCCTATCACATCCTTCAGCTTCTTGCCTACTGTTTCTTTCTGAGCCTGAGACGTCACATAGCCGGCCACCTTGACACCTTTATCATCGATTTCAATCTCTGCATCGTTCACCTGTGCTGCTATTGCCACTAAATTCGGTAGGCGTTCAACCCAGCCCTTGTTCAGCACCTTTGGCCCTTTTGAAGCCTTAAATACTATGGAACGTCCAGGCAGTTTCTGGGAAATCTTGTTTTTTAGTCCATCTAATGAGACGGTCTCGGGAAGATGGCCTGTTATGCTGATTTTGTCTTGCGAAATGAGTATTTTTACCCGCGGACTCTCCAAAACATATGGCTTTAACTTGTCTGTTACAGTGCGGACACCGCGAACCAAGGCCACCTTTTTGACCAGTTCGTCTTTGCGTGAACCCGGCGGCACTTCTCCATATAAAACTATGTCACGGCCGTGGACCTTTACTATTTTTGAACAATCCAGACCGTAACCGGCAACCACTTCGCAGACTCGCCGCTCGATATCTGCCGAAATATCGCCCGCCTTGGAGAAGATCGCGAACAAAAACAGAATGAACAAGGCGGCAGCTGCCCATTTCCACGCGGGAAACTTTTTGAAAACTGTTGATCCCTTCATTACCCATCCTTTAGCATGCTATTTCTGGCAGGCCATTATGCTATATAATGTTCCGGCTCTACCGTTAGTTTGAAAAACGTAGCATTTCCAGTAAGTTCGGGTCAAGTTTTTTTCACACTTGTTAAAAAAGCCGCAAAATAGCCTTTCCGAATAGCGCCAGTTCAAACAGCTGCCAGCCTGTTTCCCGCTACTTCCCCATTTCAGTATTGAGCGGCTGATCCTGTGTATCGTGAAAAAGGACAATTATTTGAAGCAGTTGTTTTTATGATTCCTTTGCGTGTGTCTCCACCGCATCTTAATCCCATTCACGCCGAAAACTCTTCAGGAGACCCCTGAAAAACCGCCTCTTTTGCCCAATAGCTGCGTTTTTTCGCTCCTCAGGCCTTGCTCCTGATCAAAATAGTTGTTTTTCTGAGGTCTCTTCAGGAGCCACACACTAGACCTGCTCTGCTTCAAACACAAAGCTCTTTCTTTTAAGAAGATTTTATTAAAACCAGTACGCTAATTTTTCATAGCATGAGAATCAAAGACTCCTCGGGATAAAAAGCTTTTGGATTGTACAGGCGTGGGAGCGGCGGCTGGGAGTGGCTCCTGAAC
>JALVPX010000005.1 GCA_027031565.1 Deltaproteobacteria bacterium | reverse complement strand
ACATTATGTTTCTCTTTTTCCTGATTGAGAACATATGGGATGAGTCCGCCCTGTTTGATCAACTCCTGCATAAAGCCCGGGATCGGCTGCGCCTTGAACTTCCTGCCAGTAGTCTTGTCAACGATTATTCCAGTGTCGCCGTCGATCTCCACTTCATCGCCTTCGTTTATGGCCTCGGCTGCCTCTGTGCTTTCAAAGATGGGCAGGCCCATGTTGAATGCGTTCCGGTAAAAAATCCGTGCAAAGCTGGGAGCTATAACAGCCCCGATACCGGCTGCCTTCAAGGCTATGGGTGCATGTTCCCGGGAACTTCCGCATCCAAAATTCTTGCCGGCCACGATTATATCGCCCTGTTTCACCTTCTTGGAAAAGTCGGGGTCGGCATCTTCCATGCAATGCTTTGCCAGCTCCTCGGGATCAGAGGTATTCAAATAGCGGGCAGGTATTATCACGTCTGTGTCTATATTTTCACCAAACTTCCAGGCTCTGCCTTTGATCTTCATCCATTACCTCCTAAAGCTCTTCAGGGCTGGCAATGCGGCCGATGACCGCACTTGCCGCTGCCACGGCCGGGCTCGCAAGATAGACCTCGCTTTCAGGATGCCCCATCCTGCCCACGAAATTACGGTTTGTGGTTGCCAAGGCCCTTTCCCCCTTTGCAAGGATGCCCATGTGGCCTCCAAGGCAGGGGCCGCAGGTGGGCGGGCCTACCACGCCCCCTGCCTCCACAAAGGTCTTAATAAGTCCGTTTTCAAGGGCATCGGCATATACCTTTGGGGTGGTGGGCAGGACTATGAGACGCAGTCCTTTGGCCACCTTGCGGCCTTTTAATATTCTGGCTGCAATTTCAAGGTCTTCGTAACGGCCGTTAGTGCATGAACCTATCACCACCTGATCCAGTGGCACATTGCCTGCCTCAGATATTGGGCGGGCATTTTCTGGAAGGTGAGGAAAGGCTACCTGTGGTTCAAGGCCTGAACAGTCATATTCTATCACCCTGGCATATTGCGCATCTTCGTCGCTCCTCAAGGGGGTAAACTCTCTGGAGGCCTTGCCCTGCACATAGGCCATGGTGGTTTCATCCGGATTTATGAGCCCGACCTTGCCTCCTGCCTCTATGGCCATGTTGGACATGGTGAAACGGTCAGCCATAGGCAGTGCATCAATTACAGGGCCTGTGAACTCCATGGCCATGTAGAGCGCGCCGTCAACGCCGATATCGCCGATTGTGTGGAGAATTAGATCCTTTCCGCACACCCAGGGTTTGAGCGTGCCTTTATAGATGAACTTGATCGTCTCCGGCACCTTGAACCACGTCTTGCCTGTAATCATGGTGGCTGCCAGATCCGTGCTGCCCACACCTGTGGCAAAGGCCCCCAGGGCACCATAGGTACATGTGTGGCTGTCTGCACCGATCACTACGTCACCAGGCAGCACCAAGCCTTTTTCAGGAAGCAGAACGTGCTCTACACCTGTTTCACCTCCATCGTAATGATGGAGAATGCCCTGTTCCCTGGCAAAATCCCTGAGTTGCTTGGCCTGTTCAGCACTCTTTATGTCTTTGTTCGGCACAAAATGGTCTGAAACGAGGGCTATCTTCTCCCTGTGAAACACCTTCGTGACCCCGGTTTCCCTGAAGGTGCGAATTGCTATTGGAGCAGTGATATCATTTCCCAGGGCGAGATCCACTTCAACCTGCACCAGCTGCCCTGGTTCCACGCTGTCCAGGCCTGCGTGGGCCGCAAGTATCTTTTCTGCTATTGTCATGGGTCTGCTCATTGCAAAAAATGTCTCCTCTGTGTGTCTATTCGCACATGGGCTGTGCTACGGCCTTGGGAGTATTGTGTTTCAAGTATTCCAGGCGATTCAAGGCGTTCAAATACGCCTTTACACTGGCTGTAATAATGTCTGGGTCCGCTCCCTGCCCCGTGACCACGTGGCCGTCTTCTTCAAGGCGCACAGTCACTTCCCCTTGGGCGTCTGTGCCGCCGGTGATGGAACTTACGTTGAAACGCAGGAGCCTGCTTTTCGTCTTGACTAGGCTGGCCACCGCCTTGAATGCGGCATCAATGGGGCCTGCCCCCATGCTGACTCCGCTGTATTCTTCGCCATCTATCTCAACTGCAACAGTTGCCGTGGGGCGGATACCCCGGCCGCCTGCAACGGTTTGAGCCCTTGTCCAGCTCTTTTTCACTCAGGCGGTAGCCCAATTCCTCCAGCTTCGTCCTCAAGGCGTGCCTGCCTGAATGTTTGCCGAGAACAAGCCTGCCTTCTTCCAGGCCGATATCCCTCGGGTCCATGATCTCGTAGGTGGTGCGCTCCTTTAGCACCCCGTCTTGATGGATGCCAGACTCATGGGCAAAGGCGTTAGCCCCTACAATTGCCTTGTTCGGCTGCACGGCCATGCCTGTCAGCATGGACACCATGCGGCTCGTGGCGATAATCTGGCGGGTATCGATTCCTGTTTCATATGGCAGCAGGTCGTGTCTGGTCTTGAGTGCCATGACTATCTCTTCCATGGCAGTGTTCCCGGCACGCTCCCCTATGCCGTTTATGGTACATTCGACCTGTCTTGCACCCCTGT
>JALVPX010000004.1 GCA_027031565.1 Deltaproteobacteria bacterium | reverse complement strand
TAGGGTATCCACAGGGCGGCGTCTTCACTGCCTGTATCAAGGTGTTCTTTCAATGAAAGCAGCATATCGATCTGGTCTGCGTCGTGGGCGATCTGGGCCTCAAGGCTCTCTGCCTCGCGATACTCTCTTAATATCGAATATATTTCTCTGCCCCAGCCAAGCTCCCTGGTCATATCCCTTGCCGCCTTGTCTTCATCTATGGTGACATAGAGCTTGTGAACGGCATTGGCATCGCCTGTGCGCGCCTCTGTCAAGTCATGAAACAGACACAGTTGCAATAAACGCTCCATATCTACAGATTCAAACTCCTTTGCCAACGCAAAGGCAGCCATGAGCACGCCGAATGTGTGGGCAGCTACAGATTCTTCCCCTTTGCCCAGGAACGGATAGCCCGTACGCAGGACCTTTTTGAGAATGGAGGCCTCGAACAAGAAACGGGCCACAGGCAGGCGTGCTTTTTTGTCATCCATGCAGTGCATCCCCCTTGAGAATCTGCAGAAACATTGTCTCCAGGACAAGTTCAGGCGGGGTTGAAGATGAGCGCAGGGCAAGGTCAAAGTGGTAAAGGGACTGGAGAATATCAATAAATTCTCCAGAAGTGCAGAAGGAAACCGCCTTGGAGGCCATTTTGTAAAGGCCGTATGGGTGGGCGCTTCTCAATATTTCCGGGCAGCCTTCCTGCCAATAATCTTTTATGGCCGGCAGGAGATCGTTTTGAAACCTCGAATAGGAACCGATTGACCGTCCGTTCAGGCCAATTCCAGCCAGGGCCTGGTGCAGCACAAACAGCTTCAGCAGGTAGTTGGTTACTGCCTGGAAAATTGCCAGGGGATGAAAACCCTGGTCCATTAGGTGCCTTGCTGTCCTTAGCGCTGAAACCACATCTCTGTTTCCAATGGCCTCGTTCAATTCGTAGAGTTCATCTGTTTTGTGGACGACCACCAGCTCGTCCACCAGATCAGCGCTTACCTCCTGGGGCATGGTGCCGACCATTGCCGCCAATTTATCCATCTCCCTCTTGAGGGCACCAAGATCGCTGCCGACTTTTTGCAGCAACAGGGCTGCTGCCTCCCTGCTGAACTTGAGGCCTCTTTCCTTTGCATGCGCTACAAAAAGGGCCTGAAGCTGTTCCCTTTGCCCCTGCCGGTTTGAAGCGGCCAAGTTGAAAACGATCCCATGGTCTTTGAAGGCCTTGAACAGGCTTGATCTCTTGTCAACCTTCTCCGCCACCACCAGGAGGGCCGTTTCCGGGTGATTCCGGCAGGCCTTGATCCAGGATTCAAGCCAGGACCAGTCTCCGTGACGCGCCTGGAACAACCTGTTCATCAAATCCATGTTGGCCCGAACGAATTGTCTGATCACGGCAGGATCTGCATTATCGGGCAGACGCGCCGCCTTCTTGATCTGCTCATCATCCATCTCAGCCACGCTGCCCGGATCCAGGGGCGTATTTTGGAGAAATGCCGCTGCCCTCCTTGTCTTGCCGGCCTCAAGGAGCTTGAAGAAATCACTCCATGCCAAGGTTGACTTTGTCCTGGCAGCCAGGAAGGGCGGATCCTTGACCAGGACCACCTTTCTGCCAGGAAATAGTGATGTTGAGCCTAGCGCTTCTGCCACTGCAGAGGGAATGGCCGTCTCTGAATCGAACTTATGAAAATTGAAATCCTGTGACCCTTCAGGAAGGAGCCTTTCTGCGAGCTGTATTGCAAGGGATGCGGCAACCTCGCCTTCACCGGCAAAGAGGCAGACCAGCCCCTTTTCCTTGCCCCAGTCTGACTTTTCTATATATGTTTTGGCAGCCTTGAAACCGGTTATTTCAGGCAATCAGTTACCTCCAAGCTCCTTTGAACGGGCCGTTGCCGCACTCACAGCCGCCATCACCGTACCGCGGAAACCATCTCTTTCCATTTCATATAAACCTTGTATGGTGGTTCCTCCAGGGCTGGTGACCATGGCAGTCAACTCGGCTGGATTCTTCCTGCTCTTCTTGCACATCTCGGCGGCACCTAGAACGGTCTGCACTGCAAGCATCTGGGCCACATCCCTAGGCAGGCCTTCTAGCACACCCCCATCCACCAAGGCCTGGATAAAGGTGAATACATAGGCGGGCCCGCTTCCGCTAAGACCAGTCACCGCGTCCATAAGGGACTCGGGCACCTCCACTGCTTCACCCACTGCTCCAAATATGGACAGGGCCTTGTCAAGATCCTCGTCTGTGGCCCGGGTTCCCTTGCACAGGGCAGCAGCCCCCTTCTGAACCAGGGCGGGTGTGTTCGGCATTACCCTTATCACCCTGGCGTAATCGGGCAGCGCCTTTTCCAAAAAGGCAGTGGAGATTCCAGCAGCGATCGAGACTATGAGATGGGCCTTATTGACCGAGGCGGCGATGTCATCCAGGACCACCTTCATTATCTGGGGCTTGACTGCAAGGATGACCACCTCTGAAGATTCCATAACAGGCGTGTTGGCCTCCAGCACCCTTATTCCATATTGCCTTGACAAGTGCTCCCTCCTGATGTCTGAGGGGTCGCTTGCGCACAATTGATCCTTGGTGCAAATCCCCTTATCCAGAAGGCCCTTGAGCAGGGCCT
>JALVPX010000003.1 GCA_027031565.1 Deltaproteobacteria bacterium | reverse complement strand
TAACTGAAAATGGTTATGGCAAACGTACCCCTGTTTCTGAATACCGTGTTCAGGCAAGGGGCGGGAAGGGAATCATCAACTTCAAGGTAACAGACAAGACGGGTCACGTAGTAGGCGTGCTGCTCGTTAAGGATACAGACGAAGTAATGCTGGTTGGAGACAGCGGAAACATAATCAGGACCAGGGTCAATGAGATCCGCGTGACCGGCAGGGCAGCTCAGGGTGTCAAGGTCATAAGGCTCCAAGAGGGAGGCCGTCTGGCATCCATTGCACTCCTTGCCGAAAATGAAGAGGCCTGAACGACATGGGCGAAGTATCTCCATGATGGTAACGGTGCTCGGTGCAGGTAGCTGGGGTACAGCCCTTGCCAAACTGCTCGGTGAAAAGGGCATAGACACCATTTTATGGGCCAGGGATAAAGATCTGGTCCAAGAGATGAAACAGACCAGGGAAAATTCACGCTATCTCCCTGGTTACATACTTCCCGAAACTGTGCAGCCGATCAGCAGCCTGAAGGGGGCGTTGGAAGGCAGCGATGTCCTGGTTTTTGTGGTTCCCGCCCAGGTTACCAGGGATCTGGCCAGGAAGGTGTCCAAGATAGCCGCATCTGGTCTGGGTTCCCACCTTCCCGGGGCCGTATGCTGTGCCTCAAAGGGCATCGAGATCGGTTCATTATGCACTATGTCCCAGGTGCTGGAGGAAGAGCTTCCAGCCTTTCTGCATGGAAAGGTTGCCATACTGTCCGGCCCGAGTTTTGCTCAAGAAGTAGCTGCTGGAAAGCCCGCAGCAGTTACCATTGCATCCTCGGATATCAAGGTGGCTGAAGAGATACAGGAGCTTTTCTCTACAGACTATTTCAGGGCCTATAGCAGCCTTGATCTAGTTGGAGTGCAGCTTGGCGGGGCCTTGAAAAACGTGCTCGCCATCGCTGCTGGCATAGCAGACGGCATGGGCTTTGGCGACAATGCCCGGGCTGCCCTTATAACCAGGGGGCTTGCCGAAATGGCCAGGCTTGGGGTCAGGTGCGGCGCAAATCCCATCACTTTTGCAGGCCTGGCTGGCATGGGGGATCTGGTTCTTACGTGCACAGGGGCCTTGAGCAGGAACCGTCATGTCGGCATGAAATTGGGGCAGGGGCTTGTCCTCGATCAAATTCTTTCCGAGATGAATAATGTTGCCGAGGGTGTGAAGACCGCTGAGGCTGCCTATAAAATGGGGCAGAAATATGGTGTGGAACTTCCCATTTCGGAGGCGGTGTATCAGGTTCTTTATGAAGGGCTGGACCCTGGGCGGGCGGTAAAACAGTTGATGTCCAGGCCGCTACGAACCGAATTTGGTAGCGTGTTTGCCCCATAAAATAACAGATCATGGGTGAGGAGCGTTTTTACCGCAAGATCATGATCCGTAGAGGTCTTGTTTCTTTCCGGGTTGTTCACAAAGAAACAGACCTTCATATACAGGCCAGGCAGGACCTGACATCAAAAGTTTCTGAATGGGTGCTTGAATCAAGGTTGGCCATTGAACATTATGGCACAAGGCATCCCCGCTTTTTCGATTCCCTTGTACCTTTGCCGGATGATGAAATTGCACCGCCTGTCGTAAAGGAGATGCTGGAGGCTGCTGCTGCGGCAGGCGTAGGTCCCATGGCATCAGTTGCCGGTGTGATTGCCGGGTACGTAGGGCAGAAAATCGTTGAAACAATAGGCGGCGAGGTGGTGGTGGAAAATGGCGGAGACATTTTTTTGAAGGTCAGCGGCCAGGCAGAGGCAGCTGTTTGGGCTGGGGAGTCTCCGTTTTCAGGCAAAATAGCCATCAGGTTCGACACCAAAGGCGAACCCAGGGGGCTTTGCACTTCGTCCGGCACGGTAGGTCATTCCCTGAGTATGGGCGCATCTGATGCTGTTACAGTGCTTTGCGAATCTCCATCTATTGCCGATGCACTTGCCACTGCCGGGGGTAACATGGTTTCAAGGCGTGGAGACGTAAAGAGGGCTCTCGAATTTTTACAGGCCCATTCGGCTTGTTTGGCAGCCCTGGTAATTTCAGGTGACAAACTGGGCATATTTGGTGACTTGGAACTGGTGGAATTGTAGATTTCTCTGCAGGGGTTGAGCATGATTGAAGTCATAATCCTGGGCTCAGGCACATGTGTTCCATCTTTGCGCAGGGCTGGTCCAGCTGCCTGTTTGCGGACCTCCGGCACCACCCTTTTGATTGACAGCGCATCTGGAACCATGAGGCAGTTGTTGAAGGCTGGTATAAATTATGATCAGGTAGATTATATCTTGTATACCCATCGCCATCCTGATCACATAGGAGAGTTGATCCCCTATGTTTTTGCCACCAAATATGCCCCTGGCTTTTCCAGAAAGGGGCCGGTTACCATATTGGCAGCAACGGGGTTTAAGGCCTTTTATTCCACTCTGAAAGAGGCCTTTGGGCAGTGGCTTGCCCTTTCTGAAGACAAAGTTCTTATGGAAGAGTTGCCTGTGGAAACGAGAGCTGCCGTGCAGATACCTCCTATTGTAATAAGGTCTGCCCCTACCCGGCATACCCCTCACAGCCTGGCATACAGGATCGAATCAGATAGCGGCT
>JALVPX010000002.1 GCA_027031565.1 Deltaproteobacteria bacterium | reverse complement strand
GATTAAGACATACGCTCAAGCCTGCCACAGAAAAATCACGCCAATCCGTATCAGCCACGAATTGTGACAGCGCTTTTTCCAGTGCGTCTTTTATCTCTGAAAACGAAATATGCCTTGCCCCCCTCCTGGAAAGGTGTCTTGAAAAGACCTTCTCACACCTGCGGTGGTTTTCTGGAAAAAGAAGTGCTGCCCCTACGGCCTCGGAGGCAAAACTGGATTGTGAAACAGCATAATAGTTGGAAAAGCCTATCATTTGTGCGCTATTAAGATAGGGGTGGAAGCAGCGAACCACTGCCGCTGGCATCTTCAGCTTTACATAGGCCTTGAGCGCACCGGTCTGAATGGATGGGCGGTTAAAAAGCGGCCATGGAGCGGCTATCAAGGCAACCTTCATGTAGTCACCCCTTGATCAAAATTATGGCAACTCCTGCCACCATAAGGGCGGTGCCTGCAAAACGTTCAGGAATGCGCTCTTCACGAAATATGAATTTCCCGTAAAATACACTGAAAAGAAGACTGGTTCGTTTAACCGCAATCATATAGGCAGCCTGCGTAAGGCTGATGGCCCACATGTGGGTCAGCACCATGACGGCCTGGCAGAGTCCCACTCCCCACCATCCCAGATTCGGCCTCAGTCCTTTCATGGCATGGCCGACCCGGGTCGAAAACAGGCTTGCCGCCAAGGCCATCAAGGGTGTCGCCACGCCAATCAGCACAAAATAGAAACAGGCAAAGAAAAAGGGGCCTGACTGCAGGACGGCCTTTTTCCCCAGCACCGAGGTAATGCTGTAAATAAGCGCCACCATGAGCATCAACAAGGGCCCTGTTTCCTTGAAGATCATGACAAAAGGACCAAATATTCCAGACACCGACTTGTTGAGATTCAATATGTAAGCTCCGGCCACTGTGAGCAAGATACCCGCCAGCCCCGCTGTTGTGACCTGTTCGTCCAGAATGAACCATCCGGTCAACACAATGAAAACAGGGGTGAAAGCAAGGAACGGGATGCTCAAGGAGATTGGAGATGTTTTCAAGGCCTTCATGTATAGAGTTAATGCGGCAAGTTCCAATGGAACCAGCATGGTGACCGTGGTCCAGAATTCCTTAGAGATTTCTGGCCACGGGATGCAGACTAGAACAGGCAGCAAGAAGGGTATGGGCGAAACTGCCCTTACAACCGCCATCTGGATGGGGCTCATCGAGCTGAACCGTGCCTTTAAAAGCGCATCACCAGAGGCAGTGGCCAGGGCGGTTGTAAGGGCTACGGGAAACCAGTTCACCCGGTCATGGGCTGATGGGCCATCTCCAGCAATCTCCTTATCCTTTCTTGGATGGGAGGATGCGTACTGAATAGATTGGCAAGGGACTGGCCAGAAAGCGGGTTGACTATGTACATTTGGGCAGTAGCTGGATTTACCTGCATAGGCAACCTGTGGTTCCACTCCTCAAGCTTTTTCAGCGCGCTTGCAAGGGATTCCGGGCAATTGCATATCTTTGCACCCGTGGAATCAGCCAGATATTCCCGGCTTCTTGATATGGCCATTTGTATCAGGGCTGCTGCCAGGGGCGCCAGGATCATCATGGCCAGGGCTCCAACTATTCCACCTCCATCATTATCGTCATCGCTATGACCAAAACCTCCGAACATCATGGACCATTGGGCCATGTGGGCAAGATAGCTTATGGCGCCGGCAACCACGGCTGCCACCGAGCTTATGAGGATGTCCCTGTTTCTGATGTGTCCCAGCTCATGCGCCAAAACCCCTTCCAGCTCATCACGGTTGAGAAGCTCCATTATTCCCTGGGTAACTGCCACGGCTGCGTGGGATGGATTGCGCCCTGTAGCAAAGGCATTCGGCGTCTGCCTGGGAATGATATAGACCTTGGGCTTTGGGATGCCCGCCCTTGCTGCAAGGTTTGCCACAATAGAATGGAGTTCGGGTGCTTCTGATTCGGACACGGGTACAGCACCGCTCATCCTGAGAGCGATCTTGTCACTGAACCAGTAGGCAAAAAAGTTCATTGCCGCTGCCATCACCAAGGCAAAGGTCATGCCTGATCGGCCTCCAAGTGCCTGACCGATCAGCATGAACAGCGCTGTCAACGCAGCTAGTAGCATGAATGTCTTGAGTGTATTCCACATAACTATCCTTACTTCCTCCTGGACTTGATGTTACAGGCCTGGATGCATTTCAAGATCTCAAACACCATATAACCTTCATGGGTTACGGCTTGATTCGAACAAAAACGTATTTCAAGATAAGCAACCAGCCTGATTGGTCATCATGTCACGTTTCTCTTGAATTTCTTGAACAACACAATTATGACCACTATTCCTCATGAGTGCAATAGGCGTGGCATTGGCTACTGATATATTCCTGTAGGCACTGAGCGGCCTGTTTGAATAGTGCAGCAAAAGACACCTTGAAACAGCCAGATGGGATACAACAACCACCTTTTCGCCTGGGTGTAAGGAGAATATCTTCTCCACAGCGGCAACTGCCCTAGCCTGCAAATCCTTCAAGGTTTCTGCCCCTGGCAGCTTGAAGGAAGAAGGGTCTTGTTTCCACAATGCGTAACGCACACCATGATCTTTCAAC
>JALVPX010000001.1 GCA_027031565.1 Deltaproteobacteria bacterium | reverse complement strand
CAGTCACCCAAAGCCCATACAACTTTTCCGGCAGGGTGGCCACAGCCAAGGCCAGGCTTGCTGCCGTAAAGAGCTACATAAAAGACAAGACCGATGAAATTGCCGTCCTTCTTTTTCTCGCCAAGGGCGTGCCACTTTCTGCCCCTGCCAAAAAAATCATGAAAGATTTCTGCAAGGCCAGGGGTATAGAATTCAGGGCTTATGATCTTTCCTTTGAAAATGCCCGGACGCTTGCAGATTCCATTGGGGTCAGTGCGATCCCACAGGCGTGGGTGATTTCGAGAATAGGCAATCCGCCTTTCCCGATCCTTACAGGCACAACATCAAAGGATCAAATAGAAATGAACCTGTACAGGGGTCTCAGGATAGTTTATGGCGATGCTGTTCCTGAAAATTATGCCGAGCCCCTGCCTGTAACCGCTTCCAGGGAGATAGTGAGATGATCCGATTTATGATTTTCTTATCTTTCTTGTTGTTGGCGCAGTCTGCTTTTGCAGACTGGGTCGATGACTGGGTTGATAATACAGTGGCGGTCTATTCGGGACCGTCTTATTACGAATCAGGACAGAGGGGATATGTTTCTTTCGGTAATCTTTCAGTAAGAAGCGGGTTTGTCTCAGACCAGATAGCTTCATTCCAACCTCCCAAAATTTCTATTGGATGTGGCGGTATAGACGTTTTTCTGGGAGGCTTCCACTTCATGGACTTTGACTACCTGGTCCAGCAGGCACAAAACATAATCTCTAGTGCACCATACTTTGCATTCCAGTTTGCGCTCAGGTCTATATCGAAAGAGGCAGGGTCAATAATAGACACTGCAAAATCGATTTCTGACCTGCTCAACCAAACGCAATATAATTCGTGCGCCCTTTCGCAAAGGTTAGGCTATGCAGCAGCAAGCCTTGTTCCTCAAGACACTTATAAAGCTGCTGGCCAGTTTTTAAAAGATGCTATCCCGAAGGTTGAGTTCAAGGCTGATAACAGCAGCCTTGCTTACAGGGTTCTTAGGAACATTTTTGATACAAATAATGGAATCCCCCCGGCTCCCGACAACCAACAAACAAATAACGGATGTCCGTCTGATTTTTTGCTGATACTGCAGACAGGCAGCCTGCTTAAATACATTCACTCAAACTATTTCCCGGGTTCAGACAAGGACTCACTGGAAAACCTAGTTCGAGGGTATGTAGGAGACATTACTTTCGAACATGTGAATGGGTTTTGGTTCGCCCATCTGGTTCCATCCTGCGGGGCAGAAAACGAAGAGAAGTCGTTCAAGGCATTTGTTGAGGGTGTTGCAGAGGAAAAACCAATCACAGCAGGGGTAGGAGGCGCGTGTACCCTTAGCAGCGTTACGCCGCTGAAAACCAAGGTGTCGAATGTTCTCCAAAATGCCTACAATGCCCTCATGACAGGTTCTTCTTTGTCTGCAACAGAAGTGAATTGGCTTAGGGTGTTGCCCCTGCCAATCCTAAACTACATGAAACAATTATATATTTACCAGGCTAATCCTGTGGCGATCCAAAGCCTGGTTGATCCTGCTGCCTATGGCTTTGGATATTCAATAATGCAAATCATCTACGCTGAAATCACAAAAGCCATCAGGTTTATCCAGGAAAACAAGGTCAAGGCCTGCCAAGGCAATGTTCCGCCTGACCGTAACTGCTACCTGTGTGAGCACGATACGAGTATCGACACGGCACTAAAGGAGTACCAGCAAAGAGTTCTTTACGCATCCGAAAAAGCTCGGGCAGTCTGGATGCTGGAACAAAAAAATCTTGCGCGCGTAAACGACTTAATCCTTCTTTTGCAGGAAATAAATGACACCGCAGTAAGAACCAAACTATCAAATCCATAGGGGTAGAATGGATTTATGAATTTTGAGATAATCATACACGGAGGTTTTGAGCTTGTTAGGGATATGTGGATCTTTATTGCCATGGTCTGTGCATCCCCTACCTACACTGGATTGCTTACAAGTGTTTTTCTGCTTGCTACTGTTCTTGCGGCAGTGGCAGGCTCTTGGGGTTTCATTCTTGGCGGAAGGCCGAACAGTATCACCTTTTGGGCTAGGGCTGGCCTGATAGCAATTTTTCTACACGCAATTTTCTTGTCGGGGAACTCCTCCGTTACAATAAGAGACGATGTCACAGGGCAGTTTCACATACAAAGCGGTGTTCCTACAGCGATTGCAGCCACTGCCGGGCTGGTCAACAAAGTTGCTATTGGGCTTGAAAGCATGATACAGACCTACCTTACTACCCCCACCCCACCAACAAGCGTAGGTTATGACCGCGGCACGGTCATGCTTCGCGAAGCATTTGTGGGGGCCATGTCATCTGTTCTTGCAACACAGATTGACCCAGGGATGCAGTTTAGCGCTGACATGTATGCCCATGACTGTATCGCTATTGAAGCCGCTGCCAGGTCCTCTTACAAGGGACAGCTAGAGCGCACATCCGACCAAATCACAACTTGGTCCGTTGCAGCTCACCCGGCACTTTTCACATGGAGTGGGCTTGACGCATCCGGAGCCCCTCTTCCTCCAGGAACAGGGAATCAAAATGTATCATGTCAAGAGGCCTGGAGCAGGATGAATAACTACCTCGCATCCCCGGCCTGGGCTTCAACCGTGGACAAGTTTTGCGAGGTAATGGAATATGACGCATCCGACACCCTTTCAAGGACTGCGTGCAGGCAAATATTCAGAAACTCGATCCAACAGTGGGTGCTTGGGGGCGGTTCCATGACGCCTGAGCAAATCACCCAAAATCTCTTTTTCGCAAGGACCTGGAACAACTTCCTTGCAGGCCTGGGCAACAAAGAAGCAGCTCTAGCCCAATCCTATGCAACAGCAGGGGCAAGGAGTGGGGCAATGAGCCTCATGCTCAACCAGTTCCTGCCCACCGTAAAAACAATAGTCTTTGCTATCCTGTGTGGCTTGATACCACTCATAGTAATTTTAATGATGACACCAGCAGGGATAGATGCTGTTAAGTTCATGTTCGGTCTGTTCATCTGGTGGGCTATTTGGTGCTGTGTAGACATGATCTGCTATACCATGTGGCTTAATAGGGCCAACGGGCTTTTCGAGCTGATTTCCGCTGGGGGACAGATGGGCATAAAGGGTTTAGCGCAATGCTGGCCTATGGCAGACAGGGCGCTTACTCAACTTGGCACCATGAGGGGTTTCGGGATGCTTATAGCTTCTGCTGTAACCTTTGGTGTATTAAGACTTGGCGGAAGTTCAATGGCGCATCTGTCCGCTGGTCTTGTGCGTTCTCTTGCAGCAGGGATAGATGCGGGAGCGCCAAGAGTAGGGCCTCAAGCTGGAGAAGCACAAACGAAGCAGATGGTAAGCTCCGAGGCAGTGCAAAAAATGATGTCCAGAACAGTCATGGCCAGAAATCTTGGGGGAAGCTGGAGCGGATTTACCAGGCAGACCTCATGGCAGGAGATGGCCAAGGAATCAAAAAACTTTCACCAGATGAATGCACTTGCTCAAAGGCATGGCTCAACCACGGGATCTGGCTATCATTCTTTAGGCCAAACCCTTGGCGATACCGCAGCGACAAAAACCGAGGCAGAGATTGCCAGGGCTGGAGGTTTGGGAGGCCCCGATGCTGCAAGGTTTCAAGGCGCAATAGATGGTATGAGGCAAGGTTCTGGAGCCGTTGGCGCTTGGCAGGAATATGAAGCTCTTAGGAAAACGGGCCTGCTTACCCCTGGTACTACTTTCAGGGATTATCAGGCAGGCAAGGCGACGCTTGCAGGAGCCTTGGCCGGCACCAATGCTTATGCGTTTAAAAAAGAGGCTGAACGGATAGGAATGAGTGTTCCTATGGCTGCTGAAATGGTCAGCAGGCTCGAAAAGGGAACAGCTATAGGTGGCGCGGTAAATACGTCTAATTACTTGGGAGGCGGCAATATCTCCTCGGCTGTAGATGTGCGCGGCTATACCGAAGGCCAGAAAAAGCTAAATGAAGCAGTTAAGATGATGGCAAACAACGCCGTTGCATCTTACCTGCAAACTGGAAACATCCCGCCCAGTACCGTCTCAACTTTAAATCAACTGACATCGACCCCTGAGGGTCAACGCTTCTTAGAAAAGCACTTGAATAATATGGAGATTTCAGGTGCGACACATATCCAGGCGAAAAGATTGACGGAAATGGCTGACCAGGCGGGGATGAAAGATATAGAGGTTAAACCAGGTGACAAGGTTAGTGCCTCTTTTGGGTACGATCCCAAAACGGGAAGGCTTGGCCTGGCCGACCTCAAGACCAGCCACGCAGCGGAAGAGGTGAGGGGAAGTAAGGTGGATAGTGGTACTGTTGTCTCAAAAGCCATGACCACGGAACAGTTTTCAAACTGGCTTGGCCAGCATCGGGAATCCTTGAGGCCAGGCA
Organism: Deltaproteobacteria bacterium; assembly: GCA_027031565.1. Taxonomy (GTDB): domain Bacteria; phylum Desulfobacterota; class Dissulfuribacteria; order Dissulfuribacterales; family JALVPX01; genus JALVPX01. Next base: position 3,590 of record JALVPX010000001.1, on the reverse strand, counting down.
TATACAAACAATACAAGAAAGAACTCGAAAAGGGCACATTTGATAATGGTGTCAGTGTCAAATATGCTGTCAACGACAAGGGGCAAATAGTGGTTTCCGAGCTCAAGGCACTGGACAAAAGCTCCAGTGGGATGAGGATTGATGATACAAACACTATCAGGGCATTAACTTATGACCCGGAAGTGGGAGACTATGTGTTAAAGGAAGGATACCTTGCAGAAAATAATGGGGAATTCTATTTAGTTAGCGGTAATGTTCGTTATGGTCTTGATAAGGGTGTTGTAACTATGGAACAAAGTCCTGATGGCACCCAGGCTCTCATGTTCCAGGATGTTAAAGTTGATCCAAATAGTGGCAAAATTGTGGCTGGAAAAGAGACCAGCATACTGGTCCGTGAGGGCGCAATTACCAAGGCGGGAATAACCCACAAGGGCACAATATACGAGGATACCAATACAGGAAATGTGCTTGTTGTAAATGCCAAAGCCGGTGGTTTTTATGAATACACTGAAACCGGTAATCATTGGACCGTCTATCGTGGATGGGATGCCAGGGGAAGTTATATGCTTTCCAGGGTCAAGGATACCTTGTCATTGATTGGAGGTGAAGAGTTTGGTGTGGATGCTACACAGTTTGCAGGGGATGTGGCAAAAGGAGCCGCAGAAATCGGAGAAGCATATCGAGTATTAAGAACCATAAAGTCAATCAAAACAGGCAGTAATAAAGACCAAATACCTTCTTCTGGGAGTACACATACCCAACATTCATCGTCCCCATCTAATATATTAGGCCCAGATGGAAAAACTCCTGCTTCTGAGTATCAATCTTTTGGAAGGAATCCAAAAATGAGTATCAAATATCAAGATTAGGTATTATAACCACGGTTACGAAGAAATTTGCGAGCCTCCTCGCACTCTTCCCTATTGGTCCACCAAATTGGACGATCTAGATACAACAAGTCATAAAAGCCATTTATCGTCCAAACTGCATGTTGTTCATCCATTCCATCCCTGGTCCACCTTGGCAGCCTCTTGAACCAGTTGACAGCATCCTTCCACGAGAACCTGTCTCGCCCTAGGAGAACGTTCCAGGTCTTGATGGTGGCGGCTGTAATGGCCCATACTGTTACACATGCCAGCCCAAACCCTGCAACGATAAGGGCTAATCCGATAAGTATCTTTATGCAATAGAGTAGATTGTAAAGCATCGTTCTCTATCCTCTGTTGGCAATCAAGACCCCAGGCAAAAAGAAAGTCAAAAAACCTTATTACTATTCTCGGGACGTGGAAGCTTTTTGTCAAGTTTTTTTGTTAAAAATGATGACAAACCCCAGTGGGAGCGCAGCACCACGAGGGTTATAACTGGTGCTGCCCCCGGCATGGAGACCGGGATTCCCAAATACGATCCGACTTACGAAGATAGGGTCAAGGTGGTGGAAGAAATAATGAATAGAGCAGGAGTGAAACAGGCCATGGAAAAGGCAGGGTTTTCTCAGGGCAAAAAAGATAAAAAATGATAAAGTAAATATTTCATTTAATCATCATCAAATGCAGTATTCCACATATTTGCTGGATTCACATCAGCATAAATTGGGTCTGTATTCCATCCATCAAACGGGCCTTTCTTAAACATGGAATCTTCAGATTCCATGGCTTCGGCCTTCTCCCTAAAATCACGCCTTCTCTTCTCCTCTTCCTCCCTTTTTTTCACACACGACTTCCAGTCGAGGTCAGGGGGTTCTCGTTTAGGCCAGAAAACGAATGCCAACACTGCCAAAACATTCAATACACCCAAGAGCACCAATATCTCCATAGGTTACTCCTTTCCTTGTTACCGCTGCCAAGCCTTCGGTTGGCGCTCCTTATAACTCTCAAAGGTCATATACATTTTTTCTATGTCCAATCAATAAAACAAGAATCACGAGCTTATCTTCCTGTATATCGCAAATTAAACGATAAGCTCCGATCCTATAACGCCACAATCTGGCAAGTTTCCCTCTCAGGGGTTTCCCATACACTTTGGGGGTTTTTGAAACTGAAATTCTGTTTTTCAAATAACTTAAAATAGTTCTTGCGATTTCCCTGTCTAATTTAACCAGTTGTTTTCTGGCAGTGTCAGAGAACTCAATCCTCCACACCGAGCTCTCGCTCCACTTCTTCTATGCTATACACTCTTTCCTTACCGTCAATAATACGCTGTAATACCTTTTCACCGTGGTGAATATCTTCCAATTCTTCCAAATAAAAACTCAGAGCTTCAATTATATAAAAAGATTTTGACTGCCCGGTTTCCTTTGTCAGCGCATCAAGTTTCTCCTCTATGTCAGACGGAAGTTGCAAAGTAAGCATTTCCATACTCCTATTTTTGCCACGTCCTTGGCCTGAAGCCCTCATCATTGGCGATTCTTGTGACGCCTCCCTCGGACTTCAGCCCCAAAAGCCGTTTTCGTATATATAGCGGCCAACGAAAAAGTCAAAAAACCTTATAACTATACTATCTCAATTTAACTATCGAGATAAAAAAGAGACTTGTCAAGCTTTTCCTTAAAAAAAGAGGGGATTGGTAGCCTTGACGCCTAAGGAAAAAGAATATAAAAAACAGACTAATGGGTGCCAAGACGCACCCTTTGGGGGCTCTCAAAAACAATTCTGGGGTCCCTTTTTTTATTTTCAAATTCAAGGAGGACTGAGGTATGAAAAAAATAATGCTAATTCTGGTTGTTTTCGGAGTTTTGGTATTGGCAGGTTGTTCACAAACAATGCACGCAGTCAAACATGCAAAACTCCAAACTAACGTCAACATGTCGGACACTATCTTTCTCGATGCTGAAATGCTTGTAAAAAACAGGAACATCTTTGTGCGAGTTACAAATACCTCGCAAATGAAAGAAATTGCTTTCGAAAACGAGCTGTTAGACCTGTTAAAACAAAAAGGTTATCAAATAACCAAAGATCCTAGCAAGGCTGGTTATATTATCCAGGCCAATGTCCTGTATATGGATTATGAGCGGAAAGATTTGACAGCAGACGGTATGCTTGCAGGGGGGTTTGGTGGAGCCGTCGGTGGGGCACTGCTTGGTGGAGATGATGCCGGAAAAGCAGTCGGCGCCATTATAGGCGCCACTGTTGGCAGTATAGCTGGTGCTGCCGTTGGCGCTATCATCCACGTCGATAAATTTGTCGGCGTGGTAGATGTCCAAATTAAAGAAAGGGTGGAAGGTGGCGTAACCGGAGAAATGACTACCGAGGCATCCCAGGGAACCAGCACGGCACTTAAAACCACCAGGAAAATTAAAAGCGATTTCCAAACTTATAGAACCAGAATCGTATCAACAGCAACACAAACAAATATTGACAAAAAGAAGGCTGCCGAGGTGCTGTCCGGCATACTTGCAAGCCAAATCAGCGGTATCTTCTAACACAAAAGGGCCTCATTTTGAGGCCCTTTTGCAGCCAGGTCCCCACCTGGCGAAAGGAGGACGAACGATGTGGATTCCAAAGTCCGTCGTCTTCTTTAAGCCTTTATCATGTCAGCATAATGCTTTCAATTTGCCCTTCTTTTGAGAGTGCACGCCGCTGCCCTCTTGCGCA